>JAZTZT010000130.1:0-16321 GCA_045637605.1 Pilosibacter sp.
CTTCCTTTATATATCGGATATTTGTCCGGTGGAACTGGAAAACGTGGAGAAGACGGGAGAATGTACTATGATCAGAAAAAAGTCATGGTGCATACCATCTGTTTTGTGATCGGCGTCAGTTTTGCTTTTTTTCTCTTGGGATTGGGAGTATCGACTCTTGGAGGATTTTTTAGTAAGAACCAGACCTTGTTTAGCAGAGGCGGCGGTATTCTGGTTGTTTTGATCGGACTGTATCAGCTGGGGGTGTTTGGTACCTCAGAGGTGCTTTCCAGAGAACGACGCCTGCCACTCTCGATCAATGTTTTGGCCATGTCTCCGGTCACTGCAATGCTTTTAGGTTTTACATTCAGCTTTGCCTGGACGCCTTGCGTAGGTCCGACTCTGGCCAGTGTTTTATTGATGGCAGCTTCTGCGGCTACAAAAGCAAAGGGATTCTTCCTGATTGGCGTTTATACACTTGGATTTGTGCTTCCATTTTTAATGGTCGGTCTTTTTACCACATCGGTATTGGATTTCTTAAAAAAGCACGGAAATGTGGTGGCCTATACAGTAAAAGCCGGTGCAATTTTGATGATCCTGATCGGTATCATGATGTTTACCGGAATGATGAATACCGTGACGGGATACATGTCAGATGCTTCCCTATCTGTTGAGCAGGAAACCGTGGTTCCATCCACAGAGGAAGCGATAGAAACAGAATCTTCTGAGACAGAAGATGCGAAAAATGAATCGACAAAAGCAGATACGATCCCGGCGATCGATTTTACTCTTCACGATCAGTTTGGTAATACACACACTCTTTCAGAGTATAAAGGAAAGACCGTATTTTTAAATTTCTGGGGTACCTGGTGTCCTCCGTGCAGAAACGAAATGCCGGACATCCAGAATCTTTATGAGGAATATCAGACAGAAGAAGATCCGTCGGTCATTATATTGGGAATTGCAGCCCCTAATTATGGTCAGGAAGGAAGCGAGGAGGAGATCATCGCCTTTCTGGAAGAGAATGGTTACACATATCCGGTTGTCATGGATACGACTGCAGAAGTTTTCATGCAGTATGGCATTTACTCATTTCCAACCACATTTATGATCGATGCAGAGGGAAATATTTTCGGGTATGCGTCTGGTCAGCTGAATGAAATGGTGATGCGAAGTATTATTGAGCAGACAGTGACCGGAGTCCGGTATGGTACCGATACGCAATCGTAACGATTTCGAATATGTGCAGATGGAGGAAAGTTTGTGCAGACATTAAATAAAGATATCAAAGAGAAGAGTTTTAGATCCGTATACCTTCTCTGTGGAGATGAACCTTTTCTTGTGGGAAGTTATAAAAAACGGATGAGAGAGGCTATTTCCGGCGACGATACAATGAATTTTAACTATTTCGAAGGTAAGAACCCGGATGTAAAAGAGATCATCAGTCTGGCGGATACGATGCCTTTCTTTGCAGATCGACGTTTGATCCTTATAGACAGTAGTGGATTTTTTAAGAGCGCTCCGGAAGAGCTTGTTTCCTATCTTCCGCAGATGCCTGACACAACTTGTCTGATCTTCTGTGAGAGCGAAGTAGATAAACGGAGCAAGTTATATAAGAAAGTCAAAGACTTGGGTCACGTTGCGGAGTTAAATAAGCAGGATTCCGCACAGCTTATGCAGTGGGCCGCAGGCATTCTGACGAAAGACGGCAAAAAGATTACCAAACCAGTCATGGAATACTTTTTAGAACGGACCGGTGACGATATGGAAAATATCCGGACAGAGATAGAAAAGCTGATCTGTTATACCATGGGACGTGAGGTGATCACAAAAGAAGACGTAGAGGCCATCGGTACTGTTCATGTGACCAACCGGATTTTTGAGATGGTTTCTGCGATCGTAGCAGGAAATACAAAAAAAGCACTGGATCTATATGAAGATCTTCTGACATTAAAAGAGCCGCCGATGCGAATCCTATTTTTGATCGCCAGACAGTTCAACCAGCTGTTGCAAGTAAAAGAGCTTGTTGCCCAGGGAAATGATAAGGGAGCGGTAGCTTCCAAATTAAAAGTTCCGCCGTTTGCAGCAGGAAAACTGGTCACTCAGGCAAAGGTATTTTCAAAGGAACAGATTCTTTCCTATGTAGAACTTTGCGTGGAATCGGAAGAAGCGGTAAAGACCGGTCGACTGGGGGATCGAATGGCAGTGGAGCTGTTGATCGCGAGAAAATATTAGAAGTTTAATAGAAAATAAAAAAGCTTTTCCGACACACCTTTCGGAAAAGCTTTTTTATATTTATTCTTGTAAATCGTTCCAGTCTTTTAAATTAAGCCATTGCGTTTACAGCTTTGGACAAACGGGATACTTTTCTGGAAGCAGTATTCTTATGGAAAACGCCCTTTGTAGTAGCCTTGTCGATTTCGCTTGTAGCAGCAACGAGAGCAGCCTGAGCAGCAGCCTTATCGCCAGCTGTGATAGCAGCCTCTACTTTCTTAACATAAGTTTTAACTTTAGATCTGATAGCTTTGTTTCTAGCAGCCTTAGTCTCAGCAACTAAGATTCTCTTTTTTGCAGATTTGATGTTAGCCAATCTGTGCACCTCCATTATAATTAAAAAATATTCTCTGTTTGTTTTGCATCAAAGTCTGGACACGGACAGTTCAATGTAAACATACTGTTATATTTTAGCGAATAATTCGTTTGATGTCAATACATAATTCTTCTTTTTTTGGCGAAAATTATTAATAAAAATAAGTCTTAAATGAGGAAAATTATGATAGAAAATGACAAGAAATGGTTTGGTGTCCGAACAGACCTGGCCTTAGAAGAGCAAGAGCGATTTCAGGAAGATCATGTGGAAATCCAGGGGATTGAAGTTCATGAGTGGAATCAGGAACAAGAAGGGATTCGGATTAGTCAGGTCATTATAAAAAATGAGGAAGGTGCGGTTGCCATGGGGAAGCCTGTGGGGAGATATCTTACCTTGGAGGCGCCAAAGCTGGCGGAAAAAGATGACGATTTTCACAAAGAAGTGACGACTTCTCTTGCAGAACAGATTCTGGAACTTTTGAAACTGCATCATGTAGAAAATACTCCAATCCTGGTGGTAGGATTGGGGAATCAGGATGCAACACCGGATGCATTGGGACCGAAAGTTCTGGAGCATTTGCAGGTTACAAGACAGTTGGCTTTGGAATATGGAAAAGAATTTTGTGAAAAGCATAGGTATCCGATCCTCAGCGGACTGACACCGGGAGTGATGGCTCGGACCGGAATGGAAACTGCTGAGATCATCAAAGGGGTCATAAAGGAAACACGACCGGGTGTGTTGATCGTAGTGGATGCTCTGGCTGCGCGCAGTGTACAGAGGCTCGGAGTAACAATTCAACTTGCAGATACGGGGATCCATCCGGGATCCGGAGTGGGAAATCACAGAAATTCTCTCACTGAGGATGTGCTTGGAATACCTGTTCTGGCTCTGGGGGTTCCGACGGTGATAGAGATTTCAGAACCAGAGTTTGGTCCCATGTATGTGACTCCACACGATATTGATGAACGGGTAGAAATGCTCAGCTACACGATCTCGGAAGCAATCCATGAAGCATTGTTTCGGTGATAGAAGCCTGGAAATTCTCATAAACTGTAGGAAACTATGGTCTGTGAGGGCAGAATGGGGCGAAGATGGGCTTATTTCAAATGGAACTTTAGGAGAAAACGTCCAATGATTCTGGGAATCACAGGTTTGTTTGCAGCGATTGGGATCTTTTGGGGGAACCATGAGGTAATCACAGAAAAGATGGATGGACTTTATTTCCAATACGGAGTATATGCTGCTGATGCTGTGATAAAACGTTGGATTCCAGACATACGATTGGAAGGAACCGCGATCAGCAGTTATTTTTTACCCAAACCGGAGGTGTTGGATTATCTGGATCAGCTTCCGAGGGACTATGAACAGGGAGAAGATCCGGCTTATGAGAGAGTCATGGCCAATGCATGGGAGGCAAAGATTTTAAAGGAAAATTCTTCTCCGCCCATTGCAGAACAGATTACAATGAAAACTTCCGGCTCATCGATCATTCGTGAGAAACTGGCAGACGATGATTATTTGATAAAGGAATTTTATGTCATTCATCCATCCACGACTGCAGATGGGTCTCTGCTCAATGCAGATACATTTTTAAATATGGATCTTTCAATAAAACAGGAGGAGAAGCCTCAGATTTTAATCTATCACACGCATTCTCAGGAGACGTTTGCAGATTATCCGCAGAGGAAAGATGCGACTATTGTGGGAGTTGGGGCTTATCTTGCGGAATTGCTGGAAGGACAGGGGTATTACGTCATTCACGACACAACGGTGTACGATGTGAAGGATGGGAAATTGGACCGAAGCCAGGCGTACACGTATGCGTTGGATGGAATTCAGGGAATCCTACAGGAAAATCCATCCATCCAGGTTGTGTTAGACCTGCATCGGGACGGAGTGGAGGAAGGGACGTATCTGGTTACGGAAGTGAATGGGAAACCAACTGCCCGTATTATGTTCTTTAATGGGATATCTCAGACACCGGACGGACCGATCGAATATCTTCCGAATCCCAACAGAGAAGAAAATCTGGCTTTTAGTTTTCAGATGCAGATGAAGGCTTCGGAGCAATACCCGGGACTGACCAGAAAAATCTATTTAAAAGGCCTCCGCTATAACCAGCATGTCCGGGCGAGGACGGCTCTGATCGAGGTCGGAGCCCAGACAAACACGTATGCGGAGGCCTTAAATGCCATGGAACCATTGGCAGAATTGATATGCCAGGTTCTGGATGGAAGATAAAGATTAGTTTTTAAGTTTTAATTTTTTATCCCAGCCGCTGAACCAGTAGTACAGGGTTGTGAGAAGGGCACATAACATCCAGCCGGCCGGATATCCGAAGCCCACAAGACTCGGTGTGTAGCATACTTGCTTCACGATAAAGAGATAAACCTGACGGAATGCTACATAGGAGATCAGCATCAAGATCATTGGTGTTTTGGAGTTTCCTGCACCGCGGAGCGTTCCGGAATATACCTGGGTAACTGCACTGGTCACAAAGAAGAAGATATTCTGTCTAAGGAACAGGATACAGTAGTAGACTACATCTTCCTCCTGGCTGAACAGCTTTGAAAACTGTGGAGCAAAGATCCAAAGAAGGCTCGCGATGGTGAATGCGATTCCAACGGACATGATCATCGCTGTTTTGGTACCTTTTTTTGCACGGTCCAGATTGCCTGCACCGATATTCTGGCTGGCGAAAGTTGTGATCGCCTGGGCAATACTCATCATCGGAAGCATGACAAACATATCGATCTTGGAGTAGCTGCTCCAGCCGGCCATACATCCGGAGCCAAAGCCATTGATGTAAGATTGTACATAAACGTTGGAGAAGGATGTGATCGCCTGCTGCAGTCCGGCCGGCATACCGATGGAACAGATCTGTCGAACCAGCGGCAAGTTGATATGTAGGTCTTTCCAGACGAAGCGATAGTTTTCTTTTGTCTTTGTCAGCAGGATCAAGATCAGGATCGCGGATACAAACTGGGAAATGATGGTTGCATAAGCAACACCGGCGATTCCCATATCGAAGACGATAACAAATACCAGATCCAAAACGATGTTCATGATACTGGAAAAGATCAGGAAATACAGCGGACGTTTTGTATCACCGACTGCACGGAGGATACCACTTCCGATATTATAAAGAAGCAATCCGAAAACGCCGGCGAAATAAATACGCAGATAGGCAGACGCCTCCGGCATAACATCTTCAGGAGTATCCATAAAACGGAGCAGCCACGGAGCCGCGTAGGTGCCCAGAATCGTGCAGATAATACCGCTGATGAAAGTAAGAGCCATGGTCGTCTCAATTGCCGAATGCAGCTTTTCATCATCATGAGCGCCAAAGAAGCGGCTGATAATAACGGTGGCGCCAAGGGAGAGACCTCCGAAGAAGGTGATCAGCGTGTTGATCACCGGACCTGTGGAACCAACTGCTGCAAGTGCTTCTTTACCGACGAAGTTTCCAACGACCAGACTGTCTACCGTATTGTAAAGCTGCTGGAAGATGTTTCCCATAAGCAGTGGAATAGAAAATGCAATTAACAGTTTAACGATGGAACCTTCTGTCATATCCATGGATCTGGATTTTGCAGGCTTTTGACTCATATAGGGATCCTCCTTTTTGGATTAATTTATGGATGTATTACTTCTTCTCGAGCATTTTCTTTTCCCAACCGCTGAATTTGTAAGCAGGAATGAGAAGAACAGCGGCCATGATCCAACCGGCAGCATATCCAAAGCCCATAGTGTACGGATTATACGCGATCTGGCTCATGATAAATAGATAAAACTGTCGGAAAGCAATATACGAAAACATAAATATGTACATAGGTGTCTTTGCACATCCTGCACCGCGCATGGTACCGGCAAGAATTTGAATCACACACATGAACAGACGGAAAAAGACATTAAGCCTCATGAACAGCGTTCCGTAATGTACGACCTCAAGATCCTGATTAAAGAAAGAAATCAGATTGGGAGCCAGAAAAAACAGTACACTTGCCATCAGGAACACGACCGGAAGACCGATAACCAAGGCGGTTTTGACACCTTCTTTTACACGAGAAATATTCTTTGCACCGATGTTTTGGCTGGAAAAAGTTGTACCTGCCTGAGCGAGGCTCTGAATCGGAAGCGACATAAAACTGTCGATCTTGAGGAAACTGCTCCAACCGGCCATTGCACCGGAACCGAAACCGTTGATATAAGACTGAACATATACATTGGAAAATGCAGTGATTGCCTGCTGGAACCCGACAGGAAAACCAATGGAGAGGATTTCACCGGTCAGTGGGCGATCGATATGCAGATCTTTCCAGATGAATTGATAGATCTCACTTGTCTTAGTAAGCAGGATCATAACGAGTACTGCAGATAAGAACTGGGAGATGATCGTCGCATAGGCAACACCTGCGACTCCCATATCAAATACAATTACGAATATCAGATCCAGAACAATGTTTGTAATACTGGAAAAAATAAGGAAATATAGCGGACGTTTGGTATCTCCGACAGCTCGCAAAATGCCGGAGCCCATATTATAGACCATCAATCCGGAAATACCGGAAAAGTATATTTTTAAATAAATGGAAGAGGACGGAAGCACATCTGCGGGAGTGTCCATGAACTTCAGTAAATAAGGAGACAACGTAATTCCGGCAATTGTGCAGAGGATACCGCCAAGGAACGTCAGTGCCATTGTAGTTTCAATGGATTTGTGGAGCATTTCACGGTTGTGAGCTCCAAAGTATCGGCTGATAACAACACTTGCACCAATGGAAATTCCGTTAAAGAGGTTGATCATGGTGTTGATAATGGAAGTCGTGGAGCCAACTGCGGCGAGCGCCTCCTTGCCGACAAAGTTTCCAACCACCAGACTGTCTACCGTATTGTAAAGCTGTTGGAAGATGTTTCCCATAAGCAGTGGAATAGAAAATGCAATTAACAGTTTGACGATGGAACCCTCTGTCATATCCATGGATTTGGATTTTGCAGGTTTTTGACTCATGGGAATACCTCCTTTAATTATTAATAAGAATCGCCGGAGGTATCTCCGGCGATTGTGTTAGAACTATTTGAGCGCACGTTTTTCCCAACCGCTGAATTTGTATGCAAGGGTTGTCAGTAACGCACAGAGGATCCAACCGGCCGGATAACCGAATCCGATGGTGTACGGGCTGTGTGCAAGGTTGCTCATAATGAACAGATAAATCTGACGGAATACTACATAGGATGTCAGCATGATGTACATCGGGATCTTTGCACTTCCGGCACCGCGCATGGTTCCGGAGAAGATCTGTGTCAGGCATGTAACCGGAACGACCATAACACAGAGTCTCATAAACAGTGTTCCATAGTAAACAACTTCCGGATCACGGTTGAACAGGGATACGAGCTGTGGAGCAAATACGTGCAGGAAGCAAGCCATAACAAAGATCAACGGGAAGGAGATCTTTAATGCTGTCTTAACACCGGCTTTCACACGGTCCAGGTTCTTTGCACCAATGTTCTGGCCCGTGAAGGTCGTGATCGCCTGGGCGATACTGGAAAGTGGAAGAGCCAGGAAACTATCAATCTTTGTAAAACTACTCCATCCTGCCATACCTGCAGATCCGAAACTGTTGATATAGGACTGTACATACACGTTTGAGAAAGAAGTAATTGCCTGCTGGAGACCAACCGGAAAACCGACGGAAAGGATTTCTTTTGTCAGCTGCATATCCACATGGAGATCTTTCCAGACGAGACGGTATTTTTCTTTTGTATTTGTCAGTAACAACAGGACCAGGATCGCAGAAACCATCTGAGCAACTACGGTTGCGTATGCGACACCTGCAATACCAAGGTCAAACACAACAACAAACAGTAAATCCAGAACAATATTCATAATACTGGAGAAGATCAGGAAGTATAACGGGCGTTTCGTATCACCGACCGCACGGAGAATACCGGCTCCCATATTATATACCATCAGTCCTGTGATACCGCCAAAGTAAATTCTCAAATATACAGAAGAAGACGGAAGTACGTCTTCCGGAGTATCCATAAATCTCAAGAGGAGTGGGGACAGTGCAATACCGGCCACAGTACAGAGGACACTTCCGATGAAGGTAAGAGCCATGGTTGTTTCGATTGCCCGATGTAAGGTCTCATCATCATGAGCGCCGAAATAGCGGCTGATGATAACACTGGCACCGACAGAAATACCGCCAAAAAACATAACCAGTGTATTGATGATATAAGTAGTGGAACCAACCGCTGCCAGAGCTTCTTTTCCGACGAAGTTGCCAACCACCAGGCTGTCCACGGTATTGTACAGATACTGGAAAATATTACCGAGAAGGAGCGGGATCGCAAAGGTGATCAACAGCTTCGCAATATTTCCTTCGGTCATATCGAGAGTTTTCGATTTTTTGATATTACTCATGAAATATCCCCCTGAATGAAATTGTCTCACTTCTTATAGTTTAATCCTAAATACAGATAATGTCAAATTTTGTTTGTGAGAATCCGCCCTTCCGAGTATGGGAAACTGCTTGCACACAGACTAAAATAATGTTATATTGAAAGATAGATTACAATAGAAGATATCTTATAGAAGAGAGGAACATAAATGGCAGAGTATTCCCAGGAAAAAATCAGGAATTTTTGTATCATTGCCCATATCGACCATGGCAAATCAACACTGGCAGACCGTATTATTGAGCATACAGGCCTTTTGACCAGCCGCGAAATGCAGTCTCAGGTCCTGGACAATATGGACCTGGAGCGCGAACGTGGAATTACCATCAAGTCCCAGGCGGTTCGTACCGTATACCGCGCAAAGGACGGAGAAGAATATATCTTTAACTTAATTGACACCCCTGGCCACGTAGACTTTAACTATGAGGTTTCCAGAAGCCTTGCAGCCTGTGACGGCGCAATCTTGGTTGTAGACGCGGCTCAGGGTATCGAGGCACAGACTCTGGCAAACGTATATCTGGCGCTGGATCATAACCTGGAAGTATTCCCGGTTATCAACAAGATCGATCTTCCGAGTGCAGACCCGGAACGCGTTGCCAACGAGATCGAGGATGTGATTGGCCTTGAAGCTCACGATGCTCCGAAGATCTCCGCAAAAAATGGTTTAAATATCGAAGACGTACTGGAGGCAGTTGTAGAACGCATTCCGGCTCCGGAAGGAGACCCGGAGGCACCGCTTCAGGCGCTGATCTTCGACTCTCTTTACGATCCGTACCGTGGTGTTATCGTATTCTTCCGAGTAAAAGAAGGTACGATCAGAAAAGGTACTCCGATCAAGATGATGGCTACCGGTGCTACTTATGATGTAGTAGAAGTTGGTACCTTCGGTGCAGGTCAGTTCTTCCCGTGTGATGAACTGTCTGCAGGTATGGTTGGCTACCTGACAGCCAGCATTAAAAATGTAAAAGATACACGTGTAGGTGACACCATTACCAACCGTCAGACACCGTGCGCAGCTCCGCTTCCGGGTTACAAAAAAGTAACTTCCATGGTATACTGTGGACTTTATCCGGCAGATGGCGCGAAATATCCGGAGCTTCGTGACGCCCTTGAGAAATTACAGCTAAACGATGCGTCCCTGTTCTTCGAGCCGGAGACATCTGTTGCATTAGGTTTCGGTTTCCGCTGTGGTTTCCTTGGACTTCTCCATCTGGAGATCATTCAGGAGCGTTTGGAGCGTGAGTACAATCTGGACCTCGTAACAACTGCACCGAGCGTAGTTTACCGAATCCATAAGACCAATGGCGAGATGATCGCGCTCACAAACCCGACCAACATGCCGGATCCGGCTGAGATCGACTATATGGAAGAGCCGATCGTAACTGCCGAGATCATGGTTACAACCGAGTTCGTTGGTGCTATTATGCAGCTTTGTCAGGAGCGCCGTGGCGTTTACCTTGGCATGGAATATATGGAGTCTACAAGAGCATTGCTCAAGTATGAACTTCCGTTAAACGAAATTATTTATGACTTCTTCGACGCACTGAAATCCAGATCCAGAGGTTACGCGTCCTTCGATTATGAGCTGAAGGGCTACGAGAGATCTGAACTTGTGAAACTGGATATTCTCATCAACCGTGAAGAAGTCGATGCACTTTCCTTCATCGTATTTTCCGGAAACGCTTATGACCGTGGAAGAAGAATGTGCGAGAAGTTAAAAGATGAAATCCCGAGACATCTGTTTGAGATCCCGATCCAGGCAGCAGTCGGCGGAAAGATCATTGCCCGTGAAACTGTTAAGGCCGTTCGTAAGGACGTACTTGCGAAGTGTTACGGTGGTGATATCACTCGTAAGAAGAAACTTCTTGAGAAACAGAAGGAAGGTAAGAAACGTATGCGTCAGGTAGGTAATGTGGAAATTCCGCAGAAGGCCTTCATGAGCGTACTGAAATTAGATGAGGAGTAAAGGACAGCGAAGCTGGCCGCTACGCAAACGGAGCGCAGCGGAGTTCGCGTTTCTCGCTAAACAAAAGGGTGCTGTGTTCGCAGCACCCTTCTTTTAAATCAAGGAGTGAAGAACATGGAATTATACATTCACATCCCGTTTTGTGTCAGAAAATGTGCGTATTGCGATTTCCTTTCTTTTCCACAAACGAAAGAAGTTATACAGCAATATGTGAAAAAATTGATGGAAGAAATACGGTGGGCGGGAAAACAATATCCGAACAGAGCGATTTCTTCTATATTTATTGGAGGTGGAACTCCGTCGATACTAGAAGCAGAGCAGATGACCGCGATCATACAGGCAGTACGAGATTCTTTTTATATAGAAGAAACAGCGGAGATATCCATTGAAGCTAATCCGGGTACGGTAACGGAAGAAAAGCTTCGTGCGTATAAAAATGTCGGGATCAACCGAATCAGTTTTGGTCTGCAGTCCGCGGAATCAAAAGAACTGCAGCTGTTAGGCAGGATTCACACATATGAGGAATTTTTAGAGAGTTATCAAATGGCCAGAATCTGTGGCTTTGACAATATTAATGTGGACTTGATGTCTGCACTTCCGGGTCAGACGGTGGAAAGCTGGGAAGAAACGCTGACTCGAGTGGCAAAACTGGAACCGGAGCATATTTCCGCATATAGTCTGATCATTGAAGAGGGAACTCCATTTTATGAGAAATATGGAGAAGAGCGCGGTGAAGGCATTTTACCGGATGAGGATTCTGAACGTGAAATGTATCATAGAACGAAAGCAATCCTGAAAGACATGGGATATGAGCGCTATGAGATTTCGAACTATGCGAAGCCGGGAAGAGAGTGCAGACATAACGTGGGCTACTGGACCGGAGTCCCGTACTTAGGCTTGGGGCTTGGGGCGTCTTCTTACATGGACGGCTGTCGCTTCTGCAATAACAGTGATCTGGAGGAATATCTTCAGCAGGAACCGGGAAAACGGTTTGACGAGATCGTACTTTCTGAGCAGGATATGCAGGAGGAATATTTCTTTGTAGGACTTCGCTTGGTAAAAGGTGTGTCCATAAAAGGGTTTGAAGAGAAGTTTGGGATGACTGCAGAGTCTGTTTATCCGGGACTTTTCGAACGGTTGATCCATGAAGGCGGTGCGGAAATTGACGAAAAAGATGGCGATCACTTTCGATTGACAGAATTCGGTATGGATGTCAGTAACTATATTATGGCTTGTTTTTTACAAAATAAATAGTAAAAAATTAAATATTTTACACAAAAAGGGTATCGAATTTGAAAAAAATGTGGTAAAATTCAACTAACCGATTTGAAAAATATTCAGGAGGAGATATTATGGCAAAAGAAATGATTGCGATGCTGCTTGCTGGTGGTCAGGGATCCCGTCTTTACGCTCTGACACAGAAGTTAGCGAAACCTGCAGTTCCTTTTGGCGGAAAGTATCGTATTATCGATTTCCCGCTTTCTAACTGCGTAAACTCCGGTATCGACACAGTAGGTATTCTTACACAGTACCAGCCGATGGTTTTAAATGAGTACATCGGAAACGGACAGCCGTGGGACCTTGACCGTCTCTATGGTGGCGTTCATGTGCTTCCGCCGTACCAGAAGGCTTCCGGTTCTGACTGGTACAAGGGTACAGCCAATGCGATTTACCAGAACATTCCGTTTATTGAGCGCTATGATCCGGAATACGTAATTATTCTTTCCGGCGACCAGATTTGTAAACAGGATTACAGTGATTTCTTACGTTTCCACAAAGAGAAAAATGCTGAATTCTCCGTTGCAGTTATGGAAGTTCCGTGGGAAGAGGCATCTCGTTTCGGTCTTATGGTAGCTGACGAGAATGACAAGATTACTGAGTTCCAGGAAAAACCGAAGAATCCGAAGTCTAATCTGGCTTCCATGGGTATCTATATCTTCAACTGGGATATTCTTAAGAAATATCTGGAAGAGGATGAGGCAGATCCGAATTCTGAGAATGACTTTGGTAACAACATTATCCCGAATCTGTTAAAAGACGGCCGCAACATGTATGCGTACCACTTTGATGGATACTGGAAAGATGTAGGAACAATTTCTTCCCTTTGGGAAGCTAATATGGAAGTTATGGATCCGGAGAACTCCGGTATCGACCTGTTCGATGAGAACTGGAAGATCTACACCCGCAACTCCGGTATGACAGGACACAAGATTGGTGCTAATGCTACTGTAGAGAACTCCATGATCACAGATGGTTGCCGTGTTGACGGTAACGTAAAACACTCCATTCTTTTCGCCGGCGTTAAGGTTGAAGAGGGTGCAGAGGTTGAGGATGCTGTTGTTATGGGCGGCGCTGTGATCAAAGCAGGCGCTGTTGTAAAACACTGTATCGTTGCTGAAAATGTAGTGATCGGCGAAAACGCGATCGTTGGTGCTATGCCGACAGCAGACGAGAAGGGTGTTGCTACTGTAGGTCCTGGCGTTGTAGTTGGTCCGAACGCAAAGATTGGTCCGAATGCAATGGTTAGCAAAAACGTAGAAGGTGGTGAAGAACAATGGTAAACTCCAACGCAAATGCTCTTGGTATTATTTTCCCAAACGCTTATGATAGCTATGTTCCGGAGTTAGTTAATGATCGTCTTATGGCATCTATCCCGTTTGCAGGTCGTTATCGTATGGTAGACTTCATTTTATCCAGCATGGTTACAAGCGGAATCGACAACATCTCCATTCTTGTTCGTAACAATTACCATTCTCTTATGGACCACCTTGGTTCCGGTCGTGAGTGGGATCTTACACGTAAGAATGGTGGCTTAAGCATTTACCCGCCGTACTCTGAGAAGGGTATGAAAGTTTATGCAGGTCGTGTTGATGGTCTTGCAAGTATTCTTCCGACTCTGAAAGATCAGAAAGAGAAATACGTAATCTTAGCAGATTCCAACATTGCTGTAAACTTTGATTTCAAGGCAATGTTAGATGCTCATATTGCAAGCGGTGCTGACGTAACAGTTGCTTATGCAAAGGAAGAAATTCCGGAATCAATGATCAAGAATCAGGATTTCAGCAACTTATACTTCACATTCAGAATGGATGGAAACCGTGTCAATAAGATTTACATCAACTCTGAGGAGAAGGGTGTTCAGAACCTTTCCATGAACATCTACATCATTGACAGAGAGTTCCTGATCAAAGAGATCACAGCTGCTTTTGTTCGTGGTTATGTATACTTCGAGCGTGATATCCTTGCTCCGAACACTGATAAATTCAACATTCAGGGTTACGAGTACAATGGATACAAGGCAAGAATCTGCGATATGAAGAGCTACTTCGACGAGAACATGAAGCTCTTAAAGGATGAGAACCTGGATGGTTTATTCGCAGGTAATCCGATCTATACAAAAGTTCGTGATGACAACCCGACAAGATACATCTCCGGTGCGAAGGGTAAAAACTCTCTCGTTGCTGACGGTTGCGTGATCGAGGGTATCGTTGAGAACTGCATTCTTTTCCGTGGCGTTAAAATTGAGAAGGGTGCAAAAGTTAAGAACTGCGTTCTGATGCAGGATACCGTTGTTGAGTGCGGCGCAAATCTTGAGTATGTAATTACAGATAAGAACGTAAAGGTTTCTGTAGCTCAGGAGCTTCACGGAACAGACAGCTTCCCGGTATACGTAGCAAAAGGACAGACTGTTTAATCAATGAACATAAAAGAAGGGGTATCGATTTTTCGATACCCCTTTTCATATCTTATGCAATTCTATTAAGACTGGATGATGAACACTTCTGCGTTTCTTACACCGTGTTCTCTTGTCTCACCGTGTGTATTAAAATAAATATCAATGTGGTTGCCCTTTACACCGCCGCCAACGTCCTGTGCAACATACTCTTTACCGTTGATCAAAAGTCTTGTTCCCATCGGGATGACACGTCTGTCAACTGCTACGGTATGGTTTGCTGTTGCGAGAGCACCGGAGCTGGTCTGGCGTCCCCAACCTTCAGAGCACTGGTAGCACGGACAATAAGCAGTTGTCTTAAATGTTCCGAGCGGGATCAGATTGCCATGTACAGCAGCAGTAGCTGTTGAATAGGATAATGTCTGAGGGATTGTTACATCGCCGCAGGAGAGGGTTACAGTATAGTGAGCTTCCGGAAGGGCCTCCCATTCGATTCCAACGTGGAAACCGTAGTTACCGGTACCGATCTCAGCAGCTTCGAGGTCAGCACGATATTCGTTTGCCTCTTTTGTCTCTGTGGCAACAACTTCGCCGGTAGCATTGTCTGTTACTGTGACAGTAATGGTATGAGAAGCTTCCGGATTAGCGGAATCCCAGAACCAGCCGGCAACAGCATTTCCCTCAATGCTGTCCAGGTGACCGTTGAGTGTCGTATTCGCGAAGGCGCAGGCTGCATTTAACATAGTGAAAAGCATTACCAGTAAAGTGGCAGCCAGTAGTCTTGTTTTTTTCATGATAAAAATATCCTTTCCGTTTCCAAGTTTTAAACTATTAAAAAAGTATGATTGATTTGTAACAAAAATGTAACAACTTGGAAACAAGTAGTTTTTTACCATGAAAAAACGTATTTGTCAAGGGTTTAACGAAAAGAAAAGGCGAAAAGTGGGAAAAAACACATAAAAATCCCCCAAAACAGGGCTATTTCGTGGATTTCTTAGCCTGAAGTGGGGGATTTTGTTTTGTTAAAAAATGATCGGATTATTTTGCAGCATACACATCCACTGTCTGTGTACCGAATGCGAGAGCTTCGGCGTGAGTTGCGAAGAAAATATCCACTTTTTTGCCATTTACACTGCTTCCTTTGTCCTCAACAGTGTAAGTGATACCATCGATGACAAGTTTTGTGCCAATCGGGAACACGTTCAGATCAGCGGAAAGTGTATGGTTTGCTTTCGGGATCGTACCGGAGTAAGTTTTTGTATAGCCGCCGGAGCATTTTTGACAGTTGCAGTAACCGGTTGCTTTGAACTCACCAAGATATTCACCTGGCTCTGCAAGCTCTTTTTTTGGAGCAGCCGGTGCTGGTTCTGCACTTGATTTATCAGCAGAAGATGATTTCTTTGCTGTTGTCTTGCCGGTAGAAGGAGAAACGGCTTCCTCTTCGCTAGCCATGTAGCCCGGTCCCAAAGCGATCTTGTCTGCCGGGATTTCTTCTGTTGCAGTAGTCGTAGTTTCATTTGCCTGTGCAGCCGCATTTTGAACGGCTTCCGGAATCAATGTAACAGCATTTGCGGAAGCCTCAGGAGTTTTAGCTGCAAGTAAAGCTTCTTTCGATACAGAATAGGTACCGATCAGCGGAGCCTTTTCT
>JAZTZT010000131.1:0-12142 GCA_045637605.1 Pilosibacter sp.
GAGACATTGTGTGATGAGATTCTTGCAATGACAAAACGTTATGGCCGTGCAAACTGGGATGCCCTGAATGCACTTGAGGCAGCAGAAGAGGCAGATGACGAGATCGAAGTTGAGTTTATCGAGATTGAACTGCCGGCAGAAGAAACTGAAACGAAATAAACAATTCGAATCATCGGAGGGATTAAAAATGAACAGAGCGGCTGGCATTTTGCTTTCGATTACAAGCTTACCGTCTCCATATGGTATCGGCTGTTTTTCGAAAGAAGCATATCGTTTTGTTGACTGGCTGAAGGATGCAGGTCAATCCTACTGGCAGATCCTGCCATTGGGACCTACCAGCTACGGAGATTCCCCGTACCAGTCCTTCTCCACATTCGC
This sequence comes from Pilosibacter sp., assembly GCA_045637605.1. GTDB lineage: Bacteria > Bacillota > Clostridia > Lachnospirales > Lachnospiraceae > Pilosibacter. Next base: position 379 of record JAZTZT010000131.1, read on the forward strand.
AGGAAATCCGTATTTTATCGATCTGGAAGAGTTGATCAAAGAAGGTGTTCTTTCGAAAGAAGAGTGTGACAGTGCAGATTTTGGAGCAGATGTAAAAGATATTGATTATGAAAAACTATATTATAATCGTTATCCACTTTTAAGAAAGGCATATGAGCGCAGCAATATCAGCCTGAATCCGGATTATCAGAAGTTTCTGGAAGACAATAACTGGTGGCTGTCTGATTATGCCCTGTTCATGGCACTGAAAGATCGTTTTGAAGGAAAAACATGGACCGAGTGGCCGGAAGATATTCGTTTCCGCTACGGATATTCGATGGATTATTATCGCGAAGAACTCTATTTTGATATTGAGTTCCAGCAGTATTTACAGTTCAAGTTTACACAGCAGTGGAGCGCATTAAAGGCTTATGCGAACAGCAGGGGCGTGCAGATCATCGGAGACATTCCGATCTACGTTGCTATGGACAGTGCTGACGCGTGGGCAAATCCGGAACTGTTCCAGTTAGATGAAAACAATGTTCCGCTTGCGATCGCAGGCTGTCCGCCGGATGGATTCTCGGCCATTGGACAGCTCTGGGGCAATCCACTTTACCGCTGGGATTACCACAGAAGCACAGGATATGCGTGGTGGATGTCCAGACTCTGGTACTGCTTCAACATGTACGATGTGGTACGAATCGACCATTTCCGCGGCTTTGACGAGTATTTCTCCATTCCATATGGCGCAGAGACTGCGAAGGGCGGTCACTGGGAAAAAGGACCGGGTATGAGCCTGTTCAACCGTATGAAGGAAGTCCTGGGAGAGCGTGCTGTGATCGCGGAAGATCTTGGCTACATGACTGACACAGTAAAACAGCTGGTAGCAGACAGTGGTTTTCCGGGTATGAAGGTTCTGGAGTTTGCATTTGATGCAAGAGATACAGGAAACGCAAGTGACTATCTCCCGCACAATTATGACAGAAACTGTGTTGCCTACACAGGAACCCATGATAATGAGACACTGACAGGCTGGTTTAAAAATATCTCTGACGAAGAGAGAGCTATGACAAGAGAGTACTTAAACGATTACCATTCCTCCGATGAGGAAATTTACCGGAACATCGTTCATCTTGTTATGAGAAGCCATGCGGATATGTGTATCATACCGATGCAGGATTATCTGGGATACGATAACTCGGCGAGAATGAATCAGCCGTCTACCGTTGGAACTAACTGGAGATGGAGGATTACAGAGGAAGAAATGACAGATAAGCTGAACAAGGATATCCGTGTGATCACAAGAAAATTCGGACGTCTCTCTCATCAGTGGGAAAAAGAGCTGGATACAACCAAATAATGAAAAAAGTGCTGTGAAATGATGGTATATCATTCCGCAGCACTTTTTATTTAAAAAAGAGGAGTCAAAGTTATTTTGCACAGGTCAAAACGGTTGCGGAAATCGGAGCGACTTCTACACTGCCGGTTTTCTGTGCGAGGGCGTTTGTGCCAGCCAGATCATCGTGGATCATAAGGTCCCAGTTTCCGGCCGGAAGATTTACGGAAACAGGTTCGAAAGAAGCATTGAAGATCAGGAAGAGATCCTGTGCTTCCTCCTGTACTCGGTAAAGGACTACGTGCTGATTTCTGAACGGGATCATCTGCACGGAATTGAAAACGTCCTTGCGGAGTTGATTGCGAAGCGCTTTGTGAGCCTTGCGGAATGCAATCAGACCGCGATAGTACTCGATGGTCTTGCTGTGCTCCGGTTTGGAAAGGTTATCCCAACGGATCGTATTGACTTCATCCGGGGAACGATAGCTGTTTTCATCGAAACCACCATTGCCGTCCGGCTTTGTGCGGAGCATTTCTTCACCTGCATGGAAGAACGGAACACCCTGGGACAGGATGGAGAATGCAGCAGCCAGACGATTCATGCGGATGCGGTCTGTTTCTGTAGCATACGGTGCAGTCAGTGCGATGCGGTCGAACAAGGTATGGTTATCGTGGCAGGAAACGTAGTTGATGCACTGGTATGGCTCTGCTGCCCAAGTTGGCATACCCATGAAGCACGCATTCAGGATTTCCTTGGATGCCGGAACTCCATTGATATAGCCCGGAGCTGTGTGGCTCTGGATTTTACCGCGAAGCAGGTCGCGGATGGTATCGTTAAAGAATGAGAACGCCGGCATGTTTGCAGAGTTCGGCTGGATTGCAAGTGCTACATCCGCTTTTGTCAGTTCTGTCGGCATATCCCAGCCTTCACCGTAGAAGATTACGTTCGGATGTTTCTTGTGAACTTCTGTTGTGATCTCATTTATGGTCTGTACATCGATCAGGCCGACCAGATCAAAACGGAAACCGTCGATGTGGTATTCGTCTGCCCAGTAGCAAACACTGTCTACGAGATATTTGCGGACCATATTGCGCTCAGACGCGGTATCGTTGCCACAGACAGAACCGTTGGACCAGATACCCTCTGCGTTGATACGGCTGAAGTAACCCGGAACAATTTTGTTGAAACAGAATTCTTGGCCATCGTAAACGTGGTTGTACACCACATCCATAACAACACTGAGTCCGTTGTCGTGGAGAGTCTTAATCATCTGCTTCATCTCGGCAACACGAACTTCACCATGGTAAGGATCTGTGGAGAAGGAGCCTTCCGGAGTATTGAAGTTCACCGGATCGTAACCCCAGTTATACTGCGGGAGCGGGAGGCTCTCGTCTGTAAATCCATAATCGTATACCGGAAGAAGATGGATATGAGTTACGCCTAAGTTTTTAATATAATCAAGTCCTGTGGAATGACCGTCCGGAGTTGTGGTTCCGGTCTCGGCAAGTCCAAGAAATTTACCTTTATTCTGAATTCCGGAAGATTCATTCATGCTCAGGTCGCGAACGTGAAGTTCGTAGATCACAGCGTCTGTGATTGGCTTGTCAAAGTTTGGATCTTTATCCTGATCCCAACCTTCCGGATTGGTGGTGCTGTGGTCCAGGATCATGGCACGGTAGCCATTGATACCGGTAGTACGTGCATATGGATCGCAAGCTTCCGCTTCCTGTCCGTCTACGTTTACCAGATAAGTGTAATATACGCCATTCATATCACCGTTTTTTGTGGCGATCCATGTACCCTGAATATCGCGAGTCATAGGAATGGCTTCTATAAGATCCCTGGCATCCGGATTGCCGCTTTCATACAGGCGGACTATAACAGAATCGGCTGTCGGGGCCCAGAGACGGAAGGCGGTCTGATCAAGAGACCATGCAGCTCCAAGGTCTGTACCTGTGTAAGTATATGCTTTTTCAAAATCTGCAGAATTGTAAATCTCAAACATATGTGTGTTCTCCCTTTAATGATAAAAGTATTCATAACAGTCTGCTGTTTAAATCATATCATAAGGTCTTCAGAATTGCAAAATAAAAGTTTCGTGGTTTTTCGTTAGAAAATAAAATTGTACAAAATTAACAAAAGAGCAATATGTAAAATAGAATAAATGACGAAAAAATCGGTTCAAACGAATGGGTGTTGACGAAAAAACGGAAAGATAATATACTAAACATTGCGAAACAAAGCGAAATATAGAAGGAGAGAGGTTGGTTTATGGCTAAAGTAGTATTAGATAAAAGCAAACGTGACTGGTGGAAGTCTGCTGTATTTTATCAGATTTATCCGAAGAGCTTTCGGGACACGACCGGAAGCGGAGTCGGTGATCTGCGAGGCATCATTTCCAAACTGGATTATCTGGAACATCTGGGAATTGATGGAATCTGGCTTTCTCCGGTTTGTGCATCTCCACAGGTTGATAATGGATATGATATTTCCGATTATTGTGCCATCGATCCGATGTTCGGTACGATGGAAGATATGGAAGAACTGATCGCAGAAGCGAAAAAACGTGGTATTTCCATTATTTTTGACCTGGTACTGAACCACAGCTCTGATCAGCATGAGTGGTTTAAGGAGGCGTTAAAAGGAAAAGACAATCCGTATCACGATTATTATATTTGGAGAGACGGAGACGAAAAGACTCCGCCGAATGACATGCGCGCGACTTTTGGTGGCTCTGCATGGACCTATGTTCCACATCTGAAAGAGTGGTATTTCCATCAGTTCGCAGTAGAACAGCCGGATTTGAACTGGGAAAACCCGGCGATGCGTAAGGATATTTATAATATGATCCGTTTCTGGGTGGAAAAGGGTGTAGAAGGTTTCCGTCTGGATGTGATCGATCAGATCGGAAAGGATCCGGATCTTCAGATCACTTGCAACGGACCGAAACTCCATGACTATTTTAGAGAATTATCCCGTGAGGCATTTATAGAGGAAGGAATTGTTTCTGTCGGAGAAGCATGGGGCGCCAATACAGAACGTGCGAAGTTATACAGCGCACCGGATGGAAGTGAGCTTTCCATGGTATTCCAGTTTGAACACATCTGCTTAGATCAGGAGCCGGGCAAAGATAAATGGGATATGATCCCGTTAAGCCTTCCGAAATTAAAAGACTGTTACAGCCGTTGGCAGCAGGAGCTCCACGGCTGTGGTTGGAACAGTTTGTTTATGAATAATCATGATCTGCCGCGTGTGGTTTCTCGTTGGGGCAATGATAAAGAGTACCGTGTGGAATCTGCAAAGATGCTGGCAACCATGCTCCATGGTATGGAAGGAACACCGTATATTTACCAGGGAGAAGAGCTTGGTATGACCAATATCTGCCTTCCGATCGACCAGCATGTGGACCTGGAAACCCTGAATGTTTATAACGAACGTATAGCCCTTGGCTATGATCCGGAATCCGTAATGAATTCCATTCATGCGAGAAGCCGTGACAACGGACGTACACCGATGCAGTGGACAGCAGGAGCAAATGCAGGTTTTACAGAAGGAACTCCGTGGATCCCGGTTAATGAGAACTATACAGAGATCAATGCAGAGGCAGCTCTGGAAGACCCAAATTCTGTGTTTCATTATTATAAGAAGCTGATCGACCTTCGTAAAGATTACCCGGTATTCTGCGACGGAAGTTTCACATTGCTCTGTCCGGGGGATGAAAGAGTATTTGCTTACACCCGCGACACAGAGAATGGTCATCTTCTGGTTGTCTGTAACTTTACAGATGAGACGATGGATTTTGAGATCCCGGAAGAATATCACGGTTCCGAGATGCTGATCGGAAACTATCGTGAATATGCACCGGGGCTTCGTCCGTATGAAGCCGTGATGCTTTATTATGAAAATTAACGACATATTAACGAAAAACCACGAAACTTTTTCAGGGCAAAATAGCAGAACAGTAAAGTGTAATTACATAGTATAGAAAAAAGTAAATAAACACTACTATATTTGTACAATTTGGACGAAAATTTGTACAAAACTTCATCTATTTATAGGTTGACGTTCTATGATATGGAGTGGTATACTTTACTTAATTTGTTTACAAAAGTTTTGTGAAGTTTCGTAAAAGTTTAGAAATCCTTTGGCTTCCACAGAATCAGTTTGGGATTCTGTTGACGCATACATTTATTTTTTATTAAATTCAGGAGGTATAGTAAAATGAAAAAATTAGTATCCACACTGTTAGTTTCTTCTATGGCACTCTCCCTCGTTGGATGTGGCGCTCCGAAGGCTCCGGCAGCAGCAACAGCAGCACCGGCAGCTACACAGGCAGCAGCAGAAGCAACAACAGCAGCACCGGCAGGTCCGGAAGCAATCACACTTAAAGTATGGGCACCGCAGGTTGACCAGGTTGACGAGAACAGCTGGATCAACGTAATGCTCCCGAAATTCGAAGAGGCTCATCCGGAGTACGAGATTACATGGGATATCGGCGTATGTGGTGAAGGTGATGCAGCAACTTTCGTTAAGAATGACCCGGCAGCAGCTGCTGACGTATTCTTCTATGCTAACGACCAGATGGGTACACTCATCGAGGCTGGCGCTTTATCCAAACTTGGTGGTTCCTACCTTGAGACAGTACAGGCAAACTTCTCCCAGACACACGTAGATCTTCTTACATATACAGATGGTGGTGTTTACGGTTTCCCGACATCCCCGAACACATGGTTCATGTGGTATAACAAAGAGACATTCAACGAGGAAGACATCAAGAACATCGGCACAATGCTTGAAAAAGGCGTTGTATCCTTCCCGATGGACAACTCCTGGTACACAGGCTCCTTCTTCTTCGGCGTTGGCGCTACAGTATTCGGACCGCAGGGTGTTGATGCAGCTGCAGGTATCGACTTCAGCTCTGACCTTTGCGTAGAAGCTACAAAGTACATGGTTGACATGGCTAAACACCCGAACTTCGTTAACGACGTTGACGGTATCGGCGTTGCTGGTATGAAAGATGGTTCCATCCAGGCTATGTTCTCCGGTGACTGGGATCAGCCGGCTCTTTACGAGTCCCTTGGTGACAACCTTGGCTGTGCAGTTCTTCCGAAGTTCACTATGAACGGAACAGATTACCAGATGAAGTCCTTCGCTTCCAACAAAGCGGTTGGTGTTAACCCGAACGCGAAGTTCCCGAAGGCAGCTATGCAGCTTGCACAGTTCCTCACATCTCCGGAAGCACTTTTAAGCCGTTACGAGCTTAGCGGTTACACACCGGCTGCTACAGCATGTGGTGAAGAAGAAGTTATCAAGTCCAACCCGACAGTTGCTACACTGAATGCTCAGATGGCAAACACAATCGCTCAGCCGGTTATCGCCGAGATGGCTAACTTCTGGGATCCGGTTAAGAACTTTGGTCTTAACATCCTCAACGGTTCCATCACAGCTGACAACGCAAAAGAGATGCTTGACGCTACAATGCAGCTTCTCAACAGCAACGGTCTGTAATTTGATCTGATTCTCCAGTTTCAATTAAGGAATCTGGCGACGGCCGGATAACCGGTCGTCGCCTTATTTTAAATTTACAGGAATTTCCTGTAAATTTAAAACGAATAAAAACACGAAGGGGGACGGTATCGTGTCTATGAAAGAAACAACGAAACCCATCGCCGCTTACAATCATATCGGTTCTACATCTTTACCGACAGCGTTAAAGAACGGCGGTATCGTGGTTTGGCTCTCGTGCCTGATCATGGGTCTCGGCAACTTTGCTGCAGGACAGCTTGTAAAAGGTCTTCTGTTCCTCGGCATTGAAGCTGCATTTATTTACTACATGTACACAAACGGCCTTTACTGGCTGTATATGCTTCCGAGCCTTGGTGATACACCGACTCAGGAAGTTTGGAACGATGATTTAGGTGTTTACACTTACGTACAGGGTGATAACTCCCAGCAGATCCTTCTGTATGCGGTTGCATCTCTTGCGATCATCGTGGCATTTGTCATTATCTGGCAGGAATCCGTACGCAGTGGTTATGCGGGTCTCCAGGTAAAACGCTCCGGTGAAAAAGCCCCGGGCTTTATCACGGACTTAAAGTCCTTACTGGACGAAAACATTCACAAACTTTTAATGTTCCCGCCGTTTGCTATGATCGCGATCTTCACTATGGTACCGCTTGTGTACATGATGTGTATGGCGTTCACAAACTATTCCGCAGTTGGCGATCATCTGATCCTGTTCGACTGGGTTGGCATTCAGAACTTTACAGCTCTGTTTGACTCCACATCTGCGATCGGTAAGCAGTTCGGAAGCGTATTATTATGGACTCTCATCTGGGCGTTCTTTGCAACATTCCTGAACTTCTTCCTCGGAACATTCATGGCGATGATCATTCAGCGTCCGTCCACACGTTTCAAAGGCATGTGGCGTACAATTCTTTCCTTAACAATTGCGGTTCCTCAGTTCGTATCCCTGATGATCATCCGTAATATGTTCAAGGATAACGGTGCAGTAAATACTCTGTTCCAGAGTCTTGGTGTTCTCGGTCAGGGTGAAGCATTCCCGTTCATGACAGATGCGATCTGGGCGAGAGTACTTCTGATCGTTGTAAACCTTTGGGTAGGTATCCCGTACACAGTTATGCAGGTAACCGGTATTCTCCAGAATATCCCGGCAGACCAGTACGAAGCAGCTCGTATTGACGGTGCGAACGTAGTTCAGCAGTTCCGTTACGTAACACTTCCGTACATGATCTTCGTATTAACTCCGTACATCATCACTCAGTTTACAGGTAACATTAACAACTTCAACATTATCTACCTGCTTACAGGCGGCGGCCCGACATACGTTGGTGATTCTGCCGGTCAGACAGACCTGCTTGTTACATGGCTGTATAAGCTGTCTATTGATAAACAGCAGTACAACATGGGTGCCGTTATCGGTATCTTCACATTCGTAGTTCTGGCAGTTGTGGCTCTTGTAACATACCGGAACTCCGGATCCTATAAGAATGAGGAGGGATTCAAATAATGGCTAAAGAACCGAAATCTATGAAAAAGCAAAAAATGATCACAGATATTGCTGTTCATGTATTCCTCGTGATTGTGTCCATTATCTGGCTGATCCCGTTCATCTGGATCATTGCTCACAGCTTCCGTGGCGAGAGCACAGGTATGTACTGTGCTACATTCCTTCCGAAGGAATATACACTTGACAACTATATCGGTCTTTTCACAGACGTAGCAACAATGAACTTCCCGAAGATGTTCGCGAATACATTTATCATTGCTTGCTTCTCCTGTTTAGTATCCACATTCTTCGTGCTGGCAGTTTCCTACTGTCTGTCTCGTGTGAAATGGACAATGCGTAAACCGTACATGAACATGGCGATGGTTATTAACCTCTTCCCGGGCTTCATGTCCATGGTTGCTATTTACTTCCTCTTAAAGGCTATGGGCCTTACAGAGGGCAACAGAATCCCGATCGCTCTTGTTATCTGCTTCTCTGCAGGTGCAGGTACAGGCTTCACAGTTATGAAGGGTTATATGGATACAATTCCGAAGGCTCTCGATGAAGCTGCTATGATCGACGGATGTACTCGTTGGCAGACATTCTGCAAGATCACATTACCGTTATGTAAGCCGATGATCGTTTACCAGGTTATCACAGCATTCATGGGTCCGTGGATGGACTTCATTTTTGCGAAGATCATCGTTCGTGCTGAGATCCAGTACGCAACTGTTTCCATCGGTATGTGGAAGATGCTCGAAATGGAATATATCGGCGGTTGGTTCACACGTTTCTGTGCGGCAGCAGTTCTGGTATCCATTCCGATCGCTATCCTCTTCATGATCACTCAGAAATTCTACCAGGAAGCAATGGGCGGCGCAGTAAAGGGTTAATGATGATGAAGCAGCTGAGATATATCTTATGCCTGCTTTCTGCGATCCTTGCCTTAACCGGCTGTTCTTCAAAAGGAGAAATAGAGAATACGAATGCCGCTCCCGATGCAACATCGGGGGCGGTTGTAGTTTCTGAGGCAATTGTGGAAAGCCCGGACGACAATTATCGAACCTGGTACGAGATTTTCGTCTATTCCTTCTGCGATTCCGATGGTGACGGGATCGGAGATTTCAACGGAATCACCTCTAAACTAGACTATCTGGAAGATTTGGGAGTGAACGGTATCTGGCTGATGCCGATCCACCCGAGTACTTCTTATCATAAATATAATGTAAGTGATTATTATGCCATCGATCCGGACTACGGTACGATGGAAGATTTTGAGAAGTTCATGGAAGAATGTGAAAAGCGTGATATCCATGTAATTCTCGACCTGGTTGTAAATCATTCAGGCAGTGAACATGCATGGTTTAAAGAAGCAGTCGGCTATCTGCAGGGATTGAAAGATGGTGAAGAACCGAATGCGGAAGCGTGCAAATATCTGGATTATTATTTCTTCAAGAATGAGCAGGACTCCGGATACCGTGAGGTAGAGGGAACGGACTGGTATTATGAGGCAAGATTTAGTTATGATATGCCGGATCTGAATCTCCACAGCGAAGCTTTGAGAGCTGAGATCAGAGAGATCATGAAGTACTGGCTGGATAAAGGTGTTGCAGGTTTCCGTCTGGATGCGGCAAAGGAGTTTTACTCCGGTCAGGTTAATAAAAATATTGAGGTTTTGTCTTGGATCCAGGAAACTGCCGAGTCCTTAAAACCAGACGTATACCTGGTTGCAGAAGTTTGGGAAAGCTTTTTGCAGATAGCAGAGTACTATAAAAGTGGGATCACAAGTATTTTTAACTTTGCATTTGGCAATGCGGATGGTAAAATCATTAATGTGCTCCGCGGTGCAGGTCAGCCGGATCGTGTGACAACCTATGCAACAGCACTGGAAAAAGCAGATAAGGCTTATGGTACATCCAATCCGGACTATATTGATGCCCCGTTTTTGTCGAACCATGATGTGGGACGAATTGCCGGATTCTGTACGGTGAATGAACAGAAGACAAAATTGGCAGGAGCCATGAATCTGTTCATGAGCGGCAGTACATTCATCTATTATGGTGAAGAGATCGGTATGGTAGGAAGCGGAAATGATCCATCCAAACGCGCTCCGATGTACTGGAACGATGCTCGCGACAATGGAACAACAACCCCACCGCCGGAATGCGAACTTCCAGATGAGTATCCATTTGGAAGTCTTGAGCAGCAGGCAGACAATGAGAATTCCATATACAACTATTATCGTCAGGCAATTGCGATCCGAAATGCGATCCCGTCCATTTCTCGCGGAAGAACGACGGCGGAGACAGAATTAAACAAGGGATGTGTCAGTGCATTCCGAAAGACTTCTGACTATGGAACAAGCATCGTGCTGATGAACATTCAGGAGGAGAGTGCGACGGTTGATCTTTCTGCATATGAAGACTGGCTGATGGCAGCAGGCCTTAGTGCAGACGGAAATCCGATCGTACTGGAGGGAACGACATTGCAGCTTCCTGCTTATGGAACAGCAGTATTGGTTTTGAGGGAAGAAACACCAAACTAGGATAAAATACATAGGAACAATGTGAAAGGAGATTTCCATGGGAACGAATGTGAAAAAAAGAGGAAGCGGGATCAGCGGAAATGCCTTGCGTTTATGGGGACTGATTTTTGTGATTGCCGGAATCGTTGGCCGTGGTGTGATCCAGGCCCACATATTAGGTGTGAACGGAGCCGGATCGCAGGAGCTCCTTGAGATTCTCAATACAAAAACAAACGCAATGGCTTACACCGCTCTTTCCATTGCACTGCAGGCGGCAGAAACCTGTGCAGTGCCGATCTTTGCAATGCTTTTGGTAGAAGGCCTGCAGAAAACATCGGATTTCAAAGCTTATTTTCAGAGAGTGCTGACTCTGGCGTTGCTGAGTGAGATCCCGTATAATATGGCATATGGTGCGAAATTTTTGGATTTCGGAAGCCGAAATCCTGTTTTTGGTGTTCTGCTTTGCATGTTTATGCTATACTTATGGAGTAACTTCAAAGAGAGCAGTAAGAAAAATGCCCTGATCAAGTTCATGATCGCTTTTGTGACTTTGCTTTGGTGCCAGATGTTGAAGGTGGATCATGGTGCGGCGATGGTGATCATTGTTGCGATCTTCTGGGTTTTCCGTAAGAATCCAATGTATCTAAACTTTGCAGGTGCGGCAGCAGCGATGACATGTTCATTGATCTCTCCATTTTTCCTGGCTTCCCCGATGGGTGTCCTGGCAGTGCATTCGTACAACGGAGAAAAAAGTACTCACAGCCATAAGGAAAATTATCTGGCGTATCCGGTATTTTTGATCATCGGATGGGCATTTGGAATCTTACTTCAGTAAAAGGAAAGGAAGCAAACATGCAGGAATTATACAGACTGATCGAGAAGAAGATCAAAGACGCAGGTTATCCGGGTGTAGTGG
>JAZTZT010000132.1:0-19449 GCA_045637605.1 Pilosibacter sp.
TTTGCCTGAAGCATGTTCTCCATTACGCTCATACCTTCAGCACGGTCGAAGTTTGCTGTCTGTTTTGCTACTACTTCAAGTTTCTCATCAGCTACATTGTGGAAACCTGCGGAACGGTCGATGGCTGCGGATGCGCCCGGAACACCTTCAAGCTCTGCAACCTTCACGCCTTCGCCAAGGTTGTCTACGATGTACTGTGTAGCCAGTTCTGCACCGAGTACGTTATCGGATGCGATCTGACAGTCGATCTCTACGCCGTTTACCGCACGGTCAACTGCAATTACTTTTACACCCTTTGCTTTCGCCGCTTCAACAGCACCTGTTACAGCGTCGGAGTCACACGGGTTTACGATAAGAACGCTGATTCCCTTGGAAACAAGGTCCTCGATATCACTTACCTGTTTTGTTACATCATCACCTGCGTCTACTACGGAAATAGCAACACCGTGTTTTGCTGCTGCATTCTCAGCACCCTCTGCAAGGTCTACGAAGAACGGGTTGTTTAATGTGGATACAGAAAGTCCGATTGTACCGGAAGCTGCTGTCGGTTTTTTTACGATATTTTCCTCACCGTCGATGACGATACGGCAGGCTGTAAGGCTCAATGTGAGAATAACGCACATGAGCAAAGCAAAAATTCTTCTAAATTTCTTCATATACTTAATTCTCCATTCTGCTTAACGTTTTCTGTCGGCAAGAACTGCAACAAGGATTACGATCGCCTTAATAACATCCTGATAGTAGGAAGTAACACCAAGGATGTTAAGACCATTGTTCAGCATAGCGATAATCAGAACGCCTGCGATTGTACCTGTGATCTTACCACGGCCACCGCTCATACTTGTACCGCCAAGAGCAACTGCTGCGATCGCATCAAGCTCATAGCCATCACCGAGAGTCGGCTGTGCAGAGTCAACTCGGGAGATCATCATAAGACCAGCCAGAGCTGCAAGGAAACCGGAAATTGCATATACATACATTTTTGTCTTCACTGTGTCTACACCAACGAGCTTCGCACACTTCGCGTTGGAACCTGTCGCATAAATACGGCGGCCAAATGTAGTGTGGTTCAGAATGAAATAGAACACGATGAATACGATTAAAAGAATGATTGCCGGAAGCGGGATCTTTACGCTTTCGAACAGGAGCAGGTTACCTTTACCTAAAGCCTTGAAGAGGAAAGCACCGCTTTCGCTCTCGATGGAGTTTGCCAGACGAGAGATCGGCTTACCATCGGTGATGATCATAGCCATACCACGGTATGCTGTCATTGTGATAAGAGTAGCGATGAATGCCTGAAGACGGAACTTCGCAACGAGAATACCACTTACAAAACCAAGAAGAGTACCAACTGCAAGGGCTGTAAGGATCGCGATCGGAGCTGCAATACCGGAAACCAGCATTTCTGCACAAATGATCGCCGCCAGCGCAAATACAGAACCAACGGAAAGGTCAATACCATCGGAAAGGATAACGCATGTCATACCGATCGCGATAAGACCGTTGAACGCTGCCTGACGAAGCAGGTTCAGTAAGTTGCTCATCTGACGGAACTCCGGGCTGATCGCACAAAGTCCGAGAGCAAGCATGATTAAAGCAATAAATGCAGCATACTCGCCAAGCACTGCACTAAGTTTCTTATTATTATTCATTATAAACTTCCTCCTGTAGCCAATGTCATTACTTTTGCCTGATCCGCACCGGCTGCATCAATAATACCTGTCACATGTCCTTCGTGTACAACCATGATTCTGTCACTCATGCCCAGAACCTCCGGAAGCTCGGAAGAAACCATAATGACAGCAACACCCTTTGCTGCGAGATCATTGATCACGCTGTAGATTTCCTTCTTCGCACCGATATCGACACCACGAGTCGGCTCGTCGAGGATCAGGATCTTCGGATCTGTGTAGATCCATTTTGCAAGAACAACCTTCTGCTGGTTACCACCGGAGAGATTGTTACACTCATGGAACGGGCCGAAGCACTTAATACGGAACTCTTCAATGCCGCGCTTTACAAGGTCGCCGCGCTTTTTCGCACTGAGAACACCGTTATTGGAAACTTTGCCCAGGTTACAGATCTCGATATTTTCAGAAATGCTCTTTTCCAGGAGCAGACCTTCTGTCTTACGGTCTTCAGTAATAAAACCGATGCCCGCAGCGATGGCCTGTCTCGGATTGCGGATGGTTACCTCTTTACCTTCGATAAAAAGTTTTCCGCCTGTAATTGGCATATTACCGAAGATGGCCTGCATGATCTCTGTACGTCCCGCACCCATAAGTCCGGAAACGCCAAGAACTTCACCGGCGCGAACATTGAAATTCACGTCTTTGAAATACTTCTCATGGCTCAGTCCCTCTACACGGAAAACTTCTTCACCAATCGCACAATCACGTTTCGGATATCTTTCACCGATCTCACGACCGATCATCATCTGAACGATATCGTCCATTGTGATATCCTTGATATATTTAGTATCGATGTACTCACCGTCACGAAGGATCGTGATACGGTCGCACAACTCAAAAATTTCTTCCATACGATGAGAAATATAAACGATAGAAACACCTTTCTCACGGAGAGAGTTGATAACCTGGAACAGGACCTCCGTCTCACTCTGTGTCAGGGCCGCTGTCGGCTCGTCCATGATCAGGACTTTTGCATCCGCCATCAGGGCCTTACAGATTTCTACCATTTGCTGCTGACCTACAGACAGGTCAGACATAACTGCGCCAACATCGATGTTAACGCCCATTTTTTCCATTACCTCGCGAGCTTTCGCACGCATGGCTTTCTTGTCACAAATGCCGAAGCCCTTTGTGATCTCTTTACCCATGAACAAGTTCTCTTCTACTGTAAGATCAAATAAACTGTTCATCTCCTGGTAAATAAACACAATACCGGCTTTCTCGGCTTCCTGCGGACTCTTGTATGTAACTTCCCGGCCATCAACCAGCACTGTGCCCGCATCTTTGGTGTAAACCCCAGTAAGGATCTTCATCAAGGTGGATTTTCCTGCACCATTCTCCCCCATGAGTGCATGAATTTCTCCATCTTTCAAGAAGAAACCGGCATTCTTCAAGACCTGGTTCGTACCAAACGCCTTGTTAATACCCTTCATCTCAACATTCATTCTACCTTTTCTCCCTTCTTAGGCGAAAATACAACCGGACTGTAAAATAATATTTGCGTACGGTGTGATCTCACCCGTTCTGATCACTGCCTTGCAGTCACGGGTCAAAGCTTTCAGCTCAGTATGGCTCATGAACTGAACCTCGATCTCCTGACCTGCAAACAGTGCCTCGATCTCACTCAGCACCTTCGGATTCTGAGTCTTGATCTCTTCTGCAAGAATGATCTTCTCAACCTTCATGTCATTCACAACGACCTCTAAAGTCTCCATGAAACCCGGAACACCAAATTTCAGAGAAAGATCAATTCTCTCCACTTCATCCGGGATCGGAAGACCACAGTCACCTACACAGATCAGATCTGTATGTCCCATGTAAGATAACACTCTGGAGATATCGCTGTTTAAAATTCCTGCCTTTTTCATAATAAATCATCCTTTCTTTTTTGTAGTTTCTCTTACTATCAATTCAACAGGATATACGATCTCTGCCCCCTTTCCTTCATATTTTTCTATGTCAATAATCAGCTCAGCCGCTTTGGTTGCAATATCCTGAATAGGCTGGCTGATTGTTGTCAACGCCGGTGTGAACAGATTGGACCACATGATATCATCAAATCCGATCAGCTGTACCTGATCCGGTACAGAAATATTTTGGCGGTGCAATACTTTATAGGTAGAAAGAGCAACAACGTCATTACATGCGATAATACCGTCAACATCCGGATATAATCTCAGCAACTCCTCCGTCATCGCCATTCCTGCTTCAAAATCATAGTCACAGGAAACTGTCTGTTCCTGGATCCCACGCTCACGGCAAACATCCTGATAGCCTTGATATCTGCCCTTTGCAGAATACAAATGCTGCGGACCTTTGATACACACAATGTTTTTACATCCGCAATCCAGCAGATGCTCCATCGCCATCCTGCCGCCGGTGTAGTAATCGCTGTACACATAGGCAGCTACATTTTTATTGGAAAACATCGTATCCACAGCAACAACCGGTATCTGACACATAGAAAGATAATCCTCGATACGCTCGTTGGTCGAAGCGATGATGATGCCATCTGCATTCATAGACACCAGAGTCTGGATCGCTGCCTGCTCCTTCTCCAAGTCATCTCTGGCATCACACAGAAATACCCGATATCCGTTGTCCGTTGCCAAATGCTCGATCACACTGGCCACCTGAGTAAAATACGGGTTTTTAATACTCGGAATGATCAGTCCGATTAATTTTGCTGATTTCCGAAACAAACTTCTTGCCACTTCGTTCGGAACAAACTCTGTAGCTGAAATAACCTCAAGAACTCTTGCACGCTTCTCTGCGGATACTTTCGCAGTTCCATTGATCACACGGGAAACAGTTGCAGGAGACACACCTGCAAGCTTTGCAACTTCTCTGATGTTGATCATATCATCATCCTCTCTTGTTAATAATTTCACCATAAAAGCATAAAGCCCTACCACAGTTTATATTGCCTGTAGTAGGACTTTCCATAGGGAGGTAGGTGAGGACTTATCAGGAATCCCCTAATATATTTTATTAATATATTTTTCTTTTTCCAGATCCATGCAGCAGTGATCTTTTCTCCCAATCTGCCATACTCCGGTTCCATAAAGTACACACCTGTTTCATATTTTGAAACGGGTTTCATCGGTATATAGAAATTGTAAAAGCTGATACTGGAAAAGTCAATATTAGTCAACTCTATTCTCTATTCTGCACATAATATTTATGTGCATTTTGTACATAATTACCATGTGATTTTTAAATTTTTGTTTCATTTTTTGAAACATCTGCACAAAAAACTGCTCATTCTCGCTTTTGGTTGACATAAAGCCAAAAGAAGCCCCTTTCAATCGTTTTGTTTCATTTTTTGAAACAAAACTCCGTTTCAAAGGAGCTCCTTTTAGACACGATCTTAACCGACGAAATGCTTTTGTTTTCGGTATTGATTCGGTGTTACATTTTTCTGTTTTTTAAATACACGGATAAAATAACTGCAGTCATTGAATCCACATTCCATCGCTACTTCCATGACAGAAAGGTCCGTAGCTGATAAAAGTCTCACTGCCTGCTCCAGACGATAGTAGATCACATAGTCCATCGGACTCTGCATCGTTACTTCTTTAAACGCACGGCAGAAATACTGCGGATTCATACCGGCTACTTCCGCCAGTTCTCCCAGCGTGATCGGGGATTGATAATGCTTCTCAACATACTCAAGAACGTTTTTGATCCTGCTGATCTTGTGGGACGAGCGGAGTGATTCCTGTTTGCTTTCTTTACAAAGCCCTTTCTGCAAGATAAGAGAAAACAATCTGCCAAGACCTCCGATCGTTGCCAGTTCTCTCCATCCATTGTCCACCAAATGCTCCAAATCGTTCTTTTCTTTAAAATAGTTATAATTACTGTCCATAATTTCCGCTGCTGTCTTGCAGATTTCCGGTTCTTTTTCCGCCTCAAAATGAATCTGAGGCAGCAGATTCAGCCGGTAAAACGGACGGACAAATTCCTTGATCGGCTCCATTTCATGAAACAACCCATAGAAATCGAACACCAGGCATTCGTAAATCCCTTCTGCAATCGCACCACCATGGAACATACTGTCACGAATCAACAGAATATCGCCTTCTTTTGCTGTAATTTCCTCTTCATCTATATGTAAAATCAGAGTTTTTTCTTTCACACGGATCAGTTCCCACTCCGTATGCCAGTGGAATGGCATATTATACTGTGGATGATCCGTATCAACATAATAATAGGCTGCCGGAAATTTTTTCGTTCCATGCTTTTTTCTTTCATAAAAACTGGCTGTATACATAAATATCTCCTTGAAAAAGTAAATATAATCCTATTTTTAGCGATTATATGTCTAGAAATATCAGTCCGTCAATGGTAAAATGATATTACTAGAAATTTGTATGTCAATCTATTGACGGAAAGGATGATTTATTATGGCAGAGAGCAGATTAATCGGTGGTTATCCGGTAATTGGTATTCGTCCGACAATTGATGGAAGACGTGGACCGTTAAAAGTACGTGAAGGTCTCGAGGACCAGACAATGGGCATGGCTCAGAGAGCTAAAAAGCTTTTAGAGGAAAATATCAAATACTCCAACGGTGAGCCGGTAAAAGTTGTTATTGCTGATACAACAATTGGTCGTGTAGCTGAGTCCGCAGCTTGTGCTGAGAAGTTCAGAAAAGAAGGTGTTGATATCACATTAACAGTTACTCCGTGCTGGTGTTACGGTTCCGAGACAATGGATATGGACCCGCAGACAATCAAAGCTGTTTGGGGCTTCAACGGTACAGAGAGACCGGGTGCTGTTTACCTTGCATCCGTACTTGCAACACATGCTCAGAAGGGTCTTCCGGCATTCGGTATCTACGGTCATGAGGTTCAGGACTTAGACGATACAACAATCCCGGCTGACGTTGAAGAGAAGATCTTAAGATTCGGCCGTGCAGCAGTTGCAGCAGCTTCCATGAGAGGCAAATCCTACTTACAGATCGGTTCCATCTGTATGGGTATCGGTGGTTCTATCATCGACTCTGATTTCCTTGAGTCCTATTTCGGTCTCCGTGTAGAGTCCGTTGATGAGGTAGAGATCATCCGTCGTATGACAGAGGGTATCTATGATGAAGCTGAGTACCAGAAAGCGCTTGCATGGGCAAAAGAGAAATGCATCATCGGTTTCGATAAGAACCCGGATTTCGTAAAGAACAGTGACGAAGTAAAAGAAGAACAGTTTGAGTTCGTAGTTAAGATGGCTTGCATCATCAAAGACCTTATGAACGGTAACAAGAACTTACCGGAAGGCTGCGAAGAAGAGATGGTTGGCCACAATGCGATCGCTGCCGGTTTCCAGGGTCAGAGACAGTGGACAGACTTCTACCCGAACGGTGACTTTGCAGAGGCAATCTTAAACACATCCTTCGACTGGAACGGCGCAAGAGAGCCGTACATCCTCGCTACAGAGAACGACGTATTAAACGGTATCAGCATGCTGTTTATGAAACTCTTAACAAACAGAGCTCAGATGTTCGCAGACGTTCGTACATACTGGAGCGGTGACGCGATCAAACGTGTAACAGGCTACGACATCGAAGGCGAAGCAAAAGCTTCTGACGGTGTGATCCACCTCATTAACTCCGGTGCTTGCTGTCTCGATGCAAACGCAGAGGCAAAAGATGAAAACGGCAACGCGATCATGAAAGAGTGGTACAACGTAACTCAGGAAGACCAGGATGCGATCATGGCAGCTACAACATGGAACGCAGCTGACAACGGTTACTTCCGTGGCGGCGGATACTCCTCCAGATTCGAGACAAAGGCTACTATGCCGGCTACTATGATCCGTATGAACCTTGTTAAGGGTATCGGCCCGGTTCTTCAGATCGCTGAGGGTTGGACTGTAGGTCTTCCGGCAGAGGTTTCCGATGCATTATGGAAGAGAACAGACTACACATGGCCGTGTACATGGTTCGCTCCGCGCTGCGATGGCAAGGAAGGTTCCCCGTTCAAGACAGCTTACGAGGTAATGAACGCCTGGGGCGCTAACCACGGTGCGATCTCCTACGGCCACATCGGTGCTGACCTTATCACAATGTGCTCCATGTTAAGAATCCCGGTTTGCATGCACAACGTTCCGGAAGAGAGCATCTTCAGACCGAAGGCATGGGATGCATTCGGCATGGACAAAGAGGGCGCTGACTACCGTGCTTGCGCTACATACGGTCCGCTTTATAAATAATGCGTAAATAATTCAGGACAGCGGGTGATCCACCCAGGAGCAGATGCATCAAGCTTGCTTGTAATCATATGCTCCTGGGTATGAGCACACATTGGATAAATTTCCGGTGCTTCTTGAACGACCACAGGGAGTTCAAGAAGACGCCCGTCCGATATATGCTTTACCATAATTTAAGGAAAGAATGGTGACAATTATGAAATATCAGGAAATCAAAGAACAGATCTGCGACATTTGCCATAGAATGTGGCAGCAGGGCTGGGTTGCAGCTAACGATGGAAACATCACTGTTCGTGTAGGCGAAAATGAAGTTATCGCAACCCCGACAGGTATCAGCAAGAGCTTCATTACTCCGGACATGCTCGTTCTTATTGACCTTGACGGCAACATCCTCGAGGCAAAAGAAGGCTACCGTCCGTCTTCCGAGACAAAGATGCACCTTTGCTGCTACAAAGAGCGCGAAGATGTAAAATCCGTAGTTCACGCACATCCGCCGACAGCAACCGGTTTCGCAGTAGCTCATGTACATATGGACAACTACTCCATGATCGAGAGCGTTATCGCGATTGGTTCTGTTCCGGTAACACCGTACGGTACACCGTCTACAATGGAAGTTCCGGATGCGATCCGTCCGTACCTCGCTGAGCATGATGTAATGCTCCTTGAGAACCACGGTGCACTTACTGTTGGCGCTGACCTGATCACTGCTTACTACCGTATGGAGAGCCTTGAACTCTGGGCTAAGATCGAGCTTACTGCTCACTTACTCGGCGGCGTAAAAGAAATCTCCAAGAAAGATATCGATACATTGATCGGTATGAGACCGAAATACGGCGTAACAGGCAAACACCCGGGTTACAAGAAATACAACGAATAATTGTATTTTGGAGGTGCTATGAGCAACTACTATCTCGCTGTCGATATCGGCGCGTCCAGTGGCCGCCATATCCTCGGCTATATTGAAAACGGCAAATTACAGCTGGAAGAAATCCATCGTTTCGAAAACGGAATGAAGGATGTCGATGGCTATAAATGTTGGGATTCCGAATCTTTATTTGCAGAGATCAAAGCCGGTCTGAAGAAATGCAAAGAATCCGGTAAGATCCCGGTTTCCATGGGCATTGACACATGGGGCGTTGACTTTGCTCTCGTTGATAAGGACGGAAATAAAGTTGGCAATACTGTGGGCTACCGCGACAGCCGTACTCAGGGCATGGACGCTGAACTTTCCAAGTACATCAGCGAAGATGATCTCTACGGCAGAACCGGTATCCAGAAACAGCTTTACAACACGATCTATCAGCTTATGGCTGTGAAAACAAAACAGCCGGAGTTACTTGATAAGGCTGAAACACTCCTTATGACTCCGGACTACTATCATTTCCTTCTTACTGGAAAGAAGGCAGCAGAATACACGATCGCAACAACAGGACAGCTTGTAAACCCGACTACAAAAGACTGGGACTACGAACTGTTTGAGATGTTAGGATATCCGAAACACATCTTCCCGGAGATCAAAAAACCGGGTTCCGTTCTCGGTGAACTCTCAGCAGAAGTTGCTGAGGAAGTTGGATTCTCCTGTCAGGTTGTTCTTCCGGCTTCCCATGATACAGGTTCTGCTGTTATGGCAGTTCCGAGTATGGGCGTAGAAACTGTATATATCAGCTCCGGTACATGGTCCTTAATGGGCGTGGAACTGGAAGAAGCGATCTGTACAGAAGAAAGTAAGAAAGCAAACCTTACAAATGAAGGCGGATACGACTATCGCTATCGTTTCTTAAAGAATATCATGGGCCTCTGGATGATCCAGTCTGTTCGTCATGAATATGATGACAAATATTCTTTCGCGGAACTTTGTGATATGGCTGAAGAAGTGAAAGATTTCCCGTCTCGTGTGGATGTGGATGCTAATGACTTCTTTGCTCCGGACAGCATGATCCAGGCAATTCAGGATTACTGTGAGAGAACCGGGCAGCCGGTTCCGAAGACACCGGGTGAAGTTTCCACAGTCGTATACCAGAGCCTTGCTGAGTGCTATGGCCGAACAGTCAAAGAGCTGGAATCCATCACAGGCAAGACATATGAGGCGATCAACATCGTAGGCGGCGGTTCCAACGCAGCATACCTCAACCAGTTAACAGCCAACGCAACAGGAAAAACTGTTTACGCAGGCCCGGGCGAGGCAACTGCTCTCGGCAACATCGTTGCTCAGATGTTAACAGCAAGCGAGTATGACTCTCTTGCTACAGCAAGAAAGGCAATTTTCGATTCCTTTGCTGTTAAAACATTTTTACCGCAGTAGTCATCATAAGACTCTCTGCCGGTAACCATGACCTTGCGTTAAATCTAAGGGACCTCCCCTAGGATTTAATAAAGCCCCGATTTCGCAGACACGCATCCCATGCGCTTCCCTTCTGCGAAATCGAGGCACCCAGCAAAAAATCCATCCCCTGTGTTCCGGTCCACGTTAACTGGGTGTTCTGACCAAGCACTCTTTCCAGAAACAGCGATGGGTTTTTTGCTTATCAGACTATTATTTTACTATATATTTTCATAATATACAATCCTACATTTTATCTTTGGGAGGTAATTCATTATGGATATGAGAAAATGGTTCAAAGAAGCCCAGTACGGTATGATGATCCACTGGGGTCTCTATTCTTTACTTGCCGGCGAATATGACGGCAAAATTTCTACACACAAATACGGTGAGTGGATCCAGTCCCAGATGCGTATTCCGAATGCAGAGTACGAGAAATTAGCAAAAGCATTCAACCCGGTATTCTTCGATGCAGATGAGTGGGTAAAATTCGCAAAAGACTGCGGCATGAAATACTTCGTAATCACAAGCAAACATCACGACGGTTTCGCTCTGTTCCATTCCAAAGTTGATAAATATAACGTTGTTGATGCAACACCGTTCGGCAGAGATATTATTAAAGAACTTTCTGAAGCATGTGCAAGACACGGCCTGAAATTCGGTCTCTACTACTCTCAGGACCTTGACTGGCATGATCCAAACGGCGGCGGATATAAGTCCTACCATATTCCGAATGGCGAAAGCATGTGGTGCAACGACTGGGATTTCCCGAAGGATATGGACAAAAACTTTGATATCTGCTTCGAGAACAAGATCCTTCCGCAGATTGAAGAGATCCTTACAAACTACGGTGAGCTTTGCCTGATCTGGTTCGATATGCCGATGACCCTGACAGATGATCAGAGCCGTCGTATCTTCGAGCTTGTTAAGAAACATCAGCCGAACTGCCTCATCAACTCCCGTCTCGGTAACGGTGCATACGACTACGTTTCCTTAGGCGATAATGAGATTCCGGATTCCATGCCGGAGAACCAGGAATTCGATCCGTCTCTCATGAACGAGATCGATGGTTTCAAACCGTCTCCGTATGGTCTTTACGAGACAGCTGCTACCATGAACGACACATGGGGCTATTTTGCAGCAGACCAGAACTGGAAAGATGCAAAGAAAGTAGCAGAAATCAAGAAAAAACTCAACGGTATGGGTATCAACTACCTTCTCAATGTTGGCCCGGACCACCTTGGCAGATTCCCGGCTAAATGTCAGGAAATCTTAAGAGAGGTTGCCAAAACATTATAATCTTACAATCAAAAACCCCAGGAATCTTCGTTCCTGGGGTTTTTATTATATTCGGTTTAGAATAATCCGCTGATCACACCATTCTCATCTACGTCGATTCTTTCAGCAGCCGGAACTTTCGGGAGACCCGGCATTGTCATAATATCGCCTGTGAGAGCTACGATGAAGCCTGCGCCTGCAGATACCTTCAGGTTACGAACCTGAATTGTAAAGTTTCTCGGAGCGCCCAGTTTCTTCTGGTCATCGGAGAAGCTGTACTGTGTCTTAGCCATACAGATCGGCATATTGCCAAATCCAAGCTCCTCGAGCTGTTTGATCTGTTTTACAGCGCTGCCAACCAGCTGTACACCGTCAGCTCTGTAGATCTTAGTCGCGATTGCGTTTAATTTTTCCATAATGGACATATTGTCCTCATAGCTGAATGTGAAATCGTTCGGCTCTTCGCAGAGTCTTACAACTTCCTCTGCAAGCGCTTTTCCGCCTTCGCCGCCCTTCGCCCAAACTTCGGAAAGAGCCACGTTAACGCCAAGTTCATGACATTTCTCTTCAACAAGCTTTAACTCAGCCTCTGTATCTGTCGGGAATGCGTTGATCGCAACCACACACGGTAATTTGAATACCTTTGTGATATTCTCCACGTGCTGAAGGAGGTTCGGAAGACCTGCCTCAAGAGCAACAAGGTTCTCGTTGTTGAGGTCTGCTTTCGCAACACCGCCGTGGTGCTTCAGAGCACGTACAGTAGCTACTACTACTACTACGGACGGTGTCAGACCTGCCATACGGCACTTGATATCAAGGAACTTCTCCGCACCAAGGTCAGCACCAAAACCTGCCTCAGTTACAGCATAGTCGCCTAACTTCATCGCCATTCTTGTTGCTGTTACGGAGTTACATCCGTGAGCGATATTCGCGAACGGGCCACCGTGGATGAACGCCGGTGTACCTTCGAGAGTCTGAACCAGGTTCGGTTTTAAAGCATCTTTTAAGAGGGCTGCCATAGCACCCTGAGCCTTTAACTGACCTGCAGTTACCGGCTTATCATCATAAGTATATGCAACGATAATTCTGGAAAGTCTTTCCTTTAAGTCTGTGATATCGCTTGCAAGGCAGAGCACTGCCATTACCTCAGATGCAACTGTGATATCAAAGCCATCTTCACGTGGAGTTCCGTTCGATTTTCCGCCGAGACCATCTACGATATTTCTAAGCTGTCTGTCGTTCATATCAACAGCTCTTTTCCATGTGATCTTTCTCGGATCAATGCCAAGGCTGTTGCCCTGCTGAATGTGGTTATCTAACATTGCAGCAAGAAGGTTGTTTGCAGCACCGATCGCATGGAAGTCACCTGTGAAATGAAGGTTGATGTCCTCCATCGGAACTACCTGTGCATAACCGCCGCCTGCAGCGCCACCCTTTACACCGAATACCGGACCAAGGGACGGCTCACGAAGTGCAACCACAGACTTTTTGCCGATCTTACGGAGACCGTCAGCAAGACCAACGGTTGTTGTTGTCTTACCTTCACCTGCCGGAGTCGGGTTGATCGCTGTAACAAGGATCAGTTTGCCGTTCGGTTCATCTGCCTTGTCTCTTAAAAGTGCATAGTCAACTTTTGCCTTGTAGTTACCGTACTGCTCCAGGTACTTGTCTTCTACACCTGCAACAACTGCGATCTCAGTAATTTTCTTTTTCGCGCACTCCTGTGCAATTTCAATATCAGACTTATAAGACATTAGAATTCTCCTACTTTCTTTAAACTCCATGCGGCCGACAGAAAGTCTATCGGCCGCAAAACATTTCAGTGAAGAGTTCTTCCCAAATAATTATTTTACAGCGGAGGAATCCTTCAACTGTACATCATGTGCACCACCCTCTACGATGGAAACTGCGGAAACAAGAGTAAGTTTCGCCTTGTCGCGTAACTCCGAAAGAGATAACGCGCCACAGTTACACATTGTGGAACGGATCTTTGCTAAAGTAATTGCCACACCATCAGAAAGAGCGCCTGCATACGGAACGTAAGAGTCTACACCCTCTTCGAAGCTGAGCTTGCCAGCGCCGCCAAGGTCATAACGCTGCCAGTTACGAGCACGCGCACTACCCTCACCCCAGTACTCTTTCATGTAATTGCCATTTACCATAACTTTGCTTGTCGGGGACTCGTCAAATCTGGAGAAATAACGGCCTAACATGCAGAAATCAGAACCCATAGCAAGAGCCAGAGTCATATGATAATCATGTACGATACCGCCGTCGGAGCAGATCGGTACATAGATACCTGTTTCTTCGTAGTATTTGTCACGCTCTGCTGCTACATCGATAACTGCTGTAGCCTGACCGCGGCCAATACCCTTTGTTTCACGTGTGATACAGATGGAACCGCCACCGATACCGATCTTAACGAAGTCAGCACCAGCTTCAACAAGATAGCGGAAGCCTTCACCGTCAACTACGTTACCTGCACCAACTTTTACTGTGTCGCCATAGTGATCACGGATCCATTTTAAAGTCATCGCCTGCCACTCGGAATAACCCTCAGAAGAGTCGATAACGAGAACGTCAACACCAGCCTCTACAAGAGCCGGAACACGCTCAGCGTAGTCACGAGTATTGATACCTGCACCAACAATGTAACGTTTGTCAGAATCTAATAACTCTAACGGATTGCTCTTATGGAAATCATAATCCTTACGGAATACGAAAGAAACCAGGTTGCCTTCTTTGGAAACGATCGGAAGAGCATTTAATTTGTGCTCCCAGATAATGTCGTTTGCTTCTTTTAATGTTGTTCCTTCCGGAGCATATACGAGCTTCTCTAATGGAGTCATAAATGCGGAAACCGGAGTGCTCGGATCCATACGGCTTACACGGTAGTCACGGCTTGTAACGATACCAAGTAATTTGCCTGTGCCTGTACCATCATCCGTAACAGCCATTGTGGAGTGGCCTGTACGCTCTTTGAGAGCAATCACTTCTGCCATTGTATTATCAAGACGTAAGTTGGAATCACTCACTACGAAACCAGCTTTGTTATTTTTAACGCGACGAACCATTTCTGCCTGCTGGTCGATCGGCTGAGAAACATAAATAAATGCGATACCGCCCTCTTTTGCAAGAGCAACACCCATCTTCTCACCGGATACCGACTGCATAACTGCAGATACCATCGGAATATTCATTGTTAACGGGCACTCTTCGCCAGCACGTTTGTTGTATTTAACAACCGGTGTCTTCAGTGTAACATTTGCCGGTGTACACTCTTTGGAAGAAAAGCCCGGAACTAACAAATACTCGTTAAATGTACGGGACGGTTCGGAATAATAAAATGCCATTTCTATTTACCTCGCTATCATTTATCGTATAAAATAGTTACCTGATCCTAAATTAAATCTTAAGCAAAGAACAGCTCAGAAAGAGTCATCGGATCAATGTACTGACCATCTTTATAAACACGCATATTGCCGGATGCGATCTCGTCGATGAGCATTACATTACCATCTGCATCATAACCGTACTCAAACTTGATATCATAAAGAACCATGCCCTTTTCTTTCAGGTCATCTGCAACGATCTGTGTGATCTTCTGTGTCATATCTTTCATGGAGTCATACTGAGCCTCTGTCATAACGCCTAATGCTGCAAGAGCATCTTTTGTTACAAGCGGATCGCCTAACTCATCGTTCTTAAATGTTGTCTCAACATAAGCCGGAAGATCTGCACCAGCCTCGATGTACTGACCATAACGACGGATGAAGCTGCCTACTGCTTTATGACGGCAGATAACTTCGAGACCCTGGCCAAATACTTTTGCCGGAAGCACTTCCATAGTTGTATCTTCAAGGTTTGCATTCACATAGTGTGTTCTGATACCAGCTGCATTGATCTTCTCGAAGAAATAGATGGACATACGAAGGTTTACATCACCTACGCCATCGATTGTAAGACCAACAGAGTTCTCACCCGGATCAAATACGCCATCTTTACCTGTGCAATCATCTTTAAATTTTAAAAGATAGTTGCCGTTCTCAAGTGCGTAAACATTTTTTGTCTTACCAGTGTACACAAGTTTCTTCTCCATAGTAGATTCTCCTTATTTTCATATAAATTACAACCTTTTACAAATCAGGTATTACCTTTTTACCCATTATAATTATAACGGATTGGTATGACATTTTCAATATCTCATTTATCGTTTTATAGACGAAAAATTTGCAGATAAAAGTATATGATTCGGCAAATTTCACATACCATTTTATTTTCAGGTTTCTAGCGAGGTTTTCCAAAAAACAAAAAAACCGACACTCCAGGCTATCTCTTGCCCAGACGGTCGGCTATCTACAGTCACACTCCCCGTGGTTATCCACTTCTTCCGTCAGTCGTGTGACATTTGCCATGTTATCACAACTTTTTTAGAAAATCAAGTGTCTATTAAAAAAGAATCCTGCAATCTGCTTTTCACAGACTGCAGGATCCCATTGCAGTTTGATTATGATTCTGTCTCCAGCATTGTCATCTCATATTTTTCGAGGATCACTTTCTGGATCATGTCGCGTGTTCCGGAATTGATCGGATGAGCGATGTCACGGTACTCTCCGTCTGCTGCTTTTCTGCTCGGCATTGCGATAAACAGGCCCTTTTCCCCTTCAATGACCTTAATATCGTGGATCACGAATTCATTGTCCAGTGTGATGGACACAATCGCTTTCATCTTGCCTTCCTTCTCAATCTTTCTCACTCGTACATCTGTTACCTGCATAAATAACCTCCCCCTGCTAGTTCCTACTAAACCCCTTCTCTTATAATGTGTATCGCTCGTTTTCCTCGACAACCACCTTGATATCGTTCGGCTGACCGATATAGGTTGTATTGGCACGGATTGTTGCACGGCTCTCTACGATACAGTTCTCAATGACGGTATTATCCCCAATATAAACGTCATTCAGAATGATGGAATTCTTGATCACGCAATTGTTTCCGATGAATACTTTCTTGAACAAAAGGGAATTCTCCACTTTGCCATTTAAGATGCATCCGCTTGAAACAAGACTATTCTTTACATCTGCGCCCGGATTGTATTTTGCCGGCGGCAGATCATCGATCTTGCTATAAATATCCGGGTACTCTCTGAAGAAGTATCTGCGGATATCCGGTTTTAAGAAGTCCATGTTGGTCTGATAATATGCATCCACAGATGCGATATTGTTCCAATAAGAATCCATCTTGTATGCGTAGATTCGTTTTACATTCTTATAGCGAACGAGAATATCTTTTACGAAGTCAAAGTGACCTTCACCCGCACTTCTCTCGAGCAGTTCAATCAGCTGACGACGGCGGATCACGTAAATACCACAGGAAATGGTTGTAGAATCTGCCACCATCGGTTTCTCTTCGAAATCTATGATCCTACCGTCTGCATTTGTTTTTACCATACCGAAACGAGTCACATCGACTCCTGCCGGCATGTCTTTGCAAACGATCGTGATATCTGATTTTTTCTCGATGTGATATTCAAGAACCTTGTTGTAGTCCAGCTTGTAAACACCGTCACCGGCTGCGATCACAACATACGGTTCATGGCTTCTCTTTAAGAAATCCAGGTTCTGGTAAAGGGCATCTGCTGTACCACGGTACCAGTCATTGTGCTCCGCTGTAATGGTCGGCGGGAACACATAGAGACCGCCCTGCTTACGACCGAAATCCCACCATTTGGAAGAGCTGAGATGCTCGTTCAGGGAACGGGAATTATACTGTGTCAAAACCGCAACACTCTGAATGTGAGAGTTGCTCATATTACTTAATACGAAGTCGATGCTGCGGAAACTTCCTGCGACCGGCATTGCTGCAATCGCTCTCTTCTTGGAAAGTTCGCGCATACGCTTGCTGTTACCACCAGCTAAAACAATACCTACTGCTCTCATGCGTTTCCACCTGCCTTTACTATGTAGCCGCCACTTTCAAGCTGTCCATCCGGGTAGTCACTTGGCTCAGTTACGCCTGAAATCGCTGTATTCTTACCAATCTTCACGCCCTCCGGGATCACGGAGTGCTCACCAACAGTAACAAGATCAAACTGGTAAACCTTCGGATCAAATTTGCTGTCTGCGTATTCGCCCACACCAAGATGCGCATTAGCACCGATCTTAACATCTTCTGCAATGATCGCTTTCTCCACGATCGCACCTGCACCGATCACTGTGTCCTGCATAATGATGGAGTCTCTGACTATGGCACCCTTTTCGATGGTAACACCCTCGCCGATCACAGAGTTAGATACTTCACCGTAAATTTCTGTTCCTTCGCCAATGATGCTCTTTACAACTTTCGCATCTCCGTCAATGTACTGTGGCGGGATACGGTCTGTCTTTGTATAGATCTTCCAATACTCCTCGTACAAATTGAACTCCGGAATAATGTCGATCAGCTCCATGTTTGCTTCCCAGTAGGAACCGAGAGTTCCAACATCTTTCCAGTAACCGTTAAACTCGTACGCATAGATCTTACCGCTCTTTTCGTGGCAATACGGGATCACATGCTTACCAAAGTCACAGCCCGGAACATCAGAAAGTGTCAGGAGTGCTTCTTTGAGAACTTTCCAGTTGAAAATATAAATACCCATGGAAGCCAAGTTGCTTCTCGGGTTTGCCGGCTTCTCCTCAAACTCTGTAATCTTATTTGTATCATCTGTGATCAGGATACCGAAACGGCTTGCCTCTTCCATTGGAACAGACATCGCTGCGATCGTCACATCTGCATTGTTCGCCTTGTGATACTCAAGCATTACTTCATAATCCATCTTATAGATGTGGTCACCGGAAAGGATCAGAACATACTCCGGATTGTAAGAATCCATGTACTCTAAGTTCTGATAAATTGCATTTGCAGTTCCTGTATACCAGTCACTGCCTTTACTTCTCTCGTACGGCGGAAGAACGGTTACACCGCCCACATTACGGTCTAAGTCCCACGGAATACCGATTCCGATATGTGCATTTAAGCGTAATGGCTGATACTGTGTCAGTACACCAACGGTATCAACGCCAGAATTAATGCAATTGCTCAGCGGGAAATCGATGATTCTGTATTTACCGCCAAAAGATACTGCAGGCTTCGCCACTTTCTGTGTAAGTACACCAAGACGGCTGCCTTGTCCGCCAGCCAACAGCATTGCTATCATTTCTTTTCTTACCACGATATCACCTCTTGCTGCTCATTTTCGTGCCAAAAAACTAGTTAGTTTTAGTGGTAGTATCATTATATCATAGGAATTATAAATTGTGAACAAAGGTTTCGTGATTTTCGCGGTTGTTATGGTGATAATCGCTTATTTTCAACAAAAAAGACCGATTCCTCAAAAGGGAACCGGCCTTTTATCAAGATCCATTATTTTACGATGTCATAAACAGCTGCACAGAATGTCTTTACTGCATTCGGGATTGCAACTTCGTCGATATCAAAACGACGGTTGTGACCCGGTGCGGACTGTTTGGAGTGAACGCGCATGAAGGTTGCGATACCGCCCTGCTCCTGAACGCGAGTCATCATGTAGGAGTAGTCCTCGCTGCCGCCGCTGCGGTTGCTGTCGTCCTTGGAAACCTTCAGACCAACTGCTTCTGCTGCTGCTCTGATGCGGTCGATCATTGCTTTATCAGATGTCATAGACTGAGCGCCGCCCATTACTTTCATCTCATATGTACAACCGTGCATCTTAGCTGCTGCCTCGATCACGTTTGTAGCGTACTCTACTACGTAATCGTTGAGAGCTGTTGTCTCACCACGAAGCTCGATTTCCATCTTTGCAACGTCTGCGATTACGTTTCTGCCGGAACCTGCGTTAACAGTACCAACGTTGATACGTGTCATACCGCCGGAATGACGCGGGATTGCATAGAGGTTCATGATCGCTGTAGCAACTGCTAACATAACGTTTTTACCCTTC
>JAZTZT010000133.1:0-12478 GCA_045637605.1 Pilosibacter sp.
ATGTCTCTTATGGGGTATAGTAAAAACTATATAATGTATTGGGGGGGGTTACATGTAGTAATATAGCATAGGTTTCGTGAAAAGTGTGCACAAACTTGCGATTTTTTTAACGATTTTTTTGTGCGTTTTTACTTTAACAATATCTGTCTTTGTATGTTTTTCACATTTCAATGAAAAAAGCGACGTTTGCTTGTGTTTTTTTAAACAAACGTCGCTTTTCTTTGTTTTCTTAAGTTTTATTTTTCTACTTTTCGAACAGTGCTTCAAACTCTTCCTGACCGATCTTTTCTCTTTCAATCAGGAGATCGCAGCACTTGTGAAGCACATATTCGTGCTCCATAATGATCGCTTTGGCCTTGTCATAGCACTCATCGACGATCCGCTTGATCTCGCTGTCGATCACTGTCGCAACATTTTCTCCATAGCTTCTTGTATGAGCCAGATCACGACCGATGAAGACTTCGTCCTCGTCGCTTCCGTAATGGATCATACCTGCCTTCTCAGACATACCGTACTGTGTTACCATCGCACGGGCGATCGCAGTTGCGTGTTTGATATCCTGAGATGCACCTGTTGTCACATCCTCGAAAATCAGCTCTTCTGCAATACGGCCACCGAGGGAAACCATGATGTCCTGAAGCATTTTTCCCTTGGTATTGAACATCTCATCCTTTTCCGGAAGCGGCATGGTATAACCAGCTGCACCCATTCCTGTCGGGATAATGGAAATTGTGTGAACCGGGCCTACATCCGGAAGAAGATGGAATAAAATTGCATGACCTGCCTCATGGTAGGCTGTAATTTTCTTTTCTTTCTCAGAGATTACCTTACTCTTCTTCTCTGCACCGATTCCCACTTTAATAAATGCGCGCTCAATATCTGCCTGTCTGATATAACGCCTGTCAGACTTTGCAGCATAGATCGCAGCTTCATTCAGGAGGTTTTCCAGATCTGCGCCTGTAAAGCCTGCAGTTGTCTGTGCGATCTTTGCGAGATTTACATCATCACCCAGCGGTTTTGCTGCAGCGTGTACTTTTAGGATTTCCTCACGGCCTTTGATATCCGGTCTTCCGACACCGATCTTTCGGTCGAAACGACCCGGACGAAGGATCGCAGGATCCAGAATATCCACACGGTTTGTCGCTGCCATAACGATAATACCTTCGTTGACGCCAAAACCATCCATCTCTACGAGGAGTTGGTTGAGAGTCTGCTCTCTCTCATCATGGCCGCCACCCATACCGGTACCTCTTCGTCTGGCCACCGCATCGATCTCATCGATAAATACGATACACGGCGCATTCTTCTTCGCATCTTCAAATAAATCACGGACACGGGATGCACCCACACCAACAAACATTTCTACGAAATCAGAACCGGAAATGGAGAAGAACGGAACTCCCGCCTCGCCTGCAACTGCTTTTGCAAGGAGAGTTTTACCGGTTCCCGGAGGGCCCACCAGGATAACACCCTTCGGAATTCTCGCACCCACATCCGTATATTTCTTCGGATTCTTTAAGAAATCTACGATCTCTACCAGATCTTCTTTCTCTTCTGCGAGACCTGCAACTTTGTTAAAATTAATATCGTTGGTCTTGGTCATTCTCGCACGGCTTTTCCCGAAGTTGGCCATTTTCCCGCCGCCTCCGCCACCACCGGATCTTGCGTTCATGAACAAGAACATCACAACGATCAGAACCATGGAAAAGCAAAGCGGAAGCAACGTTGTTACAAGATAATTTTCCTGCGGAACATCGATTAGGAAATATTCGATTCCGTTCTCTCTCAGGATCATCTCGATCTCAACCACGTCAGAGACTGCCATCGTCGCGCCCGTGCCATCGGTCAATGTCACGTAAAGCGTACCGGTCGGAGTCTGCTTATTCTGCTCAATCTGGATCTCGCTGATCGTTTTATTTTCTACTGCTACCATAAACTCCTGATAGCTCAGATGTTCACCGAACAGGTTCCTCTGCATTATTGTACTCATGATAATGAGAACAATTGAAATAACCAGAAGGAATCCCATCCCGCGAAACTGCGGTTTCTGTTTCAACTGTCGTCCTCCTTCGGTAATTACTCTTCTACGAACTCTACCACACCCACAAACGGAAGGTTGCGGTATTTCTGATCATAATCCAGTCCGTAACCTACCACAAATTTATCCGGCATCACAAAACAAGTATAGTCCACTTCCATCGGAACTACGCGGCGCTCCGGCTTGTCTAATAATGTACAGATCTTTAAGGATGCCGGTTTTCTGGTCTCCAACAAACTCTTCAGATGGGATAACGTTCTGCCGGAGTCAACAATATCCTCCACAACTAAAAGATGTTTTCCCTCTACCGGCTCGTCCAGATCTTTTGCAAGACGTACAATGCCGGAAGAAACTGTACCGCTTCCATAACTGGAAATAGACATAAAGTCGATCGTAGTCGGAACTGTTAATCGCTTTGCCAAATCACAGGCAAAGAAAGCACTTCCCTTTAAGATACATACTAAATGAATAGATTTTCCTTCGTACTCCTTATTGATCTGCTCTGCCAGCTCACTAATCTTTAAATCTATTTCCTTCTCATCAATTAATACATGAATTTTCTCAGTCATAGCTTTCTCCTTTGTCTGCCCAGACTTCCAAGACATTCTGGGTCACATCTGTTACTTTATAGTATTCACTGATCCGATATCCGATAATCCAGAGAATATGATTTCCTTCTGCCAAAAGCAGAATACGGTCTCGAAGCTCTTCCGGAATCTTTTCATCGATAAAAAATCGCTGAAGCTTCTTCGTTTTTCCGTTTCCGATCATAAAATAATCACCAGGTTCTCTGGTTCTTACCGATAGCGTATCATTGATTTTATCATAATCAAACCATTTCGTATACTGGTTTTTGGGAATTTCCATGTCTTTTTTCCATGAAAATACCCTTGTTTGTATGAAGTTTCCGATTTCCTGCGCCTCGTGTTCCGCTTCGTCTTTTCTGATCATCAGCTTTTGATAGCTGCGAACCGCCTGCAGACCATATGGAAGATCCACCGACGTTCCACCCCCAGGACCATTCAATGCAGAGACTGCATCAATATGACGGGCAGTAATATCCTTTGCACTTCCGGCTACTTTTGCGATCATCGCACGGATCAAATACGATTTCATGATATCCGGCTGGGAATCAAACACGGTCGTATCAATTTCCACAAAAGGAGACACATTATTTTCAAAACCTTCTCCAAGAAGCATTTCCGCCTGAGACACAAAATATTCATCCGCCTGAGAAGCAAATGCGGCTGTTTTTAAAATGTGTTCCTCTGCACGGTCATTGATATTTTCCCGGATCCACGGGATCAATCCATTGCGCACTTTATTTCTTGCATAAATAAGTTCCTTGTTTGTGGAATCTTCACACCACGATTCTTTTTCTTCTATTAAATATGTCTCAATCTCTTGTCGATTTATGCTAAGAAGCGGACGGATCAGAGTCAATGTTCCGGACAAGTCCCGCACCGGTCGAATTCCACCCAATCCGCGGAGGCCACTTCCACGGAACAGATTCATAAGTACCGTCTCTGTCTGATCGTCTTTATGATGCGCAGTCGCGATCCTCTGACAGCCAAACTCCTCAGCTGTTTTCTCCAGCCACTGATAACGCAAGATTCGACCGGCCTCTTCTTCCGAATGTCCATGAGCCTTCGCATATCCGGCCACATCTTCGCGAACTACCTTCAGAGGGACTTGCAGGCGTTCACAAAGTTCTCGTACAAAACACTCATCGCGGTCTGCTTCCGCTCCACGCAAACCATGATTCAGATGAAATGCTGTTACGTGGATTCCCAGGGATTCTTCCAGTGTCTTTAACACGAGCAAAAGGCAGACGGAATCCGCTCCGCCTGACACTGCTGCCAGGACGCCGTCCCCCGGTTCTGCCATATGATTCTGCTCCATATATTCCCTTACCTGCATCGTCCACATCTGTGTATTCATCGTCCGTAAATTCCTCCAACCAACACCGTCATATCATCTCTTGGCTCCGGTTCCAATGCCAACGCATATGCCATAACCATTTCTGCAGTCTCCTGTGGGCCGGCTTCCGGCAGTCCTGCCAGAAAATCCTGAAACGCCTCTTCTTTTTCTTCTCCAGGCATTGCCTCCAGCACACCGTCGCTGACCATGACGATCTTATCGCCATCCCACAACTTTCTTGACAACAAAACAGGTTCTACCGGATTTAAAACACCGGCCGGAACATGATCCGCCGCCAAAATCTCTACTGCTTCTTCTCCCATGACAAAAGATGCCGCTGCCCCCAGTTTCATCATCTCCACCACACCGGAGTATAGATCCACCAGACAGAGGTCCAATGTCGCAGGCCTCTCATGATGTCCCGTCAGCAGCAAGACTGTATTGACCAGTTTCAGTGCCGCCCGGGCTGAAAATCCGGTCTCCAGCAGCTGTTCAGAAAGCTCAATGACCTTCTCACTATCCTCACTGGCGATCCGACCGCTTCCCATTCCGTCTGACAGACTCATGATCGCCTGACCAGGCAGCCGGTTTTTCAATGTATAGCTGTCACCCGATATCTCTTCGCCACTCCGTGGGATCCGCGAAGAACCGAATAACATCCGGTATTTTCCATCTTCTATAAAACGGAACGCCGCTGCATTCCGTGTAATAATCGTTTTTCCATCCTTCGACGGACTCCAAGTTCCTTTCATGGCCTTTCCGACCAGTTCTGCCGCATCCCGCGCAGTCATGCAGCGTCCGTTGGTCATCCGTGCCGTAAAGAATAACTCTCTCTGCTCTTCTTCATACTGAAGAACCAGTACATTATCTGCAGAGATCCGGCGCTTTTTCAAAACCGTCTGTAACGCAGGCTCCCATTGGGCAGTCACATCCGCTGCCCGTTCCATTTGTCCGGAAAATTCCTCCAGGATCCCGGCCATCTCTTCAAACTGAACCATGACCGCGTCACGACTCTCCAAAAACCGATTCTTCCAAGTAAGGTTCATGGTCGCCCGGCCCAGATTCCGATTTAAATGCCCTAAATAATCAGATTTTCTTCGACAAACTTCAAGAAATCGCCTGGGCATATCCTCATAATCCACGGTTCCTTTTTTCTCAAAAGTCCGAAGGAGATAGTAAAGATAATAATTTTCTTCCTCATCCCCTTGATCATACCGTGTCCGAATTCCACAATTGTTACAGCCTCCGCATACCACGGCAGTGGCTGCCTCTAATGCTGCCAATCCATCCTCTCTTGTGAGTCCCTGCTCCTCATTCGCTTTTCCGAACGATTTCGCCAGATCTCCCATGGACGACGCCATTTCCCTCAGCCTTTTAGCAGCATATCCGTTCAAGCCATCCATGTCTTTATGTACCACCCGTTTTCTCAACACAAAAAATCCCTCCTAACCTGCGTATCGTATTATAAACAGATCAGAGGGAAATATTTGTCAGATTCACAGGGCTGTATCAGAAAATCTCACGACAGGTTTCATTTAGATTCCTTCGGTTTTAACAAAATCTCATCTTTTTTGACCAGACCCAGTTTTTCCTTGGCTACTTTTTCCACATACTGTTTGGTCTGGACGTAAATGCGGTACTCTTCCAGCTGCGCTGCACGCGCCTCCTCTTCCGCCAGAACTTTCTCCAGATTCTGCTCCTTCGCACGATATTCCAGATCCTTTTCCTCAAGAGAAGCCTTACCAAAATGTACCACCACAGAAAGGCTGAAAACGACAACAGTAATACCGATCA
The DNA here is from genome assembly GCA_045637605.1 of Pilosibacter sp. Lineage (GTDB taxonomy): Bacteria > Bacillota > Clostridia > Lachnospirales > Lachnospiraceae > Pilosibacter. The sequence continues at coordinate 5,753 of JAZTZT010000133.1, forward strand.
GCGCAAGACGATTGCCCCAATTGGCGTTGGCATTCATTTTCGTTTTTCTTTTTCCGTTACGATCTCGGTTCTGTGCCATGCTTCCTCATTTCTTTCTTCTGACGATGGTTTCTTTTTTTCATTGTAATCCATCTTCCGATGTTTTTCAAGACTTCAAATACGCTCCTGCTCACAATTGCATCATAAAGATACATCCCCAGGAACACACAGCCAATGACATAGCCACGAAGAATACCACTATTCTGGTAAAATAACAGCTGAAACGTCATAACCGCACAGTACAACCAATATGCAAAATCCTCCAAACCTGTCCACCAGTTTCCGTGCGGAATCAATAGACGGAATAGTCGCAGAAAATCGTAGCTGATCATGAGAACTACTCCAAGCAGAAAACTGCTTAATGCCAGCTCTACCTCAAGCAATATGTATTCACTCACCTACTGCGCCTCCCAGTTACACACCCATTCTGCATTGACCCAACATAATCACACACCTTCTTTGCATTGACACACCTCTTTTGCATTGACTTATTTAAATAATCTGGCCAGCAATGACTGGTTGGATTTTCGATATCCTTCGTTGGATGAATATACCAAACTGTCCACATGCCCTTCCAGATCCAGTTCCCCCTTTTCCAAAGACAAACGACTCACATGGAGGTCCTTCCCCTTAATGGTCAAAAGTCCCATGTCCGTATCCAGCACAATGGTGTTTTCATCAAAAGAGATCACATCCAGCACTCCTGTCACGGTTCCTTTTTCGCGGTTGTACAATTCCAGTTTGTGGGACAAGCCCAGTTTCTCTTCCATAGAAAAACCTCCTAATATACCTTGAGTTAATGTAAGTATATTAGGAGGCGGATTGGTTTATGCTATCTGTTTTTGAAATCAAAAAGGACCTCCACCTTTTTGTGAGGTCCTCTTACAGATATTCAAACATCTCTTTCGCATCTTCTTTACGAGTTGTTTCCTGAATGCTTGTGATACGAACTTTAACAGCTTTCGTACCAAAAGCAATCTCAATAATATCACCGACTTTTACTTCGGCACTGGCTCTTGCCACTTTATCGTTGAGCATAACACGACCGCTGTCACAAGCTTCGTTTGCAACTGTTCTTCTCTTGATGATTCGGGATACTTTCAGATACTTATCTAAGCGCATAAGACTTTCTCCTTTTTGCAAATAAACACCCCTCTACAACGTCCTTTGACATAATAGAGGGGTGTCGTTGTATACGATAATCAGAATTAAGCGTTGATCTGATCTTTCAGTGCTTTTCCTGCTTTGAATTTCGGTGTCTTGGAAGCAGCGATCGGCATCTTCTCACCAGTCTTCGGATTTCTGCCTTCTCTTGCAGCTCTCTCGGATGCTTCGAATGTACCGAAACCTACAACCTGGATCTTCTCACCTTTTGCTAACTCTTCAGCAACAACATCTGTGAACGCTTTTAATGCTTTCTCTGCATCTTTCTTGGAAAGCTCTGCCTTCTCTGCTACTGCTGCGATTAATTCTGCCTTATTCATTAATATTTCCTCCTGATATGATTAGCTTATAATTGCCAGACTTTCGCCTGGCAACTTAATTTCCTGCAAATATGCACTCTTACATTTATATATGTTTCGCGTGCCTTTGTCAAGGATTTTCCGTGTTTTGAACGCGCAAAAATCCATTGATTTCCGTTGATTTTTCAAGTTTTTTACGCTCCGCTCGTTCTCGGTTTCTCTCCTTGCGTTCTGCTCGTTCCATGCGCTTGATCTCGGCCCAGCGTTCCCCACTTGTCAGCCCCTCCGGAAGCTTCGGACCACCGAATACATTCGGGTGCCGTTTGATCATTTTCCAACAGATATCGTCAATAACATCTTCAATCGTGAAATTGCCGACCTCTTTTTCAATCTCCGCATGGATCATGATCTGATATAGCAGATCCCCCAGTTCTTCACAGAGATTGTCCGGATCCTTATTGTCGATCGCCTGCAACACTTCTGCGGTTTCTTCTACGATATATCGTTTCATAGATTCATGGGTCTGGACACTGTCCCACGGGCAGCCATCCTTGGCACGGAGTCTGGTCATAATTTCCTTCAGATCGTCTAATGTATACATGTTATCCTCTCCTTTAAAGAAATTATATCACAGTCGTCCACATTTGGAATATATCTATCAGTAAAAATCAGATCAGCCCTGCTGCCTTCGGGAGTCCCAGACTCACGATAGGCACATATGTCACCAACAAAAGTCCTGCCAGAATTGCCCCATAGTACAACAGCATATATGGTATCACGCGTCCAAGCGTCGTATTTCCCACTTTAATACCGACAAACAGGGTATTTCCCACCGGCGGCGTGATATTTCCGATACAAAGATTGTATACAAGAATCAATCCAAATTGAACCGGATGCATACCAAAGGTTTTCACGATCGGTAAAAATAATGGCGTAAAAATCAAGATTGCGGGGGTCACATCCATAAACGTGCCTGCGATCAGCAGGATCACATTCATAATAAGAAGAATCACATATTTGTTGTTTGTGATTCCCAGCAATACTTCCGAAACTGCCTGAGGAATCTGAGTAAATGCCATGACCCATCCAAGGATATTGGATACACCGATGAGGAATACAACCATTCCCGACATTTTCGCACTGTCAATGACAATCTTCCAGAAGGATTCCAGCGTCATGTTTCGATAAAAGATGCCCAGGATCAGCGCATAGACCACCGCGATGGCCGATCCCTCTGTAGCCGTGAAAATCCCTGCCACAATGCCTCCGATCACAACGATGATCAAAGACAAGGATGGAATCGCGGCCAGCGCTGCATGAAACAGATTGTTCCAGTCAAACTTCCCAGCAGTACCTTTGTAACCATATTTTACAGAGATTGCGATTGCTACCCCTGCACACATGACTGCCCAGATAATGCCCGGGATATAACCTGCCATGAACAATGCTGCTACAGATGTTCCACCGGCTGCCAGCGAATACGTGATCAATGCATTGGAAGGTGGGATCAAGAGTCCGGATGGCGCGGATGCAGCATTGGTAGCTGCACAGATTGCCGCATCGTATCCCTGCTCTTCTTCTCCGGCGCGAACCATACTTCCGACTGCTGCTGCGGCAGCGGACGCAGAGCCGGATATAGCGCCAAACAATGCATTCGCACCCACATTGGTTACTAAGAGTGCACCCGGGCATTTTCCCAAGATCGCCATAACAAAGTCCACCAGGCGCTTGGCGATACCCCCCTGATTCATCAGGTTGCCTGCCAAAATAAAAAATGGGATCGCAGTCAAACTGAACTTGCTCATGCCCACGAAAGTTCTCTGCGCCGCAGTTAAAACTGCCACATCCAACGGCATAATCCTTACGATAGCCGCCAATGACGAGATACCGATCGCATAGGAAATCGGAACTCCCAGCACCAGCAAACCTACTAAAACCAATATAATGATGGTCAACGACTGAATTGCCACGAAATACTCACCTCTTTCTTACTCGCTTGTTGCAGTCATTATTTGTACAATATTCAGTATACAATAGACAATATTCAATATACCGCTGAGCGGAAGTACCGTGTAAAATACGCCGACCGGAACGCCCAACGCAGAGGTCATTTGTGCCATTGCAAGATCCGTGATCTGAATCCCTCCGTACACCAGTATAATTCCCGCAAACAAAGCAGCGATCAGTTCCGCCAATATGGACAATGCTTTTCGCACATTCGGAGTAGATTTCTCCACTAACAGCGGAATGTTCATATGTCCCCGTTCACCCACCACAAGAGAGGCACCCAAAAGTGTCATCCAGGCGAACAAATAAGACACCAGCTCCTCCGACCAGGAAGACGGTCTTCCCAACATATAGCGCGTAAATACCTGCCAGCAAGTCAGCAACGTCATCAAGACAAAACTGCCTCCCGCCAACACATGCAATCCCATATTTAAATAGTCTCGAATCCTGCTCATATTCCCTCCATATTGATACTTGGAATCTCCTGCAGATTATATTCCTGGATTCTGTCATACACTTCTTGAATCTCCGGAATTTTTGATAAGACCGACGCGTGGAGCGGTAAAACTGCCATGCGGAACGGTTCCGTATCCGGATAAATAAATTCTACGCCTTGATTTTGAATCGCATTGTTTATGGAATCCTCTACACCTTCCATCCATGCTTCTCTCTGCACACGATTCAGGAGTTTGAACCCCTCTTCAAAGATCGTTCGTTCTTCCACAGATAGGCCATTCAAAAATGTATTATTTCCGATTAATAGGTCGGGGATCATCTGGTGCATATCATAGGAATAGTACTTGCAAATATCTCCATGTCCGTTGTCTCTCAGCGCAAGTTCATTATTTTCCGCACCATCAATGATTCCCGACTGTAACGATGTGTACACCTCTCCAAATCCCATTGGCGTCGCAGATCCACCAAGTAATCGCATCATCTCAATGTTAGTCGGAGATTGTTGAACGCGGATTTTCAAACCTTTTAAATCCTCCGGGCTGTAAATCGGCTTATTAATGGTATAAAAATTTCTGGTTCCCGCATCAAGCCAGGTCACAGACGTGAATCCTGCATCCACAGTCGATTCAAAAATCGGAGTGGTTACCTCAGGATCATCCATGGCCGTATGATATACCTTCTGACTGGCAAAAAGATACGGCAGATTAAAAATGCTGTAATTTTTGCTAAATGTCTCCAATATGGAATTGCTTGCAATACAAAAATCGATGGCTCCTGTTTGGGTCAACTGAACCATGTCTGTCTGAGAGCCCAAAAGTTCGCTGGGATAAACCTCCACCACATATTGATCTCCCAGTTGATCATGAATATATTCCTGAAATGCCACAAGTCCAATATGTGATGGATGATTGGTGGACTGATTATGTCCGATCCGGACGATTCTTTGCTCCCGAACTTTTGCACAGCCACCGAGCATAAGAACCATTGCCGTTATTGTAAGTGGAGTCAGGATCATTCGTATAACCCGTTGTTTCATAAATACGCCTCCTGTCAAAATAAGCCGGTGGGATGTATCCCGCACCGGCTATGTGTCGTTTCATTTGATGTTCACCGATATCAGCTTTCCATCTGCCGACCCAGAAATCCGGAGGCTGTCGCAGCAAGTCGTAATTCGCCCTCTCCGAACTTCATCCGAGGTTCCCGGCTCATCAAGACAACTGCACCAATTGCATCTCCTTCACAGATGATCGGGGTAATTACCTGCGCCGTCACACCTTCCATATCTTCTACTGCAATTGGTGTGTAAGCCCGGTCATCTTTGCCTGCCTGAATGGTCATCCGCTCCTGGATCACATGCTCCAACTGCTTGCTGATCGGTTTCTGGTACAGATCCTTCTTCGCTCCTCCTGCTGCCGCAATTACCTGATCCCGGTCTGTAATGCAAACCATCAACCCTGTAGACTGTGCCATAGCCTCTGCATACTGCCCTGCAAAAGCATTTAGCTCCATCATCGGAGAGTATTTCTTGAGAATGATCTCGCCCTCTCGGTCTGTAAATATTTCCAACGGAGTACCTTCGCGCAGACGCAGTGTTCGTCGAATCTCCTTTGGAATTACCACACGGCCGAGATCATCGATTCTCCTTACAATTCCTGTAGCTTTCATATAAAAATTCCTCCATTTACTGTACTAACCGTTTCTGGATGTAGTATCTGTAAATGGATGGATTTTATACTTCTCATAAAAATCGAGTTTTGCAATTTATTTTTACGAGAGTTTTTCACATTCCCTTTTGACTATTTAAACATTGTATGTTATAATACCTGCGTTTTCTATTATTTTATGCAAAAGAGGTGATTATTTATGCAAAAAAAGGCACTTATTATCGGCTCCGGTCCTATCATCATCGGTCAGGCTTGTGAATTTGACTATTCCGGTACCCAGGCATGCAAGGCTCTGCGAAATCTGGGCTATGAGATCGTGTTGGTGAATTCCAACCCGGCAACTATCATGACCGATCCTGAGATGGCAGATGCCACCTATATCGAACCACTGAATGTGAAGCGGCTGACTCAGATTATCGAAAAAGAACGGCCGGATGTACTTCTTCCAAACCTGGGCGGCCAGTCCGGTCTGAACCTTTGCTCAGAGCTGGCGCATGCAGGCGTACTAGATAAATATAATGTAGAAGTTATTGGCGTTCAGGTAGATGCCATTGAGCGTGGTGAGGATCGAATTGCCTTCAAGAACACGATGGATGAACTGGGCATCGAGATGGCGCGCAGCGAAGTGGCCTACTCTGTGGAGCAGGCCCTGGAAATTGCTGACCGGCTGGGCTATCCCGTAGTTTTACGTCCTGCCTATACGATGGGCGGCGCCGGCGGCGGTCTTGTATACAATATAGATGAACTGCGCACTGTCTGCGCCCGTGGCCTGCAGGCAAGCCTTGTAGGTCAGGTGCTGGTAGAAGAATCCATCCTTGGATGGGAAGAACTGGAGTTGGAAGTAGTCCGAGATAAGGACGGAAATATGATCACCGTCTGCTTTATCGAAAACATTGATCCGCTCGGCGTCCACACCGGTGACTCATTCTGTTCCGCACCTATGTTGACAATCCCAGAATATGTACAGAAACGTCTGCAGGAAAAATCCTATAAGATCGTAGAAGCGGTCCAGGTCATTGGTGGAACCAATGTTCAGTGGGCACACGATCCTAAAACCGATCGGGATATCGTCATTGAAATCAACCCAAGAACCTCTC
>JAZTZT010000134.1:0-5352 GCA_045637605.1 Pilosibacter sp.
TCACGGCTTCCAGAAAGCATTCGTATGCTCTGACCCGGATCTTATCAAATTCAACGTATCTACAAAAGTTACTGCTCTTTTAGAAGAGGCTGGTTTAGCTTACGAGATCTACTCCAATATCAAACCGAACCCGACAATCGAGAACGTACAGACAGGTGTTGAAGCATTCAAGGCTTCCGGCGCTGATTACATCATTGCGATCGGTGGCGGTTCCTCTATGGATACAGCCAAAGCAATCGGTATCATCATCGCTAACCCGGAGTTTGAGGATGTTAGAAGCCTTGAGGGCGTAGCTCCGACAACAAAACCATGCGTACCGATCATCGCAGTTCCGACAACAGCTGGTACAGCTGCAGAAGTTACAATTAACTATGTTATCACAGACGTTGAAAGAAAACGTAAATTCGTATGTGTTGACCCGCACGATATGCCGATCATCGCAGTTGTTGATCCGGATATGATGTCCTCTATGCCGAAGGGCTTAACCGCTTCCACAGGTATGGACGCTTTAACACACGCGATCGAAGGTTACACAACAAAAGGCGCTTGGGAAATGACAGATATGTTCCATATCAAAGCGATCGAGATCATCGGAAGATCTCTCCGCGATGCAGTTGCTAACACACCGAAGGGTCGTGAGGATATGGCTCTTGGTCAGTACATCGCAGGTATGGGCTTCTCCAACGTAGGTCTTGGTATCGCTCACTCCATGGCTCACACACTTGGTGCTGTATATGATACACCGCACGGTGTTGCATGCGCTATGATGCTCCCGATCGTAATGGAGTTCAACCAGGAGTGCACAGGTGAGAAATATCGCGAGATCGCAAGAGTCATGGGCGTTAAGGGTGTTGACGAGATGTCCGCCCCAGAATATAGAAAGGCAGCGATCGATGCAGTTCAGCAGCTTTCCATCGACGTTGGTATCCCGACAGTTCTCGAAGCACTGAAAGAAGAAGATCTTCCGTTCCTTGCTGAGTCCGCATTCAACGATGCTTGTGCACCGGGTAACCCGAAAGATGCTTCCATCGAAGATTTCATTGCTCTCTTCAGAAAGATCATGAAATAATAGAAAGATTACATACAAATGAGGATGTCCAGATGGGCATCCTCATTTTATTGCATTATAGTTCAATTTTCTCAAGATCAATCTCATAGATTGCAGCCGGTCGTCCTCTTCCATTGAGATTTAGACGATTTACCTGAACCGCTGCCCCATGCTCCACCAACTTCTTTAGAATTCTGGTGGCACTTCTAGGGGTAATATCCAGGTAGAATACCAGATCACTAGCTGAAAACTCTCTCATTTGGCGGTTTTTCTGAAGAGAAAGAATCTTTTCCAAGTTGATCGCCGCAATCCCAAGTTCATTGGCAATCCGAAGCGTGTTGGCATCCGGCTTGATCTGGTAGCTGATCGTCCGGTCTCCACAAAGAGGACCGATCATCTTCTCTTCTTCATTCACCATGTAGGTATATTGATGTGGGTCTACGATGGATTCCCGAACTGCCAACAGTGCATGTTTATGAGCTGTCACAATATCGTAACCGATTCCCCATCCAATATGAGTAGAAAACGGAAGAACTTCATATAAATAGGAGGTCAGAAGGCAGGTCGTATTATCCGAAGTCAGTTTCTGAACCGTTGCACGAGAAGTCACGGCCTCATACGAATCATTATTTCGTCGCAATACAAACACCATATTCTGCTCCGAGTTGAACTGCTCCAATCGTTCTTTTAAGATTGTATAATCACGCTCTGTCGGCTGATCTTTCTTGATCCGGATCACGCAGCAAGCAGTCAGTGCTTTTTCCATCTGGGCGATCTCGATATCATGCAGCAGATTCAAAAATCCTTCCATCATGGTAGCCGGACATGGCTGAAACAGGATGTGAGGGATTCGTTCTTTTTCCATCCATTTTGCCAGGTTCGTGACACGGGTCACAGCAAATTCCAGTTCCCCATTGTTCCACTTTTCTCGGTACCCATCCATCAATCTGTCATAAAAAGAGTCGAAATCTTTACTGTAAGTGGAATAGTCAAACATGATCTGGAGTTCCGGCATACGCTCTTTTGGAAAAACTTCACGGATATATTTGACCAGGCGCTGGTCTTCCAATTCCAAACTGGCCGTATCAAAATAAATCCGATTGAAATCCAGATGTGGATTTTGCGCCAATAATCGGGCAGTTAACAAGTAAACATCTCGATCCTGCATTTCCAGATAATGATGGGGGATTTCCAAGCATGTCAGATTACGTTTTACATGATCATACGGCAGACGTCCGCTAAATAAAATACCATCAAACTTTTTCGCGTGTTCCAGATATAATTCTGTTAATTCCGTCATAGATGAATACGGATGATACGAAATCTCACAGTATTGACTCATCTGCTCCTGTACCAGCAATAAATTTTTTAACGATTCACTTGCCGTAAAAATTCCAACTCGTTTTTTCATCGAATACGCTCTTCCCTCTCATTTTCCCATTAGAATCCTATCAATAGAATATCACAAGTAATAGCCGGAGTAAAGAATAAGAGACTTTATAAGGACTTTGCATCTATTTTAGACTTAATAAACTCATTTATGTCCTTAATAAGTCCAAATCATGTTTGTCTTTTTGTATATTTTTCATAATTCCAAAACAGTATTCCAAGGTAATATTGGCACATTTTAACAACGTATGCTAGAATTTAATTATTAAAGTCCCGGTTGTTTTATGAACTTTATAACAAATCATATAAAAAGAAGAGGTAATGTATTATGGCAATCACAAAAAAAGAAGCCCTTATGGCGATCGACAGAGAACGCGAAGCGATCTGCAACGCAAGTGACCAGGTATGGGATAACCCGGAAACAGCTTTCCTTGAGTTCAAATCCACAGAAATCCTTTGCGATCTTCTCGCAAAAGAAGGCTTCGAAGTAAAACAGAACGTAGCAAACATCCCGACAGCTTTCACAGGTACATTCGGTTCCGGTAAGCCGGTGATCGGTTTCCTCGGTGAGTTCGACGCTCTCTCCGGTATCAGCCAGGTAGCAGGCTGCGTAGAGAAAAAACCGTTAGTTGAAGGTGCAAACGGTCACGGCTGTGGTCACAACCTTCTCGGTGCAGGTGCAATCGGCGCTGCAATCGCTATGAAAGAGTATCTTGAGAAAAACGGTAAAGAAGGTACTGTTGTATTCTTCGGCTGCCCGGGTGAAGAAGGCGGTTCCGGTAAAGCATTCATGGCAAGAGACGGCGTATTTGATGATGTTGATTTCGCTATCACATGGCATCCGATGGATGTAAATGAAGTTTGGGTAGGAAGCTCCCTCGCAAACTACCAGGTATCTTACCGTTTCTATGGTATCTCCTCTCATGCTGCAGCTTCTCCGGAAAAAGGTCGTTCCGCACTTGATGCAGTTGAGCTTATGAACACAGGTGTTCAGTACTTAAGAGAGCACATCATCCAAGAAGCTAGAGTTCACTATGCGATCACTAACACAGGTGGTTTCTCCCCGAACGTTGTTCAGCCGTATGCAGAAGTTCTTTACTTAATCCGTGCTCCAAAGAACGATCAGGTAAAAGAGATCTACGAGCGTATCAATGATATCGCAAGAGGCGCTGCTCTTATGACAGGCACAAAGATGGAAATGGAATTCATCAAAGCATGCTCCAACCTGGTTGACAATACAACTATGCAGGAAGTTATGTACAAGAATGCTCTTGAAGTTGAGAGAGAAGGCTTCACAGAGGACGAGCAGAAGATCGCTGCTGAATACCATGCTACATTCGGCAACAAAAAGCTGGATATCCAGGGTCAGTTAAAGAACTACGAGAAGAGCCACAAAGCAGATGCAGAAGCAGTTATGGCTCCGTTCGCAGATGCTGCTCTCTATGATTTCATTATGCCGTTAGCAGATGTAGAAGGCTGCATGGCTGGTTCCACAGACGTTGGTGACGTAAGCTACGTTTGCCCGACTGTTCAATTCAAGGGTCTTACAGAAGTTGCAGGTACACCGGCTCATTCCTGGCAGTGGACATCTCAGGGTAAATCCTCTATCGCTCACAAGGGTATGATTTTCTCTGCAAAAGTTATGGCTGCTACAGCGATCGATATGTACGAATCTCCGGAGACAATCGAAGCTGCGAAGAAAGAGCTTAACAACCGTCTTGGCGGTGGCAAATATGAGTGCGGTATTCCGAAGGATGTAGTTCCGCAGGCAATCAAACCGAAAAAGTAATTTTACTATAAGCAACAAACGCCACCAGTTCCGATCGGTTCTGGTGGCGTTGCATACATTTATCTAAGGTAATACAATGACAAAAAATAAAACAAAATTTCATTATGCATGGCTAATCCTAATCACCTGTTGTATGATGCAGGGATCCGGTCTCGGCCTGATCAGTAACTGTTCCGGTGTATTTTTCTCCCCGGTCAGCCAGGATCTGGGTGTTGAACTTGGCCAGTTTTCTTTCTATCGTACCCTTGCGACGATGAGCCAGGCCTTGGTAATCCCGTTTGTAGCAAAGGCGTTCCGTAAGTATGATGTTCGCCTTCTGGTAAGCGTAGCTACTGTTATCATGGGCGGTTCTAACGTTATGATGAGTACGTTTAATGAACTCTGGCAGTTCTATCTGTTTGGAACTCTTCAGGGATGTGCTGCCGCTTTTGTCGGTATGATCCCGGCTCCGATCTTACTGGGTAACTGGTTCTACAAGAGTACTGGAACAGCTGTAGGTATTTCCGCAGCATGTGCAGGCCTTGTAGGTATGTTGGGAAGCAGTGCACTTGGAACCTTGATCCCAATGCTTGGCTGGAGAACCTGCTATATGATCATCGGTACAGCCATGATCTCTCTAATCCTTCCGTTTTCCATCTTCGTTCTCCGCTACAAGCCGGAGGATCTTGGAATGCTTCCGTATGGCGCTGATGAAACTTATGTACCGGTTGCAAAAGCCAAAGGCACTGCCAAGAAGGAAAGTCTTGCATACTTTATCAAGCAGCCGTTATTCTTAGTTTCTCTGACTGCTTATACATGCGCAATCATCAGCTCATTCCTGAATCAGTACCTTCCGTCTATCGGTCTCTTTATCGGAATGGAATTGTCCGTTGCTGCGACCCTTACATCTCTGGCGCTGTTTACAAATATGGCTACAAAACTTTTCCTTGGAAAGCTTTGCGACTCCTATGGTGTCATCAAGATTTTTATTATTTCAACCATCGGCGCATTGCTCGGTCATGTTCTGATCTTCATGCGTCTCGAACCAACCTTAATGGCCGGTTCCTTTATCTACGGAATCACAATGCCGCTTTCTACGGTTACGATGCCGCTCTTCTGCAGACTGTTCTGGAAAGGCGATACGTAT
>JAZTZT010000135.1:0-20425 GCA_045637605.1 Pilosibacter sp.
GGGTGCTGCGATCTAACGTAGCCGCTGCAAATCCATTTTCGTCAGCCACCTTGATGGTATCTTTCACAGGCATTGCAGCCACACATGCTCCGTATGTTTTTGCTGCTTCGATCGTGCGAACAATGATCTCCTGGGTGATCATCGGACGGGCTCCGTCATGGATCAAAACAATCCCGTCTGCCGCAAGCACTCCGGACAATGCGCAAAGTCCTTCATACACGGAGTGATAACGTTCCTTTCCTCCTGCTACGATTGCGGACACTTTTTTGAACCCGTATTTATTTACGATCGCTTCTCTGCAATATTCAATTTCATCTGCTCCGGTCACGAGAATGATCGTCTCCACTTCGCTTTTTTCAAAGGCGCGCAGAGAATGACATACAACCGGCTCATTATTTAATAATAAGAACTGTTTGGCAACGGCAGACTGCATACGCTTTCCCTGACCGGCCGCCAGAACGATCGCTGCTGTTTGGAACATATTAACGCTCTCCCAGTTTCAAGTTCGGAACCGCATTCAGATCCCATCCGGCTCTTGCACCATTGATATATTCATAATATGCTGCTGCACCGATCATAGCTGCATTGTCTGTGCAGTAGATCGGGGATGGATAATAGAATTTGATTCCTTCTTTTTCACAAGCATCTTTCATACCGGCACGAAGAGCAGAGTTGGAAGCCACACCGCCTGCGATCGCAAGTTTTCCGTATCCGTATTCTTTGGCTGCTGCTACTGCGCGGGACACCAGAACATCTACAACCGCATTCTGGAAGGAAGCTGCCAGATCCGGAACATTGATAGTCTCTCCCTTCATATCGCACTGGTTAATGTAGTTTAATACTGCGGATTTCATACCACTGAAGCTGAAATCGTATGCGGAACCGCCCACTTTTGCACGCGGGAATTCCATCGCATGCGGATTTCCTTCTTTGGCGGCCTTATCCACTTTCGGACCTCCCGGATATCCAAGACCGACTGCACGGGCAACTTTATCAAATGCCTCTCCGGCTGCGTCGTCCATCGTACGTCCGATGATCTCAAACTCACCATAATCTTTTACGATCACCAAATGTGTATGTCCGCCGGACACGATCAGACATACAAACGGCGGTTCCAGATCCGGATGCTCGATAAAGTTTGCAGAAACGTGACCTTCAATATGATGAACACCGACCAATGGTTTGTTGGCCGCATATGCAATTGCCTTCGCTTCCGCAACACCAACTAACAGAGCGCCTACCAGCCCCGGACCATATGTAACTGCGATCGCAGTCATTTCTTCCAATGTCATGTGTGCTTCATCCAAAGCTGCCTGGATCACCTGATTGATTTTTTCAATATGTTTTCTAGACGCAATTTCCGGAACCACGCCTCCGTATAATGTGTGAAGGTCGATCTGGGAGGAAATCACGTTGGATAAAACTTCGCGGCCGTTTTTCACAACAGACGCTGCGGTTTCATCACAAGAACTTTCAATGGCGAGGATATAAACATCCTCTTCGATTTTGTGAATCTTCATATCGTACAGACCTCTCTTAATCTTCGTCAAATCCCAATTCCATAGACCAGCCGTCTCTTGCTGTCTTGATGCGTGGGAAAATCTCACGAACTTCGTTCAGATATTCTTCCGGACGCATGAGAGACGGGCTGTAATGAGTCAGCCACATTTCTCTCGGATCGGCTTCTTTTCCCAGTTTAGCTGCCTCCTGGAATGTCATGTGCTTGTACTCCCTGGCCTTGGATGCCTTCTCTTTTTCTCCGTACATACCTTCACAGATGAACAGATCACAGTCTTTTGCATATTCTGCGATGACCGGTACCGGTCTTGTATCTGTGGAATATGTTACGGACAGTCCACGACGCTTTTCACCGAGAACCATGTCCGGAGTCAGGGTACGTCCTTCAAATTCGATGACCTCCCCCTTCTGCAGACGACTCCAGAATTTCTGTGGGATTTCCTGCGCTTTTGCACGTTCTACATCAAACTTACCGTTTCTCGGGATTGAGATCCGGTATCCATAACATACCACGTTGTGATTTACACGAAATGCATCGATCACATACGGACCGACTTTCATCTGTTCCCTCGGTTCGGAGAGTTCATAAAATCTAAGTTCAAACGGAAGTTCCGGTGCGATCATGCGAAGGGCATTCACCACACGCTCCAGACCTTTTGGGCCTACAAGGAGCACCGGTTCGGTTCGCTCTGCATTTCCCATGGTTAAAAGGAATCCCGGAAGGCCGCTGATATGATCCGCATGATAATGTGTAAATAACATTACATCTACCGGCTTCGGACTCCAGCCTTTCTCTTTTAATGCGACCTGAGTTCCTTCACCACAGTCGATCAGCAGATTGCTGCCGTCACAGCGGGCCATCATGGATGTCAGCCAGCGATACGGGAGTGGCTGCATACCACCGGTACCCAGTAAACAAATATCTAACATGAAAATGACCTCATTTCTTATATTTCAATACTATTCCAGTTTGAATCATAACATAATCTCTCAGTAATATGCAATAGAGGGAACAGCAATTTCCGATTTTTTGCTGTTCCCTCTCATTTGTTCGATTATGAATTTGTTTAAATCAATTCTGTCTGCTCTTCCACATCAACCGGAATCTTGAACTGACTGATCATTTCATCGTAGCAAGATTCGCAAATATCAAAATGATGAACCTCTCCGTCTTTCTCAGAAAAGTAGTCCCATGCGTGGTTGACCAGAATAGCTCCTTCACGGACGATCCCGTCTTTGACCACCAGACTTTTTCCGCACTGGTTGCAGACAATGGTTTTCAATTGCCCGTTTTTCCCATATTTTCTCATCTTATCCTCACCTTTCGCCTCTTGTATTTGCCCCCATGGTTCCCAGGGGGATCCACTGCTCTTACATTATAGCGGAAATGTGACGATTTTTAAGTGGGAATGGTTGGGAGACCGTGTACCCACATGATCAGGGCATCTTCGGTCGGATTGTGATAATAGTTTTTGCGAATGGCCTCTTCTACAAAACCATATGCTTTGTAAAGACCGATGGCAGGTTCATTTCCGGCACGAACTTCCAGTGTCAGATCTGTGATCTGGTTTTTAGCGGCTTCTTCCATCATCACATCCATGAGCTTTCTGGAATAGCCGTGACCGCGCTGTTCCGGAAGAACTGCAATACGCATCAGTTCTCCTTCGCCTGCAATGAATCGAAAATTAATGTATCCAAGGATTGCTTCTGCCTCCAGCACCCAGACTTGATCCCAGCTGCTGTCTACAAGATCGTGAACCATATGTTCCGACCATGCATCAGAAAAACAGAGGCGTTCCATCTCCGTCAGAACTGCCACATCGTCAAATATCATTTTACGTAACTTGATCATAGTGTTTATTTTGCAGATTCGCGTTCTTCACGCTCACGCTCTGCCTGAGATTTTCTTAAATAGTCCGGACCATGCTCTGCTGCTGTTTCTGTTTTGCCTTCTGCAAAATACACGGCTCCCAGTGTTGCAACAGAAGCCGCACGCTGACGATTCATGTGTGCCGGAGCGAAATCAAACGGTACCGTCATAAGTTCACAGATCTTCTTTTCATGAACCGGAACACCGTCACCTAAGAAGATCACGCGCTCACCCATGGCATTTAACTTCTCGATCAGTTCTCCCATGTCCATGGCATCCTGTTCCATCAATACTTCAAACTCCTGCTCAAATCGATAGATTCCGGTGTAAACCTGGTTTCTTCTTGCATCCATGATCGGGCAGATCAGACCTTTTGCACCATACAGGTTGTAAGCCGTTCCGTCCAGCGTCGGAACATGGATCAACGGTTTGTTGAGAGCCAGACCAAGTCCTTTTGCTGTCGCAGAACCGATACGGAGTCCTGTAAAGGAACCCGGACCACCAGATACAGCGATGGCGTCGATGGTGGAAAGGTCAATGCCAAATAAACTCACCAAGGAATCGATCATCGGGAGCAGAGTCTGAGAATGAGTCATCTTAAAGTTTGCTGTGTATTCTGCCAGAGTCACACCGTCTTCTACGATGGCAACAGAGGCTACTAAAGAGGAGCTTTCAATTGCTAAAATACGCATCTTATATTTCCTCCACGGTTATTTTTCTGTAGTCGAATCCCTTCTGGAGATCCTTTTCAATGGTTACGGAAATCATGTGGTCCGGAAGAATCTCTTCGATCAGATTGGACCACTCGATCAGGCAGACGCCTTCTCCGAAGAAATAATCTTCATATCCCACTTCGTCCATTTCGCTAATGTCGCCAATGCGGTATACGTCAAAATGATACAACGGAAGTCTTCCGTCATGATATTCCTGCACAATGGTAAACGTCGGACTATTGACCGGCTCTGTGATTGAAAGACCGTCTGCGAATCCCTGGGTGAAAACAGTTTTTCCAACACCAAGATCTCCGTTCAGACAGATCACATCGCCCGGCTTTGCTGCTTCACCGAGACTTTTTCCGAGTGCATATGTTTCTTCTGGGCAAAAGCTTTCTTTTATCATGCGAATGCTTTCAATCCTTTCGTTTTTGTTTCCGGAAGCTGTTTCTTCACCATATCTACCAGTTCCTGTTCTCTTCCCTGAATGCTTTCATTCGGGATCAGATAGCCGCGTCCATAGCCCATGTCCATAATGAACATAGATTTGATGCGGACAAAACGTTTGATACGAGCCCACTCAAAATCACCACAGTGGCCTGCCTGCTCGATGTAGATGTGGTTGTGTGCCAGCTTGATGGTTACCGGTGTTGAGAAACCGATGGTCTTTGCCTGCTTCTTCGTGCTGTTCCAGAGCAAATACGGCTGAAGCACCGGGAAGATCAGGATACAGAATGTCATCAGTAATTTCTGGTGCCATACGGACTGTTCCATATTCCAAGTCGCAAACAAGATCACGATCCATGCCAGTGTGAACACCACGCTGAAGATCAATTTTCCACCATTGTAAGAATTGTACATGGAATATGTGAACAAATGCTGTGCTGTCATGGTTACTTTGATCTCCATACCTTCAGAAGCCTCCATGGCTTCTCTCAGCTTTTTCGTTTCCATTGGGTCTTTATTGATACTCATTTGTTCTTATCACCTCTTTTATTCTATCTTCATGGTTAAAGAGATACGTTTTTTTGCAGGATCTACGCCAAGAACTTTCACCTCAACAATATCTCCTACGCTTACTGCTTCAAGCGGATGCTTGATGTATTTTCTGGACATCTCAGAAATGTGTACCAGCCCATCTTGGTGAACACCGATATCCACAAATGCACCAAAATCGATGACATTGCGGACGGTTCCTTTCAGGATCATGCCCGGTTTCAGATCTTTCATATCCAGCACATCGGTTCTCAAGATCGGTTTTGGCATTTCTTCACGCGGATCGCGGGCTGGTTTTTCCAGTTCTTTCAGGATATCACCGAGTGTTTCTTCGCCAATCCCCAACTCTTTTGCCAGCTTCTCGATATCTCCGGCTTTCTTTGCAATGCCTTTTATCTTTTCTGTTCCGATGGATTCCGGCTCTAATCCCAGGCGATTTAATACCTGAGTCGCTGCTTCATAGCTCTCCGGGTGGACACTGGTCGCATCCAGAGGATTGCTGCCGTTAGTAATTCGCATAAATCCGGCACACTGTTCAAACGCCTTCGGTCCCAGTTTCGCAACTTTCAAAAGCTGCTTACGATTCTGGAAGGCACCATGTTCCTCACGATATGCCACGATATTTTTTGCGATGGTCTTAGAGATACCGGAAATGTATTCCAAAAGTGATGCGGAAGCTGTATTGAGATCCACACCCACTTTGTTTACACAATCTTCGACTACATTTCCCAAAGCTTCACTTAAATGCTTCTGGTTCATATCATGCTGATACTGGCCGACACCGATGGATTTCGGATCGATCTTCACCAGTTCTGCCAGCGGATCCTGTAGTCTTCTTGCGATGGAGACCGCACTTCTCTGTCCTACATCGAAGTTCGGAAACTCTTCTGTCGCCAGTTTGCTTGCGGAATATACGGAAGCACCTGCTTCATTTACAATGATATACTGCACACGGTTTGGAATCTCCTTTAGGAATTCCGCGATGATCTGTTCTGATTCACGGGATGCAGTTCCGTTTCCAACAGAGATCAGAGAAATCTGATACTTATCGATCAGCTTCTTTAATACTTTCTTTGCATCCGCAACTTTGTTCTGCGGAGCTGTCGGATAAATAACGACTGTATCCAGAACTTTTCCTGTCGCATCGACAACTGCCAGTTTACATCCGGTACGGAACGCCGGATCCCAACCCAGGACCACACAACCGGCGATCGGAGGCTGCATCAAAAGCTGTTCCAGGTTCTTACCAAACACTTTGATCGCACCATCTTCTGCCCTTTCCGTCAATTCATTGCGTACTTCGCGCTCAATGGCAGGGGCGATCAGACGGCTGTAACTGTCTGTGATCACATCTTTTAATACCGGTGTTGTGATCGGATTGTCGCGGATCACTACCTGCTTTTCCAGATACATCTGTATCTTTTCGATCGGTGCTGCGATCTTGACGGTAAGGATTTTCTCCTTTTCACCGCGATTCAGCGCCAATACTCGATGACCGGCACATTTTTTGATCGGTTCTTCATGATGATAGTACATCTCGTAAACGGATTCTGCCTTATCATCCTTCGCTTCGGAAACGATCGTTCCTTCCTCAATGGTTGTTTTACGGATATAAGTACGGTACTTTGCTTCCTCAGAAATCCTCTCTGCAAGAATATCTTTAGCTCCGTCGATGGCTTCTTTGACTGTCTTGATCCCTTTCTCTTCAGAAACATAAGCCTCTGCTTCTTTGTCAAGCGACTTCTTTGTCATCTGAAGCATGATCAGATCTGCAAGTGGTTCTAAGCCTTTTTCTTTTGCCACACTGGCTCTTGTCTTTCGTTTCGGACGATAAGGAAGATACAGATCTTCCACTGCAACCATGGTCTGGGCTGATTCAATCTTCTTTTTTAATTCCGCTGTCAGCTTTCCCTGCTCTTCAATGGAAGAAAGCACCTGAGCCTTACGCTCTTCCAGACCTCTTAAGTATTTCAAACGTTCATCCAGATTTCGAAGGACCTCATCATTTAAAGATCCAGTCGCTTCTTTACGATATCTGGCGATAAACGGAATCGTATTTCCTTCGTCGATCAGCTTCACGGCAGCTTCCACCTGACCGCGGCCGACGCCAAGTTCACTTGTCAGTAATGCTAAAATGTCCATTTTTTTGCTCCTTATCTGTCCTGTGAATCACACGTCACAGTAAAAGTCTATCCAGGCGATAAGACTCCGTATATCATTATAATTCAAAGAGCCCGGTTGTGCAACTTAAATATGGACAAGCAATTTCTTTCATGTTATGATTATTTTTGACTTTTATCATAGCAATATCGTGTTAGGAGGATTATTTTGACAGAATTTGAGAACCCGAATCAGAATCCGTGGAATACTGGATCTGATTCGCATGAACCGTATAGAAACCCGTACAATCCATACAACCGGACTCCGAAAAAGAAAAACGGTTATGCGACAGCCGCCCTTTGCAGTGGCATTTTCGCCCTGCTAAATCTTTGCTGTTTTAATTTTCCGTCCTGCATTATTCTTGGTGTCGGAGCCATCTCCATTGCATTTATTTCCAAAAAAGATGGGCCTATGACCAAAACTGCTGTTACTGCGGTTGTTCTTGGTGTGATCGCCATCATCCTGGGTGTCGCAGAGTTTTTCTACTCTTTGTGGCTTACGGACTTATTAAAAGATCCGGACAATATTGTTATGTTTAATCAGATGTTTGAACAATTCCAGAATGAAATGACTGCTCATACAGAAAAATTTATTAATTAAGATCGTTTTACATCGAAGGCAATGTCTGTAATAAATCCATTCCTTCGAATATCAGCAAATAGTTTTTTACCACAAAATTTATAACGATGATCCCAATTCCGATGTACGCATATTTATTATCAAAGTGCAGACGGAACTTGGGATTTTTTGTTTTCGCATAAAGGATGTAGGAGAATGCAAAAATAGCAGCCACAAGTATCACATAAATAATAAGCGGATGATAGAGGAAACTGGTGATTACATCGCCTTTCAGCAATGCTTTTACAGCTCTCGTACCGCCACAGCCCGGGCAGTAGAGTCCGGTCAGCTCCTGAAACAGACACGGCATCTGTCCATTCATGATTTTCCATATGATGTTGAATGTAGTATTACTGTATGGCAGATTTAGTGTCATGGTGCGCCTCTCCTTCCTTCTTGGGAATCCTATCATATTTCTCGGCGCCGTGCAAGTCCATTGACATTCCCCGTTTTTCCCTTTAAACTAAATAAAAGAATGTTTTATATGGAGGAATTTTGCCATGAAAATGACTGTTGCCCAGCTTCAGACTCATGTCTATGCTGATAAAGAAAAAAATATTGAAGTGCTGGTTCCGTTGTTTGAAAAAGCCATTGCAGAAGGTGCCGATATGATCTGTCTTCCGGAGATGTTTAACTGTCCGTACGAGACACCGAATTTCCCGATCTACGCAGAAAAGGACGGTGGTGAAACTTGGACGAAACTATCCAATCTTGCGAAACAGTTCCACGTATATCTGTCCGCCGGCTCTATTCCGGAAGTGGACGAAGAAGGTAAGGTGTACAATACCGCTTACGTTTTCGACCGTGAAGGAAATCAGATTGCAAAGCATCGCAAGGTGCATTTATTTGACATTGATGTAAAGGGTGGACAGTGCTTTAAGGAGTCTGACACTCTGACTGCCGGAAATTCTGTAACTGTTTTCGATACGGAATTTGGTAAAATGGGTCTCTGTATCTGCTTTGACTGTCGCTTCGTCGAGATCGCACGTCAGATGTCCATCCGCGGCGCTCAGGTGATCCTTGTACCGGCTGCATTCAATATGACGACAGGTCCGGCTCACTGGGAGATCATGCACCGTGGTCGTGCGGTTGATAACCAGGTATTTATGATCGGTACTTCTCCGGCCCGCGATCTATCCGCATCCTATCACGCGTGGGGTAATTCCATGGTGGTCAATCCGTGGGGTACTGTGCTGAGCCATATGGATGAGAAAGAAGGTATGGCGATCACCACGATTGACTTGGCCGAGGTTGCTTCCATTCGTGAGCAGCTTCCGATCATGAAGACGAGAAGAGATGATATGTAACTAATGAAAAGCCCCGAGGTACTCAATTACTGATCTTGAGTATCTCGGGGTTTTTATTTTCTGTATGTTTTATATGTCAGACCTTAGCGTTACAGTCCAGGCGCTGCCGCACTGGTTGCCTGTGCTGCAGGACCACTCGGACCTCCGCCGGAGATGATAACATCAGCCGGAGAAGACGGAGCTGCTGCAGTTGTTTCGCTCGGTTTTGTTCCTGTGGAACCTGCACCACCCGGCGCATTCGCTTCCTGGCTTCCGCCCGGAGTTGTTGCAGACGGTTTGGTTGTTCCCGGAGCACTTGCGGACGGTTTCACTGTGGAGTTGTCCGGTTTTGTCGGAGAAATCGTAGCAGATGTCTGGTTTCCGGAAATTGTTACACCACCAGGTCCTGCGGATGTAGTCGCTTCTGGAACTTCCGGTGCACTGCCCGGTCCATTGCTTTCTATTGGTTTGGTTACCGATGTCGGGCCACCAGGCCTCATTGCTTCTGTTGTGGAAGCAGCCGTGCTTCCCGGTCCCATACCCGGACCATTATTGATACCAGGCCATAATGGGGCTGAAGTTTCCGATTCAGACTCTGCTGCGGAGCCGGATTCCACTATAGACTCGGACTCACCTTCGCTTGTAGACTCAGATTCGCCTTCTTCTGTAGATTCAGACTCTCCCTCGCTGGAAGCTTCCGCAGTTTCTGTTGCAGAAGTTTCTGCCGCATTTCCTGCCTCATTCTCCTTCTTTGTTTCTGTCGGAGCGGCTGCTGTTGTTGTCGGCTTTGGAATGTATCCCTGATCAACTGCCACACTGCCAATCTCTTCTGCCTCTGTTGCAAGACCACTGACTTCTGCGATCTTTGCACTGATCTCTTTTACTTTTGCGGACGGCTCGTAATTTTCCTCTCCAAACAAGAAATTGTGGAGACTGATTACATTGCTCTCTAATGTCTGCGGGATTACGCAAGAAAGCTTATTGCTGCCAATCTTGATCTTTGCCTCGCCACGAGCTGCCGGGAAACCGGTCGTCTCGCTGAGATGATATTTGCTGATACCGCCTACGAGAGAAAGAAGCTCTTCCCACTTGATATTGGTGGAACTCATCTCCATCACATGACCAACCACACTGTTCAGCGTTGTCAGATCCGCTTTTTTCAGCTTTTCAAATGCCTTTGTCAGAATGATCCTCTGACGCTCGGTACGCGCATAGTCACTATCCATCAGTCGAAGTCGTCCGTATGCAACTGCCTGTACACCGTCCAGATTGTGGACACCCGGTGCCTTTAACTGAACAGAACCGATTCCGGTACCTTTTACAGTCTCTGTAATAAACGCGTTGATATAATAGAACTCGGATTTGCTGATATCGATCTCTACACCACCAAGAATATTGATCACAGTCGCCACTGCCTTCCAGTTAAAGGTCGCATAATGTGATATATTCAGATCCAGGTTCTTGTTGATCGCTTTAACAGCTGCTTCCGGACCACCGGACGCATACGCTGCATTGATCTTGTTGTAAGTATTCTTGTCAGAAACATTCATGTAGGTATCACGGAAAACGGACACCAGTTTGATCTCTCCGGTCTCACGGTTCAGGTTCGCGATCATGATAACGTCGGATTGATTTCCTTTTCCGAGAGAGTTATCTCGGGAATCCACACCGAAGACGGCTACTGTCAGGAATCCTTTTTCCATCTGTTCACGCTTCTCTTCCGTAAGATTGACGTTCTGAACTTCCGGAACTTTAAAATCCACCTGATCCATGCTGTCGACTTTATTGTCAAAATACTTGTATATGCCAAATCCGGCTGCCGCGATCACTGCAAACAGAACCAGGGTCACGATCAGAATGATCTTTTTGGCTTTATTTTTTTTCTTTCTTCTGCGATATGTGGCACGAGCACTATTTGCAGACTGAACCGTCTGATTCGCGTGATTCGCCGCCGCCACGCGGGCTTCTGCAGAAGATCGACGCAAATTGGAGCCAGCACCGTTGCCTCCATTTCCGGAACCACGGGACGGATTCGCTGCATCGTTGGTGCGTTTACGGCTTCGCTTTGCCCTTGCGCGTTCTAATTCATCATCATAATTCATTCGTTTATCCTCATCTTAATATGCGTTTTTATTGATAAATCCTTTAAATGCAGTTAAAAATAAGATCTTAAAGTCAAATCCCAGTGACCAGTTCTCAATATAGTAAAGATCGTGCTCGATTCGTTTGATGATCGAGGTGTCTCCACGATAACCATTGACCTGTGCCCAGCCGGTAATGCCCGGACGAACCTGATGCTTGATCATATAACGCGGGATTTCTTCTTTAAACTTTTCAACGAAAAACGGGCGCTCCGGACGCGGCCCCACCAGACTCATGTCACCGAACAGAACATTAAAGAACTGCGGAGTCTCATCGATACTGGTACTGCGGATGATTTTTCCGATCGGAGTAACACGGGAGTCACCCGGAGTCGTCCATCTCATCTTTTCTTTATTCGGATCCTGTACCGTCATGGAACGGAATTTGTACATTTTAAATGGTCGATTGTGAAGACCAACTCGCTCCTGGCAGTAAATGATCGGACCCGGAGAAGTCAGTTTGATCGTGATAGCCACTACCAGCATGATCGGGGAGAACAAAATAATTGCCACGATCGCGCCAAACACATCTACCACACGTTTCATGGTCGCGTTGAGCAGACCATTGAGCGGCACATGTCGGATATGGACTACCGGCATTCCGAGCAGGTCTTCCGTGTACGGAACTGTCGGGATCACATTGCCGTAATCCGGGATAAATTTTGTATGAACTCCGGTCTTTTCACATAAGTTTACGATATGGCGGAGCTTCTCGTACTCACTCAGGCTCAGCGTGATCGCAATCTCATCCAGAGAATTTTGCTCTAAAATATATGTCAGGTCTTCTAAAGTACCGATGACTTTCATTCCATTGTACTCAGTTCCACGCTTATGGTTGTCGTCTAAGATTCCACGAATCTGATATCCCCATTCCGGATTCGAACGAACACGGTCGATGAATCCTTTCGCCGCATCGGAATAACCAACCAGAAGAATGTGTTTCTGGTTATAGCCCTTCGAACGCATAGAACGGAGCACGATACGGATTGCATTACGCTCTGCCGTGATCATGATCACATTGATCAAATGGAAATAAACAACTAATCTCTGAGAGAAGTTGAACAGATACGGATTCTTTCGTCCGAGATACAGCACCAGACCAAAGATCAAAAGACCGATTGTATTCGCTTTTAAGATTTTTCCAAATTCATTCCTTCGTCCAAGCACACGCTTCGGTGTATAAAGATTAAAGAAGGAATATAAAAGCAGATAGCCCGGAACAATAAAAACTAAGGCTGCAAAGTAGAAATCTGCACCCAGTGTTTTATTTCCAAGCATGTTTGCCCAGCCGCTTCCGATGACGATGTACCACGCAAATAGGTAAGAGAACGCGGTTACGCACGCGTCCAACACCACATGGAGACGGTTCAGACTTGACTGGTTATCTTTAATCATATTGTTTCACCAATTGTTGTTTCAATCCTTTGTTTCGGGGAATCATTCATCACAGAATGATTCCATCATAATTAGTATACACGAAACAAACGATTTTGGATATAAACGTTTTCTTAAGAATCTCTGAGTTTTGTTAATTTTTGGATTTTTTCGCCAACTGACGGCGTCCAAATTCATAAACATAGAGAATCGTTCCCCAGATCAGCTCCAGCTGGATCTTCATCTCTTCCTTGCATCGATTCGGAAGATCCGGAACTTTTTTGCACTGTTTTCTGGTTTTGATACCCTCTTTGAGACCGGAAAGATATTCTTTTCCGAATCCACGTTTCTTAAAGAACAGGTATTTCACAAATACACCTGCTGCCAAGCATGGGAAATTGAGAACCATCTGCCAGGTTCCCATATTTTTGTAATTTAAATATACATTATTTCTCGCTGCCAGACGCACTTTGAATGCGCTGTAACGATTGCCTTCCGCACTGGTACCGCTGCCCACATGATGGACAACCGCTTCCGGACAATAAATATTGTCATATCCGTAAAGTTTTGCACGGTATCCCACATCGATATCTTCCAGATATGCAAAATGCATCGGATCAAAATATCCCATCTTTTCAAAGACGTCTCGACGATAGATCGCAGCACAGGCACAGGCAGAGAATACTCTGCGCGGTTTGTTGTAAAGTTTTTCTGATCTGCCGACACCTCGCTGGTACGCCCAGCCAAGTACGCTGTACATATCTCCCGCATCATCCATCAACTCCGGCTGATACATCTGGATCACTTTACTGCTGACAGAAAAGATTTTTTCTGAACGACTGATCGCGCGCTCCAACGCTTCCACAAAACGCGGCTCTACCTTTGTGTCATTGTTGAGAAGCAGCACATACGGCGTATCCGCCGTCTGGATTCCCACATTGACAGCACCTGTAAATCCGGTATTTTCCGGCAGGAAAATGGATGGGATCTCGTGTTCCTTTAACCATTCTACACTGCCGTCAGTAGAACCATTGTCCACTACCAGAATTTTATAGTTTTTCACAGTCTGTTTTTCCAGAGCCTCAAAACAAGGCTCCATGAAATTCAGACCGTTATAGTTTGGAATAATAATGGTTGTACGTGCTTGCATACGTTTCCTTCCAATTATTTAATCTTCCAGAGAAACTTCCAATTTGTACGGTTCTCCGATCTTCTCCTTCTTCAAATCTCTCAAGGCAAAGTTGGACTTTCTGAGAGTCAGATTCGGGTTATAATACGGGTCTCCGTTTGCCAGAATCTCCGGCCATTTTTTTGCAAATGTTGCAATCTCTCGGTTGAAACGCGCGATTTTCTCAGGAGTATCTTCCAGACCTCTGGACTTGGACTCATAATGATGAAGTACCGCATACGGTGCGTATACCACTAATTTGTCCTGCGCGCGAACTTTCATACAGTAATCAATATCGTTGAATGCAACAGCCAGTTCCTCGGAGAATCCGCCTGCTTTTTCAAAGACGGATTTCTTACTCATCATACATGCAGCAGTCACTGCAGAGTAATCCTGTGCGCACATTGCACGATGGAAATAGCTGTTTTCTGCCTTGTGAAGACCGATAAATGTGTGACCTGCGATACCGCCAAAACCTACTACAACACCTGCATGCTGGATGGTATCATCTTCATAGAGAAGTCTGGCACCGACTGCGCCCACTTCTTCTCGCTGACAGAATCCAAGCATTTCTTCTACAAAGTTCTCTGCGATCAGTTCGATATCATTGTTCATGAACAACAGATACTCACCCTTCGCATGTTTCACACCAAAGTTATTGATGGCAGAATAGTTGAATTCACGTTCCCATCTGATCACATGAACCTGCGGGAATTCCTTCTGGATCTTCTCGTAATATTCAAATGTCTTCGGATCTGTGCTGTTATTTTCCACCACGATAAATTCCAGATTCTTGTAGGTGCCTTTGGTGATCATCGGACGGATACAGTTATCAAGATCCAGCGTATGGTCTTTGTTCGGAATGATCACGGATACCAACGGCTCACCCGGAATGCGGAAGGTTGTACGGTAAATACCATAGTCCACACCTTTTTCTACCTTTTCAGCCGGGATTCCCATACGGTCGTAGTGTGCCATGATTGCACGGCTGCCCGCCTCAAAGGCATACAGCTTGCTTTCCGGATTGCTGGCTGTAGAATCCTGATGACAACGCCAGTGATATAACACCTTCGGAATGTGATGAATGCGCTTCGCGCGCTCGGTGCAGCGGAAAATAAAATCATAATCCTGGGCGCCGTCAAATTCCTGGCGGAAACCGCCAACCCATGTGACTAGGAGTTTTTTCACCACAAACAAATGGCAAATGTAATTCACACTTGTCAGAAGGTCCGGGTTGAAGTCCGGTTTGAAATGCGGATCGAACAATGCGCCTCCGTCCATATCCAGCTTATCTTCATCGGAGTAGATCACATCGGTCTCCGGATTTTCATTGATGGCTTTCGCACACTCAAAGAGAGCGTCCGGAGTCATGCGGTCATCGTGGTCCGCAAGAACGATAAAATCACCGGTCGCCATATCCATGGCAGCATTGGTATTTCCTGAAATACCGAGATTTTCTCCCAGCACTTTATAACGGATCCTGGAGTCCGCATCTGCATATTTCTTTAAAACCTTCTCCACACTATGACCCTTCGGACTTCCGTCTGCGATACAAAGCTCCCAGTTCGGATAGGTCTGCTCGATAATGGAGTCGATCATTTCTCTTAAATATTTTTCCGGAGTCTTCCAGACTGGGATCACGATGGAGAATTTGGGATTCAGCTCAAACTGTGTCTCGCGCTGAGCCTTAAGATCCTCTTCTGTCGGCTGAGTCAGTTTCCACCACTCCGCATAATCGTAATCATTGTCCAGACCCTGGATCTTGTGCTTGGATTTGATGATCAGCGCTTTCAGGCCATTTTCCTTAAAGAAATCCCAGGCAACCTGAACCGTTTCCATGTTCATCAAATCTAAGATTTTTTGTTTTCTTTTATGTGCCACACTGGAACGCTTCGCGATCAGTTCTTCATTGTACTTTTCGCGGACAGTTCTTCCATCGCAGGTGATTGCCAGATAGTAATCTTTTCCACGCTCATACGGGAACTGGATATCAAATCCAAAATCTGTTTCGATGGTTTTCTTGAAATAGATCTGGCTGACATCGTCACGTCTGGTTGACACATATTTAAAATCAATTGGTTTGCGGTTTGCGTCCTCGACACGGAATGTGATCTTGGACTCCGGAGTTTTTCCGATAGCCCAGCCGTTGAGCTGGATGGAATTTTCACGGATACGTACCACATCAACTTTATGTTTCATAGTTTTCCCTCGTTTTTTATTCTTCGTCGGAATTCTCTTCGAAATTCAAACGCTCTTCTTCCACAACCAGCGGACGTTTCATCACTCTGGCGTTGATGGTCAGGATATACTCACCCACTAATCCGATAAAGAAAAGCTGAACAGAACCAAGGAAGCACATTCCAATGAGAAGCGGAGCCATACCTGCTGCGAAACGATCCCAGTAGATCAGTTTCATTGCCAGATAGATCAGCGCTACCAGCATGCTGATGCCTGCACATCCGCAACCTGCGATGGTCGCAATGCGGAGTCCAACTTTTGTATAGGAAGTGATGCTGAGCATCGCTGCATCAAATAAACGATATAAGTTGTTGCTGGTCTTTCCTGCACGGCGTTTTGGCTGCTCATACGGGATTTCTTTTCTCTTGAAGCCAAGCTCTGCCACGATTCCGCGAAGGAACGGTGTCGGATCATCCAGTTCACGAAGAACTTTGATGAAACGCTTGTCGTAGAGACCGAAACCTGTGAATTGCTCGATCTGCTCCACATCGGAAAGTTTTTTGATCAATTTATAGTAACAGCCTCTCAGCCAGTACATAAGTTTATTTTCCTGACTAGATTTTTTGATACCGATCACGATCTTGTAACCATTTTCCCATTCATGCACGTATTTCGGGATCATCTCCACCGGATCCTGGAAATCAGCTGCCATTAAAATGGTACAATCGCCTGTGCTCTGCAACATTGCATAGTACGGAGAATTGAACTGACCAAAGTTTTTCGCATTGAAAATACCTTTGATCCCTTTATCTTCCGCGCACATGCTGCGAATAATGTCTCTGGTAGAATCCTGAGAATCATTGTCAATGAAAATGATTTCATATGCATATCCCGGAAGATCACGGCCAAACATCTCACGCAGGGCATCGGCTAACGGTCTTACGTTTTCTTCTTCGTTATAACATGGTACAACGATACTGATTGTTTTCATATCTTACTCCTCAAGCGTAACCATCACTTTGATCAGGTCCGCAGGTTTTTCCTTCATTAAATACAATGCTTTTTCAATATTGTCAAGTCCCGAAAGCTTATGAGTCACTAAAAGTTCCGGCTCAATTCTTCCGTATTTGACCATGGAAAGCATACGCTCGATCCGCACACGTCCGCCACATGCCAACTCTGTGTGGATGGTTTTTCCGGCCATTCCGCGTCCTCCGGAGAATTTCGGGAACGGAAGATTTCCGGTTCCGCCAAAATAATTCACGTTGGATACGGTTCCGATCCCGTAGCGCACCATGTCGATGGCCTGTGCGAATACTTCATCATTTCCTCCACAGATGATCACGCTGTCAGCACCGAGTCCATTGGTGCGTTCCATGACCTGAGCCACGATATCTCCATTTTTATAGCTTAACACTTCGGTCGCACCAAAGCGATATGCCATATCCACGCACTTCGGACGACTTCCTACAGCCAAGATCCTGGATGCGCCGGACAGCTTCGCTCCTGCAACTGCCATCAGACCGATCGGTCCGATACCCATGACAACCACAGTATCACCGAACTTAATATTTGCATTTTCCGCACCTGTAAAACCGGTGGTCACAACATCCACACACATCAGTGCCTGCTCCAGGCTAACCCCTTCCGGAATCTTTGCCAGAGTGGTGTCTGCATCCGGGATCAAAAATCTCTCAGAAAATACACCCGGCTGGGTTCTTCCAAGCTGGTGTCCGGAGAATGGAGCACTTGCGTGTTTGAAGTTGCACTCCTGAATGCCTCGATCTCTCCAATCCGGTGTGATCGCCGGTACTGCTACGATCTCGCCCGGTTTGAAATCACGCACCAGTTCGCCAACTTCCAGAACTTTCGCCACACACTCGTGACCAAGCACCAGATTCGGAGCCTTTCTGGAACCGCCTCCAAACACGGTATGAACATCCGATGAGCAAGGTGCAACTGCGACTGGTTTTAAGATCGCTCCATACGGAGTCAGGACCGGATCCGGAACTTCTGCCCAGCCGACAACTCCCGGTTCTTTTAATACAAATGCTTTCATCTTATAACTCCTCAATTCGCTCACTTCTAAGTGTCAAAATTCTGACATCCGCGCCAAATCTTGTGCGGATCACATTTGCGATCTCGTCAGAATATCCCGGCGCTACGATCATGATTACATCTACCGGATGTTCCAGGAAATAATCCGGAGCCACGATCGGCAAATGAGAGGCCGGTGCGAAACGGCCCTGCTTGAACGGAGCCGAATCAATGATATAGGAAACACGCTCACAAAGAGGTGTTGTTGATGCCAGTGTAAAGCCCTGATGGCTTGCACCCCAGAGGGCGATGGTCTTCTGTTCTGCTGCCAGTCCATCTAAAAGATCATTGATATCCTTGAGAACAATCTCATGTCCCTTCACAAGGGAAGCAACGATATTTTCTTCCTGAACAGTTGCTTTAGAAACATGGGCAGCGCGCTCCTCAGCGCTCATCTTCTGCACGATCATGGAAATCGTATCGCGGTTGATCATCTCTTCTTCCAGCACTTTGAATCCATTATTTTCTAAAAGATTTCTCAGTGCATCAAAGGAGTAATACGCAATGTGGTCACGGATCAGCTCATAATAGTTTCCACGTTCTACAATATATTCCAGCGCCGGAACGGTCACAAGTCCCATACCGCCGTCTACCAGGTTATTGTAGATAGCGGATAACATCACGTCCGGGTACGGCTGATGTTCTAAGAAGTTGAAGGACAGAAATGCATCGTACGGTCCGGCAGAACCTTCCACTTCCGGATCGCCTATAAATTTCTGATCCGCAGTCTCCGGAAATTCTCTCCACACGCAGAGACCATTCTCTCGCGCGATGGTGATCAGGTCCTCTTTGTGCTCCATTCCGAACACCTGCACTGGAAATTCTTTTAATACATTGATAAATTCGCCACGTCCGCAGCCCACTTCAATAAACTTCTTGCCTTCAAGTCCATAGGTCTCGATCAGATGTTTATACTGGCGGCGGCGCAGTTCCGTCATGGTGGTAGAAAATCCACCGGCGCGGATCACATCACGATAATAGTCCACCGGTGTACAATCAAACTGTACCAGTCCACACTCCGGACATTGACGTAAGTTTAATGTAATTCCCTTATCTTCGCCCACTTCTGTCGCATCCGGGATATTCTGCGCGGACGCCGGGGCATTTTCTAATACAAACAGGGCTTCTTTAGGAAGTTCTTTCCTGCATGCGATACAATAACTCATGGATTCCCTCCGAAAATGTGGTCACAGGTTCCCAGCCTGTCATATCGCAGATCTTGCTGATATCCGCCACAAGATTGGCCGGACCTTCTGCATTCTGCGGTCTCTGTCCAAATACATACGTTCCGCGTCCTCCGCAGATCTCATGCATTTCCTTAATATACTCTCGCAGCACACGAACATCGGTGCTTGCAATATTGTAAACACCGGCTTCCGCTTTTTCAATCAGCGCCACCAGTGCAGATACTACGTCTTCAATATAAAGATAGTTCCATTTCTGCGTGCATTCTCCCAGCTTCATCTCACCGTCTGCAAGCCATGTTCTCACACAAGACTCGACTAGGGAGTGCGGATGATCGCCCGGTCCGTATACACTGAAAATTCTTGTATGGATATATTCCATACCAAAGGCCTTACACAGGCCCTCCGCCTGCTGTCCAAACTCCACTTTCGCGATTCCGTATTCAGAAACCGGATTCAGCGGATTTTCCTCCGTGATCACTGTATTGCATACACCATACTCAGCCTGAGAACCGGTAAAAAGGAACTTTTTACAACCGATAGCACCTGCTGCATGAACTGCTTTCACAGACTGCACCACATTGGACTGCTGCACATCGCGCTTCTTGCGGTTCTCGCTGCCGGAACCGTCCCAGCCCATGTGGATCCACGCGTCTGCAGACGGAACATAGTCAACAATCTGAGCGATATCATGGAGATTCAGCTCGATGATCTGAAGCATCTGCTCACTGCCATCAGGAATCTGCTTGTATAAATTGGACATATTGGAGGACCCGGGCCGAACAACTGCATCGACCCGGTATCCTTTCTCTAATAACTGTCTTACGGTTACCGCGCCCAGAAAACTGGTCGCACCTGTTATAACAATTCTCATAAACTCTCTCTTATGCTTTAATGCGCGGAATGATCATGATTTCATCCATCTCTTCGTCCGGAAGGAACGGAGCCAGATCCTCCAGCGGCATGGAAACCATTCTTCCGTCCGGAAGCATCTTCGCTGCAGACTTCGGCTCGAATGCCTGCTCGGTATCTACGAAGATCTCACAGATCACCGGACCTTCGATTGCCATAGTCTTCTCCACAGCATCCGGAAGTTCCTGATTGTTGTGAGCCGCCACATAC
>JAZTZT010000136.1:0-2069 GCA_045637605.1 Pilosibacter sp.
GTTGTTCTCCTTGTTGACGGCGAACCCAACTGCCGCGGTGAAAAGATTGTTAAGGATATTCTGCACGAAGCCGGCACGAATGTAATTGACAAAAACTATTATGTAAAGTGTGGTATCTTCGGAAAGAAGATCACTCTGGAAGAACGCCAGAAGGTTGTTGACTGGGCAAGAAGTGTTGTTTCTATCGTAGAAGGAACCTGAGTCACCGGTTTAATGGATTTAGGCTCCATGTCAATAGTTGGGGGAAAGAAAATCCAATAAAGAAGACAAAAGAGAGAATTGTAAATCGATTCTCTCTTTTTTACGAGAAGGAAAAGAGAATTCTATTACGAAATCTGCTGAAGTTATGAACACCATAGGCGTTACGCTTGATCACTTTAATTTTGTTGTTACAGCCTTCCGTAAAGCCATTGGTATAAGGACAGTCAAATGAGTTCATAATGGGTGTCAACCACCTCTGATACGTCTTTCCGCAGCGCACAAATGCCGGGATATCGGAATTCAAAGCATCCTCAACCCATTCCATGAACGCCTTTTTGACAGGAAGTGTATTTTGATACCCAGTCTTTTCTATCTTACCCAGAATTCGATAGAGACGTTCTTTCATGAAGTACGCATTGGATAGATCAGCAGATGTGTACAGCATCACATTCACCTGTTGTTTTTCTTCTTCCGTAAGTTTTTCAGATCTTTTCATAAGAAGATATCTTGATTTCTTGAAGTATATACGATGTGTTTTCGAGAACTGTTTCTGTACTTCCTTGCGAACCGATTCAAATGCCCATATCGCCTGTCGGATCCAATGGTATTTGTCGACCACATAGACTGCATTCGGAAAGTATGTTTTCGCAATTTCTTCATAGGTCGTGTACATATCGCTGACGAAATATTTCACCTTGATGCGGTCTATTTTCTCATATTTCTTGAAATAGTCTATCAAATCATGCTGATAACGAGTGGGAAGAATATCATTCACCTTTCGGTTCTCAATATCGGTCAGGATACATTGGAACTTTTCACCGCCGCTGTTTCCCCGAAATTCATCGATTCCAAGCACCTTCGGCAGTTCTTTAGGACGACCGTACAGGATCATATCAGCACGACGCAGTACGGTGGGAGTAGATATACCAAACTCACGGGCTATTGCTGTATAGGAAAATTCTGTTCCGCACTTCCGGAGGATTGCCATGGTCATACGCTGAGTTTCACGCTGATACCGGGCGAGCCATTGGTTATCTTCATAGAATCTCTTTCCACATTGGCAGACATACCGCCGTTTGCGCAAATGAAGATACACTTTTCTTCCGAAACACTTTTCATCTCGGATGATCTGTGTACGGTAGTCATGTACACGATCTGTTTCCTGGCCACACGCAGGACAGAGATGTACTTTCCGTTTCATCTCCAGCGATATTGATATCTTTTCTTCTGTTTCTTCCATCTTTTTGATTTCGGCACCTTGCAATCCGAGTATTTTTTCTGTATAATATGAATTGAGCATATCTGTTCCTCTGATGTATGTTTGTGTGGTAACTTCATTTTATCAGATTTTTCAGATATGCTCAACCTTTTTTTCGTTGGCGTTTTATCTGTCCCCAACTTTTATTATAGAACCATGAAAAACTGGTGTATGATGCGGTTTTCCGCGTTTTACACCAGTTTTTTGGTTCATTCTTCTTCCGCGATGGAAATCTGTCCGCTGTCTCCGGGAACTTCTTTTTTACGGTAGGGAATACCGACATGGTCGTATCCCTGTCTGGTAACCATCCGTCCGCGTGGAGTACGACTCAGGAATCCGATCTGCAGGAGATACGGTTCGTAGACATCCTCCAGTGTTATCGCTTCCTCGCCGATTGTGGCGGCAAGGGTTTCAAGACCTACGGGACCGCCGTCATAGTAACGGATGATGGTTTCCAGCATTCTTCGGTCGGTATTGTCCAGACCCAGCTCGTCAATTTCCAGCAAATGCAGTGCTTCTCTGGCTATTTCCAGTGTTATTCTGCCGTCACCGCGTACCTGAGCAAAATCCCGGACTCTTTTCAGAAGGCGGTTGGCAATAAGTCGGATCG
>JAZTZT010000137.1:0-4378 GCA_045637605.1 Pilosibacter sp.
AACATCTTCTCAATGTAAATACACTTTATCTATAGGTTTCTCACATACTAAAAGTGCCAGTTATCTAGAGGAATGCACAATTGCAGTATTTAGGTTTAGAAAAATAAAAAAGTATCTGATAGAAAATCCCGTACATGTCTCAAATAATAGGCTGGACGACTGAGATTCACAAGTTTTGCGCCCTTACAGAGGTCGCAAACGTCCTTATCGCGACCGGCGTAAGGGCGAATAAAACGAAGTGAAGCAAAGGTAGTCAGCCGTATTTTGAGATAGTACGGGAATTTTCTACAGATACTTCTATTTTATTTTTACTAAACTAAATACACACTTAACCTACAATCTGCTCTCCAGCAGCTCTTCCAACCCTTCCATTGTCTCCACAGCATTGATATCGTTTCTCAGAGACGCGGAATGCGGATAACCTGCTGTGTACCATGCCACATGCTTTCTCATCTCACGCATAGCAATATTCTCACCTTTGAACTCTGCAAGCATCTGGCCATGACGCATGATCATTGCTTTCAATTCTTCTTTGGACGGTTTCTGCGGAATCTCTCCCGTCTCCAGGTAAGTTGCGATCTGATTAAAGATCCACGGATTTCCTTTCGCACCACGGGCAACCATGATACCATCACATCCGGTCTCATCCACCAGACGTTTGGCATCCTCCGGAGAGAATACGTCTCCGTTTCCGATAACCGGAATGTTGACTGCTTCCTTTACCTGACGAATGATGTCCCAGTCTGCTTTTCCGGAATAGTACTGCTCTCTTGTACGACCATGAACTGCCACAGCTGCCACACCGCTGGCTTCCGCGATTTTTGCAATCTCCACTGCATTGATACAGGAGTCATCAAATCCTTTACGGAACTTCACTGTGACAGGCTTCTTTAAAGCCTTTACCATGGAAGTCAGGATCTCTTCCACCAGTTTCGGATTCTTCATTAGTGCAGAACCTTCGCCATTTTTTACGATCTTCGGTACCGGACAGCCCATATTGATATCGAAGATATCATACGGTCCATCTTCCAGACTGGCAGCGATCTCCGACAAAATCTTCGGATCAGAACCAAATAACTGTAAGGATACCGGGCGCTCTCGCTCATCCACTTCCAGCAGTTCTTTTGTGTTTTTGTTTTTATAGAGGATTGCCTTGGCACTGACCATTTCCATGCACACCAGACCACACCCCTGCTCCTGGCAAAGCACACGGAACGGAAGATCTGTCACTCCCGCCATCGGAGCCAGGATTACATTGTTGGCAAGCTCTACATTACCAATTTTCAGTTTCATATCGTCCTCTTATTCTTCCTCGACTGCGATATCCTCGATCTTCTCTCCAAGGAACACCACACGATAATAAATTTCCAGACCTTCCAGAAGTTCTCTCTTTTCTCTCTGGAACTGACGGATCTTCAGACCGCTTCCGATCTCATCGAAAAGATAATCGTGCTCATCTGCCTGTACCTTAAACTCCAGACTTCCATCCGGTTCAAACTCCAATGTGATCACGCCGCCGATATCCTCTGTAAACAACACGCACATGATCTGCAGTTCTTTCTTTACATCCTCCGGAAGTGATTTAAAATCCTGGTTAAAATAAAACTTCTGCTCATAAGAATTGGCTCCGCAGAGCACAACTGTTTCCTTTTTCGCTTCCATAATCCTTGCTCCTTTACGGTAAATAATCCAAAATCTCCATCAGAGAATCCATATGATGATCCGCTTTTCCCTGGTCAAAACCAAAGCGATCATCACGAAGTGCAGCAACCGTCATGCCAGCCGCTTTTCCTGCCTCAATACCAACTTCAGAATCCTCGATCACAAAGCACTCTTCCTCTTTTACCTTCAGAGTCTTCGCTGTATAATGATAGATTTCCGGATCCGGTTTGCTCTGTTTAAACTGACCTCCGCTGACGATCAGATCAAACCACGGACGCATTCCGGTCTCTTCCATAATCCTGGCGATCAGCTTCGGACCTGTAGAAGAAGCCAGTGCTACGCGGTACCCACGCTTTTTCAACTCCTGCACCACAACCAAAGCTTCCGGACGGAAAATCTTCTGATAATCCACATGCTGATAAATGTCCAATACTCGGAACTCTGCCAATAATTCCTCCCAGGTCTGTCCATTATTGATCGCGTGTTCCATGATCATCCAGCTGTCTTTTTTTGTGCGTCCCACCATCGGGTTAATGTCGTCCATCACAACTGCCGGATTTTTTGTCTGGGCAAATGCCAGCAGATATTCATTGTAAACGATCTCACTGTCTACGATTACGCCGTCCATATCAAAAATGGCGGCACGATATGTTCTATGTTCCATTCTTTTCTCCAAACTGAAATTTAAAAGCGGCTGCAACAACGCGCAGCCGCCTATATTCTATCATGCGATGTTCATTCACGCAATACCTAGTCTTCGAGAAGACCTCTCACGTTCAGATAATTGACAATGCATTCCACGCATCCATCGGTACCGATTTTTCCAGAATCCAAAACGAGATCATAGTTCTCGATGGACTCCCAGTCTTTTCCTGTATAGTAGCGGTGATAGTCACGGCGTTCTTTGTCCATCCGCTTAATATTCTTCGGAATCTCATCTTCCTCATAATAACCTTTTTCACGGATTCGCTCAATTCGTGCATCCATGTCCGCGCGGATAAAGATTCTCACAAGATGTTCTTCTTCCGCCAGCACATGTTCTGCACAGCGTCCGATAAAGATACAAGACTGCTCCTGAGCCAGTTTACGGATCACGGAAGACTGGAACCGGAACAGATTGTCTGCGGATACCAAGTCATTTCCAAGGGACGGACTGGTATTCTCCGGAACCATAGACTGAACGATCTTATAAAGAAGTTTTTTTCCTGCGCGCTCATCTGCAAGATGGAAATAACTCTCACGGATTCCACTCTCGTTTGAAGTCATCCTGAGGATTTCCTTGTCGTACACATCGAGTCCAAGCTTTGCGCCAAGCTTCTTTCCGACTTCTGCTCCGCCGCTTCCATACTGACGGCCAATGGTAATGATCACTTTTTTAGCCATACTGATGCCCCCTTCTTTTGTTCTGTCTTACGGTTCACAACCGCCTTTCTAGTCTCTTATATCATAACATACTTTACCGATAATTTTAAGTCTTTTCTTGATATTTTTATAGTTTTTCCAGACCACTCATCATCACTTTGCAAATTCCAAACACAATTGGTTATGTCCGCACAATAAAAGTGGCAAATCCCTGCTGCCTCAGCTGCCGTTCCTGAGCGATCGCATTTTCCAGATTCCGAAATGCGCCTGCGCGTACATAGTACAAGCCATTTTTTGCTATTATAAAAGCCGGATATCCGCGCTCCTGTAATTCCTTCAGTTCCTCTTCTGCATATTCCCTACGACGAAATATCCCTGTCTGAACCATATAGAAACCAGGCTCTTCTCCAGTCGATGGCTGTATTTGTTCCAATTCACGGAATGTCATGACTACTCCATCCGCGATAGCATCTGCAGTAGCAGCAAGCTTTTCATCAAAAAGTGTATTGTCCACAGGATTGTCAATAAACCCTGCCTCAATCAAGATTGCCGGCATTTTTGTATTACGAAGAACAACCAACCCCGGACGCTCAAGCACACCCAGATCATTCCAACCAAGATTTGCAAGTTCTGCCTGAACATTCTGCGCCAATTGTCCGGCTTCTCCATTCTTGGCATAAACCAATGTTTCCACCCCCGAGGCAGTACCAGGGATCGGCATTGCATTCCGATGCAGTGAAATAAAATAGTCTGCGTCAGAACGATTTGCAATGGCTGCCTTCTCATATGGACTGTCATATACATCATTCACTCGCGTATATTCTACCTGAATACCCCTGCGTTCCAACGCACTTCCCAGATCAAACGCCATCTGCAACGTATCATTTTTCTCTTTTCTTCCGTTATAAACTGCTCCCGGCTCCACGCCTCCGTGTCCAGCATCTATGATCACTTTTCTCGCCATAAAGACCACCTTATAGTTGCTTCACATCTATCATATGAAAAAAGCTCAAAACAGGTTCGGGCAGCAAAAAAAGTTGCCTTCGAAAACGAAGACAACTTTTATCAATCATTCCTATTAAGAATAAATATGCGGTTTTACATCTGCCGGGATCAGGCACTCATACTTCTGTCCGCGCATTCTCTTCGCGAACTCTGCTTTCGCCTTTTCGATGAGCTCCGGTTTCTCGTTAAGAGACTTTGCTGCGTCAGCAAGTACTTCTGCTGCGAGAACTGCACCTTTCAATGCAATGCTGGATTTACCCTGACCGGTCCACTGCCAGCTGTGTGCACCTGCACCGTGGCTGTAACATGCTGTAGAGATCTGTGCTGTCGGAAGTACCCAGCTTACGTC
>JAZTZT010000138.1:0-8003 GCA_045637605.1 Pilosibacter sp.
TGACAGAGGCAGAGCAGGCAGTAGCACAGCTGAAAGATAAGGGTGTGGAAGTAGAGTATCTCCGTTACGAGGACGAAGCACATGGTGTTGTGAAGATGCACAACAAGTTGGACTGCTACAAGAAGATCGTAGCGTTTATTAAAAAGCATATCTAAAAAACAAAAATCCCAGGTATCGAACTCGATACCTGGGATAAATTATTGCAATTAAACCTCAGTACCCTTGAAGATGATCTTCTTAACAGAGAGATCGTCTTTATTTAAGAGTACGATACTAGCCTCTTTGCCAACCTCTAAGCTGCCGCAACGATCATCAATCTTGATCTGCTGAGCTGGATTGTAAGAAGAAGCACGAACAGCATCTGCAAGCGGAATACCGAACTTAACTGCCTGACGCATGCAGCCCATTAAGGATGTAACAGAACCTGCGAGAGTCTCCGGATGACCTGCGATTGTTGCGCGGTTTCCGTGAACTTCGATCTCCTGGCCACCGAACGGATAAATACCATCCGGCATACCGGTTGCTCTTAAAGAGTCGGAGATGATTACCATGCGCTCCTTACCGAACATCTTAAATGTAGTACGAACAACACTGCCGTGAATGTGAACACCGTCAACAATCAGCTCTGC
The DNA here is from genome assembly GCA_045637605.1 of Pilosibacter sp. Lineage (GTDB taxonomy): Bacteria > Bacillota > Clostridia > Lachnospirales > Lachnospiraceae > Pilosibacter. The sequence goes on from JAZTZT010000138.1 coordinate 630, forward strand.
TTTTACATGCGGAGCATCACAAGCTGCACCGATCACACCCGGTTCACGGTGAAGGAAGGACGGCATACCATTGTAAAGGTGTGTTGCATGAGAAGCACCTGCAGCATAAGCTTCACTTGCGATATCATAGTTTGCGATTGTATGACCGAGAGAAACTGTGATGCCATCTTTGGAAGCTTCGCGAACGAATTCAATACCGTTCGGCTCTTCCGGAGCAACAGTGACTAATTTCACACAACCTTCAGAAGCTTCATTCAGACGGCGGAGCATTGCAACGTCCGGTGTATGTAAGAAAGCTTCGTTCTGGGCACCTTTCTTTGCTACGCAAAGGAACGGTCCTTCAAGATGGATACCAACAACTTCTGCACCACTCGGATTGCTCTTTCTGTGCGCAGCAGTTACCTGGCATACTTTTGTTAACTGGTCTTCTAAGAGAGTCATACCAGTTGGGCAGATATATGTAACGCCCTCGGATAATTCAAAATCAGCGATCTTCTGAAGACCTTCCGGAGTTGCATCGCTAAAATCCTCACCCACAGCACCGTGGAAATGAACGTCAACGAGACCCGGGATTACATAACAGTCAGCAGCGTCGATGACAATGTCATCACCACTGTTTTCAGAAATGAACATACCTTCTGTGCAAAGATCGCGCTCGACAAATCCTTTTTCAAGGTCAAAAACCTGTCCGCCGATTATTCGCATACTTTAACCCCCGCTTCAATTACCTTGCTTAAAGAAGCTGTATCACCAACAACTACTACATCCGGATGGAGCTGAAGGATAGAAGCCGGACAATCCGGAGTGATCGGTCCACAGATCATTTTATAAAGTGCATCTGCTTTTGCTTCGCCGGAAGCGATCAGAAGAACGCGGCGAGCAGCCATGATGCAGCCAACACCCATTGTAAGAGCCTGACGCGGAACATCGTCGATTGTCTCGAAGAAACGAGCATTTGCATCGATTGTGCTCTGAGTGAGGTCTACAACGTGAGTCTCTTTTGTGAAGAATGCATCCGGCTCGTTGAAACCGATGTGACCATTGTTGCCAAGACCCAGGAGCTGAATATCAGCATAACCAAGGGATGCAACAAGAGCATCATAGTTTGCGCACTCTGCATCTGCATCCTCTGCAAGACCATTCGGAACGTTTGTGTTAGCAACATCGATATCGATGTGTTTGAACAGATTTTCCTGCATGAAGTAGCGGTAGCTCTGATCGTGTGTGCCTGCAAGACCCTTGTATTCATCAAGGTTTACAGATTTTACTTCTTTAAAGCTGATCTCGCCATTGTTGTATTTCTCGATTAAGCCTTTGTAAGTTGCGATCGGAGTGGAGCCTGTAGCAAGACCAAGTACACAATTCGGTTTTCTGATCACTTCTGCAGCGATGATGTTTGCAGCGCGTTTGCTCATTGCAGCATAATCTGCTTCCATATAAATTCTCATAGCTAATAATCTCCTTTTATATTCGGTGATATTGTATATGTTACATATTGGCGAACCTGTCATAAGGACAGGTTCGCCTGATAAAACTTACGTATGAAATTAGTTCAGTTCCGGTAAGCTTGCAACAGCCATGGACTGACCAACACGACGGAAGTACTCGTCCGGTAATGTAAGCTGGAATTTCGCAGCAACTTCCGGATACTCATCATTGAGAACTTTCTGACATGTTTCGAATAACAGATCGCCGCCCTTTCCACTCATTACACGGCCAAGGAGAAGAACATAGCGGAAACCATATGTCTCATAGTAGTAAGCAAGTGTATGTCCAAGGTAGCAGCCGATGGATTCATAAATCTTTGCAGCACGCGGATCATCTTCAGCCATAAGAGCCTGAACTGCTTTTAATTTCTGAGCCGGAGCAGCAGATTCATCTAATTCGATACCTGCAGCCGGAGCAAGTTTGATTACACTGTCCTGAGAGAAGTATTTAACGCCACAGCCGATATCGCCTGCCCACTCATCGATCATCGCATCCGGGTTAGCATCAACCGGAACGAAAGCAAGCTCATTTAACCAGCCTGTGATACGGCCTTCTTCGTCAACATAACCAACTGCTTCACTTGTACCCATAGCGATACCGAGAACGTTATTGTCCTTGATGCTCATAGTACCTGCAAGAGCAGAAACGTCACCGTCGTTTGCAACTACATACGGAATATCGCCGAATGTGTCTTTCACGGCACGGATATAGATGTCTTTTACCTTCTCATCATAGAGATCCTTCGGAACAGACAAGAAGAGGGAAGCGGTCATTGTACGGTTGTTGATGAAAATACCTGCGGAAGAGATACCAACAGCATCAACTCTCGGCATATGGGAAGCTGCGGATTTGAATGCTTCAACGATTCCGTTGTAGTGATAATCCGGATCAGCTGTTACTTTCGGATACCAAACAACTTCCTCAGAGTAAACAGTTTCGCCGTCGATAACAGCAGATACCTTACGGTCAGATCCGCCTGCATCAAAACCGATACGGCAGCCTGCTAAGTTGCCGCCCATTTTGATCGGAGCATCTTTTGCTCCCGGAACGTTCTCTGTGAAAACAACTTCAAATGGATTCTCATAGATATTAGCCATAAAATCCCAGTCGAATTCACGTGCGCCGCCTTTGCAGTAAACGCTGCAGAGGTAATCGTACATTGCTTTGTCGTTGATATAAACTTTAAAACCACCCTGAAGCCAGAGCATAGTTTTAACGATTCTGTCAATATAGTAACAGTCAGCTTCTGCCATCTCCGGTGTACCGTGGATCATTGTGTGCTTTGTAGCCATCTGGCCATCAGCTCTCTCTACTGCGATGGAAATCGGTTTTGTAGCAGTTGCTAAAAAAGCTTGATTGAATTTTAAAAGTGGAGTGAACTCCGGATCCAGCACAGGAATGTTTTTTACTTGTACGTCAATACCATAACGATTCATACTAAATATCCTCCTGATAATTATTTTTGTATATGCCTCCCCTGAATACGCACATACGTGTCTAGTGTAATTATTGTACCACGATATCCTTTTTTTGTCACTCAATTATGGTAAAAATGATGATAAATCGGAGCCATTGTGATCTTTTCGAACATTGCTTTTTTGACTGCGATTTGGTATAGTTCTAATTAGGAGAAAAGCATAAATAAAGGAGGCAGAACGATGCAGATTGAATTGAAATTTGGCGAGGTAAAAGGCGTTGTTGAAACCCGTGGCGGTGAACTTGTTTCTTTTAAGGATAAAACAGGAAAAGAGTATATTTGGGATGGAAATCCGGCGTATTGGACGGGACGTAATCCGAATCTGTTTCCGGTCGTAGGCAATCTGAAAAATGGCTCTGTTATGATTGAAGGAAAGGAATATCAGATGGGCCGTCACGGCTTTGCACGAAACAGTGAATTTACAGTGGCAGAGCGAGGCGATGATTATGTTGTGTTTGAACTTTGTGAGAATGAAGAAACTTTAAAAGTATATCCATTCAAGTTTTCTTTCCAGATTGAGCATAGACTGACAGAAAATGGATTTACGACCGAATATCGTGTGAAGAATACAGGAGATCGTGTACTTCCGTATTGTGTAGGTGCGCATACAGCATTTAATTGTCCGATGAATGAGGGCGAGAAGTTTGAAGATTATGTTCTTGAGTTTGAGAAAGACGAAGAGGCTCCAACCATCTTATTGACAGAGAGAGGTTTGTTCCGTAACGGAGATACCGAGGAGATGCTTTCTGGTAAGATTCTTCCTCTTGATCACAGTGTTTATGCTCGCCTTGATACGGTTGTGTTCCGTGGATTAAACTCTAAAAAAGTAAGCTTGAAACATAAAGAGACTGGACGTGGTGTTCAGATGGAATTCGAACAGTTCCCGATGATCGCATTCTGGACAAAGGGTGCAGAAAAAGCTCCGTATATTTGCCTGGAGCCGTGGCATGGATGTGCAGGATATGAAAATGAAACAGGAGAATTTTTAGATAAGCCGCACGTGATCTGCTTACAGCCGGGTGAATCTAAGCGTTTAAAATATGCGGTTGAGATCATCTGATATGATGTAGAGATGATCGCATGAAGATTATACTTTGGAAAGAAGTGTAAGGAAACGGACTGGGCTTGTTCGTTTCCTTATGTTTCCCTAGGGGATAAATAGAATCTTGGAGAGGGAAGGAGGATGTTTGAAGAAACAAAATAGAAAATGGGGATATCGATGGATTTCTCTGATCGGAGGTGTAGTTGTTTTAAGCTGCAATTGTATGAGAAGTCCTTGGGTCCCATCAATCGACCAGTGCTACGGTGCAGAAAGAGCAGTGTATGTGGATCAGGAAACTCAGAAAGATGTGCTGCTTCGTATTGTGAATGAGGAGCGTATACGTCTGGGACTGACAAAACTGGTAAAGGATGAGAAACTAACAAGCGCGGCAATGGTACGTGCCTATGAACAGCAAAGGTTATTTTCGCACATGCGTCCTGACGGGACACCGTTTTATTCGGTATTTTCTCAATTTGAAATTGAAAGAACTGTGAGAGGCGAGAATCTTGCGAAAGTGCAACAAGGGAGTCCGGACCAAGTTGTCAGGGCGTGGCTTTGCTCAAGTAGTCATCGCGACAATCTTCTGCGTGATCAATTTGTAAAAGCTGGGATCGGATATGTTCAAGATGATGGCATTGGATACTGGTGTCTTTTGTTTTCAAATTGATGTATCTAAGACTACATGAAGTATTATTAAAGGAACACATAACTATGGAATACAGAGAACTATTGAAGCTTTGTAAAGGCAGAAAAATCTATATACAAACACATAATTTCCCAGACCCGGATGCGATCGCATCCGGATATGGATTACAGAAATTGTTTGAGTATTATGGGATTGAATCAATTTTATGCTATGAGGGTCGAATTGATAAGTTGAGTGTCAAAAAAATGACAGATATTTTGGATATTGACGTGCTTTTTTATGAAGAAATACGAAATCAGATGACAGATGAAGACTGGATCATTTGTGTAGATGCTCAAAAAAATGGCGGTAATATCAAAGATTTTGTTGGATATGAATTTGCATGCATTGATCATCATCCTGTTTTTAGTACAGAAACATATTTATATGAAGATATTCGCATTGTTGGTAGTTGTGCAACATTGATTGCAGATTATTTTAGGAACCTTGATGTTCCGATGGATTCCAATGTAGCAACCGCGCTGTTGTATGGAATGAGAATGGATACACTGCAGTTTTCCAGAGGTGTTACTGAATTAGATATCGAAATGTTCGCATTTTTATTTTCCAAAGCCGATCATAGAAAACTGGAATATATGGAGAAGAACAATCTTGAATTCCGTGACCTGAGAGCGTACGGAGCCGCGATCGAGAATATTGAACTATATGATAAGTTAGGATTTGCATCGATTCCGTTTAGCTGTCCCAATGCATTGATCGCGATTGTTTCGGATTTTATTTTGAGTCTGGATGAAGTGGAAATAGCCATTATTTATTCCATGCGTGAGGACGGAGTAAAGTTTTCGATCCGTTCAGAGCTTGCCCATATTCATGCGGGTAAGTTGGCAAATCAGGCGATGGAAGGGATTGGCAACGGAGGCGGTCACGCCGGAATGGCAGGCGGACTTATTTCAAAAGAAGAAGCAGAAAAGATCGGTGTACATATGGATCTGACAATTCGCGAGCGATTTATTAAGGTTTTCGAAGAAATGAATCATGCATCCTAATGAGATAGGCTTGACATTTTCCTCATCTGGTAATAATCTAGTCAAGGTTATTGACAATGATTATTACAGAAAGAAAATTGAGGGGTTAACATGAAACATATTCCGTTATCAGTAAAACGATATTTGTTTTTACTGAATGGTGTTTTGCTTTTGCTATTATTGGGAGTCGGTTATGCATGGTCGATCTTTGTAGGACCGTTGGAAGCATGGTTTGGCTGGAGTCGTACAGAGACATCGTTGGCATTCACTTTAAATATCATCTTCTTTGCGGTTGGTGTGATCTGCTGTGGAATTCTTAGCAAGTATTTCCACTATCAGCGTATTGCGCAGCTGGCGGGTCTGTTATTGGCAGGTGGTTTTTTACTGACTACACGTGTGACAGAAATCTGGCAGTTGTATCTGACCTACAGTGTGCTTTGCGGAGCAAGTGTGGGTATGTGTTATTCTGCGGTTATCTCAACGATTCCGCTGTGGTTTCGTGATAGATCAGGATTTGCAACCGGAATCCTGATCATGGGATATGCGCTTTCTACCACACTGTTGGGCCCGGTCTGCCAGACACTTTTGAGCAGTTTGGGATGGCAGACAACATTCTTTATTCTGGGAATTGTAGACCTGATCGTTATCATATTGGGTGGATTTTTTGTTCGTATGCCAAAGGCAAAGGAATTTGAAGAACTTCCGGCACCGTCCATGGCATCTGCAAGATCCACGCGCAACATGACCACAAAAGAAATGTTAAAGAGTCCTACTTTCTATTTTATATTTGTTTACATTGTAACATTAGGAAGTGTGGGTCTTGCTGTGATCAACCATATCTCCCCTCTTTTAACAGGAGAACTCGGTATGGCAGCAGCGGCAGCGGCGATGGTTGTCAGCATTGGTTCCTTATTTAATGGATTTGGACGTCTGATCATCGGAGTGATCTTTGATAAGATCGGAGGCATCGCTACAACCAGATTGTTATCTACTGTAAATGTAGGTGTCGTGTTACTTATGTATCTTGCGTACCGTTCACAGTATCTGCCGGCGTTGATCATTCTTGTTTGTGCGGCACTGTTTATCTTTGGAGGAAACTCATCTACGATCCCGAGTGTTACACGTGGACTATACGGTGATGAGCATTTTGCATCAAACTATTCGATCATTATGTTAAACTCTGTCTTTTCTCCGATTACAGCCAGCATTGTTGGTGTGCTTCAGGAGCGCACGGGTTCCTATGAATACATGTTTTACTTGTTAGTGTTCTGTGCGGTGAGTGCGACTATCTGTGCATGGAGTGCAAGAGAGAATAAATAAGATGAATAAGCCTTCAGTGTTTGTTGGAAACAATGAAATACTGTAGGCTTTTCTATTCCTATTGTAAATGTGCACAAAGGATCCATAGGGGATTTGATAAATTGTATATGCATTTAAAATAATTCGAAAAATTTTGCAAAAAGGTGTTGACTTTTGTCGAAGGTGGTGCTAAGATATGCCTTGTCCTTGATAGACAGAGGCAAACGAACCGAACAAAAAGCGTCCTTTGAGACAGCGTGTAAAGTTCGAAAAACTTTAAAAAAAGCTGTTGACAAAACTGCGAAGCTGTGATAAATTAATCTGGCTGTCGCAAAACAGCAAAGAACCTTGAAAACTGAACAGTATGTAAAACCCTGAAAATTCTTATAAAAATGGC
>JAZTZT010000139.1:0-4289 GCA_045637605.1 Pilosibacter sp.
AACAGTCTCTTCTGCTGTTTCTTCGACTGCTTCTGTTTCCTCAACAGCTTTTGTTTCCGGCTCTTCAACGGTATTCTCACCCATAATGGAAACTTTCTGCTCATAAAGCTCCTGTACCGCTGTGGAAAGAGCTTTCTTTCCTGCCGCACCTGCTACCAACGGCTCAGAACCATCCACAATCTGTCTTGCTCTCTTAGCAGCAGCGATAACGATGGAATAACGGCTCTGTACAACCGGCTGCTCGCCCGGCTCTACATTTTTGTTTACTGCTTCAATTAAATCTGAATAAGATGGATGTAACATAATTTATGCTCCTTTCGAGTCTTCAAAATTTATCAGTTTAGCCGACAATGGCTGTTAACTCTTCTTTCATAGTTTTGATCAGGTCTGCATTACAGCCGGACAGCATATGCTGGGACTGGATCAGGTTATGGAGTCTTTCCACAGCCTTCGTTAAGTCATCATTGACAAGGATGTAATCGTAAGAATCCATTGCTTCCGCTTCCTCAGTCGCACGTTTCATACGCTGTTCGATCACTTCCATCGTCTCAGTTCCTCTGCCGATCAGACGTTTCTTTAACTCCTCAGCGGACGGTGGAACTACAAAGATCAGCAGTGTCTCCGGGAATTTCTCCTTCACTTTTAATGCACCCTGAATTTCAATTTCCAGGATCACATCTTTTCCCTCTGCCATCTTTTCTTCTACATAGGAACGAGGTGTTCCGTAATAGTTACTTACATATTTTGCATGTTCGATCAACTGATCATTGGCGATCAATCCTTCAAACTCGTCCACGCTCATAAAGAAGTATTCTCTTCCGTGAACTTCACCTTCACGCGGTTTTCTTGTGGTAGCGGAGATAGAAAGTGCGTAGTTGTCGTACTTTTCTAACAACGCATTCATCAGTGTACCTTTGCCGGCTCCGGAGAAACCGGATACCACAGCGAGAATTCCCTGCTGTTTCATAGTTTTTATCACTCCGATTATTCAATATTCTGAATCTGTTCGCGTACTTTTTCAATCTCGGTTTTCAGGATGATTGCCTGATCAGAGATTTCCATATCATTGGACTTGGAAAGAATGGTGTTAGACTCACGATTCATCTCCTGAGCAATGAAATCTAACTTACGGCCAACGCTGCCGCCCTTCAGTAACTCTTTCTTCATACCCTCAATATGGCTTCTTAAACGTACTGTCTCCTCATCTACACAGATCTTATCCGCAAAGATGGTAACTTCAGTTAAGATCCTGGATTCATCGATGGTTGTGCTCTGAAGCATGTCCTTCACTTTATCTTCCAGTTTCTTTCTATACTCCTCGAGTACCTTCGGGGAACGTGTTTCGATAAAGTCTACTAAAGACAGCATATTGTCCAGTTTGCTGATCAGATCGTTCTTTAAGTTTTCACCTTCGCGAACTCTTGTCTCAACAAAATTCTCTGCTGCATGTCTTAATGCCTCAGATAATAACGCCCACATCTGATCCTCATCTTCCGGAACCTGTTCCATGGAAAGGACTTCCGGGCATCTCGCGAGCATGGATACTTTTACGTCATTGTCGATGCCAAACTGCTCCGCCATCTTCTTAAAATTGTCCATATACTCTGCTGCTAAAGAACTGTTGTACTTTAAAGATACTTTCTCTTCGGTATAGTCTTCGTACGTTACAAATACATCGACTTTACCCCTCTGAATATAATCTTTTAAAAGACCTCTCATCGCAGACTCAAAGAAGTTGAACTTCTTAGGCATCTTGATACCAAGGTCTAAATAACGATGATTTACTGCTTTGATCTCTACAGAAATCTTGCTCGTATCCGTCACGGATTCAAAACGGCCAAAACCGGTCATGCTTTTAATCATACTAAACATGCCTCGCTTTCACATAGTTGGTTTAATTATAAGGCAAATGGAAAATCAAGTCAACAGAATTCATTGAATTTGCTTGTATCTTATGATAAAATGAAAAGGAGTTATTTTTAGAAAGGATGATTGTAACATGGCTTTTGACGGAATTGTAATCGCCAACCTTGTGCATGATTTAAATCAGAAGATCGTTTCCGGTCGTATTTCCAAGATCGCACAGCCGGAGAAAGATGAACTTCTTTTTACAATAAAGGGAAACAAAGAAACTCTTCGTCTGCTGATCTCAGCAAACGCCAGCCTTCCGTTGGTTTATTTTACAGAAAATAACAAACCAAGCCCTCTTACTGCCCCGAATTTCTGCATGCTTCTTCGTAAGCACATTGCAAACGGACGCATCATCTCTGTAACACAGCCGGATATGGAACGTATTATCCGTATCGAAGTGGAACATCTGGATGAAATGGGTGATCTGAGAAGAAAATATCTGATCATCGAATTGATGGGTAAACACAGTAACATTATTTTCTGTGATGAAAATAATATGATCCTGGACAGCATCAAACACATCCCTGCTCATGTCAGTTCCATTCGAGAGGTACTTCCGGGCCGCACATGGTTTATCCCGCATTCCGGAGAAAAGAAGAATCCAATGACGATCACAGAGAACGAGTTTAAAGAACTGATCAAGTCAACACCTCATCCGCTTTCCAAGGCACTTTACATGGATCTGACCGGTCTGAGTCCGGTAATTGGTGCTGAGATCTGTCATCTTGCTTCTCTGGACGGAGATATTTCTGCAAAAGAATTTTCTGATGCTGAGCTGACCCATCTCTACCATGCTCTTAACTGGGTGATGGATGATATTCGAAACGGCAAATTTACTCCAAACATTATTTACAAGGGAGAAAAGCCGGTGGAATTTGCTTCTGTACCGCTTACTATGATGGACGGAGGCGATTATTCGAAGGTGGACTATACTTCCATCAGCGAATTGTTGGACCGCTATTATGCTGAGAAAAGTGCCGTATCCAGGATCAATCAGAAATCGACAGATCTTCGCAAGATCATCTCCAATGCTCTGGAGCGTAGTGTCCGCAAGCTGGACCTCCAGCAGAAGCAATTAAAAGATACGGAAAAGAGAGAAAAGTTCCGTATTTATGGAGAACTGCTCAACACTTACGGCTATGGTCTTTCCGGTGGTGAAAAAGAGTTAACCTGTCTCAATTATTATACCAATGAGGATATCAAGATCCCGCTGGATCCGACATTGACCGCTCAGGAAAATGCGAAAAAATATTTTGAGAAATATAATAAGCAGAAACGTACTTACGAAGCGGTTACAGAGCAGTTAGCTCAAACACAGGCTGAGGTCGAACATCTGGAGTCTATCAGCACATCGATGGATATTGCCCGTTTAGAAGAAGACTTGGTGCAGATCAAAGAAGAATTGATGGAATTTGGATATATCAAGCGTCACTATAATGGTGGAAAGAAACCGAAGATCACAAGTAAACCGTACCACTATCTTTCTTCTGACGGTTTCCATATGTACGTTGGAAAGAATAACTACCAGAACGAAGAATTGACGTTTAAGTTTGCCAATGGAAACGACTGGTGGTTCCATGCAAAAGGTATTCCTGGCTCTCACGTCATTGTAAAAACAGATGGAAAAGAACTTCCGGATCGTGTATATGAAGAGGCAGGTGCATTAGCCGCATTCTATTCCAAAGGACGCAGCAATCCCAAAGTAGAAATTGATTATCTCCAGAGAAAACTTCTGAAAAAAGTTCCTGGAGCAGCACCTGGATTTGTGGTATACCATGAAAATTATTCTTTGATGGCGACTCCGAACGCTGAGTTTGCAGAAATTAAGTAAAAATTAAAGGAGGGAATCTTTTATTCGTTTCCCTCCTTTTTATGTTGAATTCATTTTCCTCATCGTTTATGAACGATCAATCCCATACACAGCCACATCTTCTCTTTTTTGCGTTTTTCTTTTAGAATATCTCGGATTCCAAAGTATGTTGCATTTGGATTATGTAAGGTGATGGTTCCATCTGCATGTCCAAAACCAGCCTGATAGTGCGCTCCTATTTTTCTCTTTTTTCTCCATCCATATAAAAGGATGAATGCGGATCTCTCATCTAAATGAAACATATCCATCGCTTTCGGTGTAAAAAAGATCAAGTGTACTTGTAAACGGTACTGTATCAATAAATAAGCAAGATAAAAAATATACGATCCCATAAAACCGCCAAATGAAGTCGCAAACAACCACTGACGATTAAATCGTTTTACAATATCCATGAAATCCACTTTAATCCCAAAATATGTCAGCACATTATAAACTGCAATCGCCCCACAACCATTAGCACTGATACTTCCCGTCGGTCCAAACGTTCCGATCTGCTTCGTGTAATTCT
>JAZTZT010000140.1:0-2039 GCA_045637605.1 Pilosibacter sp.
CCTTAAATAGATATATACTATAAAAATATATTTTATGAATCATCAGAAGTTGTTGGACATATGATTGGAGGCATAAATATGAAAATAATTATGTTAGGTGCACCTGGTGCTGGTAAAGGGACTCAGGCAAAGAAAATTGCCGAATTGTGCAAAATTCCACATATATCAACTGGAGATATTTTCAGAGCTAACATTAAAGAAGGAACAGAACTCGGTAAAAAAGCAAAATCTTATATTGATGCAGGAGAACTTGTTCCGGATGAATTAGTTTGTGATCTCGTTGTTGATCGAATTCAACAAGATGACTGTACCAGAGGGTATGTATTAGACGGCTTCCCTAGAACAATTCCACAGGCAGAAGCTTTAACAGCAGCCCTCAATGCTATCGAACAAAAACTGGCACATGCATTGAACTTTGATGTACCAGATGAAAATATAATTAAAAGGATGGCAGGCCGCAGATCATGCGTTGGATGTGGATATACTTATCATGTTGAGTTTAACCCTCCAAAGGTTGAAGGCGTTTGCGATGTGTGCGGTGAAGAGCTCGTCCTCAGAGATGACGATAAACCGGAAACGGTAAAAAATCGTCTGAATATCTACCATAAAGAAACAGAACCATTGATCGAATACTATGAAAAACAGGGTCTTGTATCCACAATCGACGGTACTCAGTCTATGGATAAAGTTTCCGAAGATATTCGCAAAATTTTGGGAGTATAAAAATGGCAGTTACAATTAAGTCAGAACATGAAATCGAATTGATGAGAGAAGCCGGAAGACTTCTCGCGATCATGCACGAGGAGCTTCAAAAAGAAATTAAAGAAGGGATTTCCACATGGGAGATCAATCGAATTGCTGATACGATGATTCGAGATTTTGGATGTATTCCAAACTTCTTAAATTATGGCGGATATCCAGCTTCCATATGTACATCGATTAATGACGAAGTCGTTCACGGAATTCCATCGAAGAAACGAGTTCTTCAGAACGGTGACATTATCAGTTTGGATTGTGGATTGATCTACAAAGGATATCATTCCGATGCTGCAAGAACTTGGGGTGTTGGAGAAATTTCCAAAGAAGCACAGAGACTTATTGATGTAACAAAACAGAGTTTCTTTGAAGGTATAAAATTTGCCAAAGAAGGAAATCATCTCTATGAGATTTCAAAGGCAATTCAGGATTACGCAGAAGGGTTCGGATATTCCATCGTTCGAGATCTTGTCGGACACGGAATCGGAACACAGCTTCATGAAGATCCACAGATACCGAATTTTAAACCAGTTGGCAGAGGCTTGAAACTTCGTGCAGGTATGACACTTGCCATTGAGCCGATGATCAATCAGGGTGTCTATGATGTCGAGTGGCTGGATGATGACTGGACCGTTGTTACAGCGGACGGAGCGTTATCTGCTCACTATGAAAATACCGTTTTGATTACAAAAGATGGCTGTGAAATTTTGACTTTATTAAAATAACAGCAGGTGATGATAATGGCAAAGAAAAGAGATGTAAGCAGATTTGCAGCTGGTCAGATGGCCAGATCCGATGCAGGACATGATAAAGGAAAGCTTTATGTGATCCTTAAAGTCGAAGGCGAAAACGTTCTTCTTGTGGATGGTCTGCACAAGACACTTGAAAAACCAAAAAAGAAAAATATTCGTCATGTACGTCGGATGAATTACATAGATCCAGAAATCGATGCCAGATTAAACGGAAACAATTCATTCAATCTTTCATTATATAATGAAGATATTCGAAAAGCCATTCAGCTTTATGAAGCGAGATGCAATGTAATAGGAGGCTAATATGTCAAAAGCAGATGTTATTGAAGTAGAAGGAACTGTTGTTGAGAAGTTGCCAAACGCTATGTTTCAGGTGGAATTAGAAAATGGCCATCGTGTTTTAGCACACATTAGCGGAAAACTTCGTATGAATTTTATTCGTATTTTACCAGGTGATAAAGTAACCATCGAGTTATCTCCTTATGATTTGACAAAAGGAAGAATAATTTGGAGAGATAAGTAAAAAGCTCT
>JAZTZT010000141.1:0-11200 GCA_045637605.1 Pilosibacter sp.
CCCGGAAGGAAATCTGCTTCGCCAAAGATAATACGGCAGCTGCTTGTATCAACTGTGGATTTACGGTATTCCCAGGCGTTGCGGACACGCATTTCGATGAAAGCCTCATCGATCACAGTATCTTTCTTTCGGGACATCATGCGGATGGTGATCTTGGATTTTGTATTGATGAAACCTATGCCAAGCGGATAACCGTCAAAATCAAAGACATTGACCATGTCGCCATTTTCAAAATCACCTTCGATGCGGTCAATCTCGTTATCGAAGATCCAGGCGCCGCCGGCTTTTAATACACGGCCCTCGCCTTTTTTTATATGAACAGATGCAAGTGTTTTTTCCATATGTAAATAAATCCTTTCTGTAAGAGTGATTTCATAAAAAGTATAGCGAAACTGAGAAGAAATTGCAATGCATTTGTTAGGTGGCTTTTTCTGTCGAATTATGTTATAATTCCGTGTGGACTGACCACTCAAGTGTGTGTTGGTCAGTTATGGAAAACAAAAAGCAGTGGAGATTATCATGGAAATAGAGAAGATTTACGCAGAGTTAAATGAAAAACTGGCAGATGCAGAGCGTGTGCTGGTTGGACTCGGTGCAGAGTGGAAGATAAAAGAAGAAGAGCGAGAAGCGCAGGTTATGGAAGCGAAAGCGAAACTGAAAAGTCTGTTGGAGGGAAAGGATTACTTTGTGATCTCAACTCTTTCAAGGGAGGAACTGGATCGCTTTGGATTCGTAGATTTTAAGACGGTGGCGCCATGTGATGAAGGCTTGACGGAGGAGCAGTGGAATGGCTATATGAACTGGCTGTCCAGAACGTTGAATCGAAAGCTTGTGATCTTAGAACTTGGTGAGGGCTTCATGCAGCCGACCATCATTCGTTGGCCGTTTGAGAAGACGGTTATGATCAATCAGAAATCCTGTATGTATCGTGTACATAAAACATTTTACCAGATTGCAGATGAGATCAAGGAGCGTGCAGTAGCAGTCAAAGCAGACTCCGTAGAGTTTTTGGCTCAGTGGAAAGAATGTTAAGTTTTCGTTGTGTCGGATTCTGGGCTATGTTAAAATAAAAGACAGGAATTCTAAAATCGGAATGTTCCGAATACAATTTGGAGGAAGATTATGGCAGCAATCAGCAATGACTGGCTGGCTCCCCTGAGTGGTGAGTTTAAGAAACCATATTATAAAAAACTGTATGAAACCGTGATGTCGGAATACCAGACAAAGGAAGTCTATCCGGCTCCGGATGATATTTTTAATGCGTTTGCATTTACACCGTTGGCAAATGTCAAAGTGGTGATTTTTGGTCAGGATCCGTACCATGAACCGGGTCAGGCCCACGGTCTTTGTTTTTCCGTAAAACCGGATGTACAGATCCCGCCGTCTTTGGTGAATATTTATAATGAGCTTCGTGACGATTGCGGATGTTACATACCGAACAATGGATATTTGAAAAAATGGGCGGATCAGGGTGTCCTTTTGTTGAATACGGTCCTGACTGTCCGTGCACATGCTGCTCATTCTCACAAGAACATTGGGTGGGAAGAGTTTACAAACGCAGCGATTCGTGTGTTAAATGAACAGGATCGACCGATTGTGTTTATTCTTTGGGGAAGACCGGCACAGATGAAGAAAGCGATGTTAAACAATCCGAAACATCTGATTTTGGAGGCGCCGCATCCGAGCCCGCTGTCCGCATACCGAGGATTTTTCGGAAGCAGACCGTTCAGCCAGGCCAATAAATTCCTGATGGCTAACGGATTGGATCCGATTGATTGGCAGATTGAAAATATAGAATAGGAGAACAGACATGAGTGGATTTCTTGAGTTTTTAAAGATTGTCGTGTTTGGCTTGGTGGAAGGTTTTACAGAATGGCTTCCGATCAGCAGCACGGGCCACCTGATCCTGGTGGAAAATATTGTGCATTTAAATGCATCGGAAGATTTTATGAATGTGTTCCGTGTGGTGATCCAGCTGGGAGCGATCATGGCAGTCGTGGTCATGTATTTTAATCGTTTGAATCCGTTTGATCCGCGGAAAAAAGAAAAGCAGCGTCTTGCGACCTGGCATTTGTGGTTTAAGATTATCATTGCGTGCCTTCCGGCTGCAGTGGTCGGACTGCTGTTAGACGAGATTTTAGATAAATATCTCTACAATCCATATGTGGTTGCAGCGATGTTGATCATTTACGGTATTTTATTTATTGTGCTGGAGAGACATAACGAATTTGTAGACTTCCCGATTAAAAAAGTGTCCCAGATCAATTATATCAATGCATTTTATATTGGTTTGTTCCAGCTTCTGGCTCTCATCCCGGGTACTTCCAGATCCGGAGCGACGATTCTGGGCGCGATGCTTCTGGGCTGTTCCAGAACAGCGGCTTCTGAGTTTACATTTTTCCTTGGAATTCCGGTTATGTTTGGTGCGAGCCTGTTAAAGATCATGCATTATGGTCTGGCATTCAGCTTTGTGGAGCTCTTTTATCTGATCGCTGCTATGGTGATCGCATTTGTGGTTTCTCTGTATTCCATCAAGTTCCTGATGAATTATGTGAAGAACCATGACTTCAAATTTTTTGGTTACTACCGCATCGTGTTAGGTGTGATCGTACTGGTGTATTTTGGTCTTATGGCTTTATTAGGCCTGTAAGATTGATAAAGTGAGATAGTTGGAGCCGTCTGTGAACAGCAGGCGGCTTCTTTCACAAATAGATTATAAATTTATCACAATTTGATCACAATTCAATGGTAGACTAGGAACATAAAAGGATAAGATCATACAGATGAAAGGAGAGTATTTATGATGTATGATGAGAATAAAGGAACTGAGAATTACAGCTACAATTATCCACCGAGTTACGGAAACGGAGGAAATGCTCCGAAAAAAAAGGGCGGATTCTTTAAAAAGGCAGCTTTATTGACATTAAGTGCCGTATTCTTTGGTGTCGTGTCCGGTGCAACGATGTTTGGTGTAAACCGTTTGGCGAATTTTGCACTTCCGATGGAGACACAGGTGCAGGTTCCGCAGGAGACAGTGGCACCTCCGACGGAGGCTCAGGTATTACCGACTCCGCAGGAAACGCATGCGGCGATGACAACAGGTGTGGTGATTGAGGACGTTTCTCTGATCGTAGAACAGGCGATGCCTTCTGTTGTGGCGATCAATAATACCATGTTGTACCAGAGCAGCACCTGGTTCGGACAGACTCAGACCTACGAGGTTCCGAGCAGTGGTTCCGGTATTATTGTGGGTGAAAACGATACAGAGCTACTGATCGTAACGAACCACCATGTGGTGGAAGATTCTAATACGATGACCGTTACCTTTATTGATGAAAGTACCGTAGATGCAGCGATCAAAGGTACAGATTCCGAGTCTGATCTGGCAGTGATCGCAGTTCCGCTTGAGAAAATCTCTGCAGATACAAAAGCGCAGATCAAAGCTGCGACCATTGGTGATTCTGATGTTTTAAAAATGGGTCAGGGTGTGATCGCGATCGGTAACGCACTTGGTCACGGACAGAGTGTAACCGTTGGTCATGTCAGTGCCCTGGATCGTGAAGTAACTGTAGATGGCGTGACAAGAACCGTGATCCAGACAGATGCGGCGATCAATCCGGGTAACAGTGGCGGAGCATTGTTAAATGCGAAAGGTGAGTTGATCGGTATCAATGAAGCAAAATACGCAGACGAGACCGTTGAAGGTGTCGGCTATGCAATCCCGATTTCTTATGCAATGGACATCATTGAGGATCTGAAGCTTCGCACAACGAAAGTGGAAGTGGCAGAGGGCGAGCAGGGATATCTGGGAATCCAGGTTCAGAACGTGGATGCTGCAACTGCTCAGATGCTTGGAATGCCGCAGGGTGTATATGTGTACAAGATCATGGAAGATTCTGCAGCAGCAGACTCTGATTTGAGAGAGAAAGACATTATTACAAAGTTTGACGGAGAAACTGTGAGAAACAATGCGGACCTGACCGGCCTTCTGGCATATTATAAAGCCGGAACAACGGTAACAGTGACGGTACAGTCTCTGGAAAACGGTGTTTATGTAGAGCGTGAGGTAGAAGTCGTGTTAAAGAGTCGTCCGGCGGAGGATGAAGAAAAAGAGACTCGAGCACAGGGACTTGAAGGTATGAGACCAAAGAAACCGTAAATTGATTTTTAACCATAAAAATGGGAGTCATATCGATATGATATGCTCCCGTTTTTTATTTACTGTTTATCTTCCAACATCAACGCTCCACGCATCTCGATTCGTGGACCGCCGCATTTTTCCAGATATGCTCTTGTGATGGTCACGGCTCCGATATTCGGGTCCCTCGGGATCTCATACATGATATCCAGCATGAAATCTTCCATGATCGCACGAAGGGCTCGGGCGCCGGTCTCTTTTTTCATCGCTTCTTCCGCGATCCACTCTAACGCATCATCGTCAAATTTCAGATCGACTTCATCCATCTGCAGCAACTTCTGGTACTGTTTCAGGATTGCATTTTTCGGCTCTTTCAAAATACGTACCAGGAAATCCTTTGTCAGACCCTGTAATGTAACTGTGATCGGAAGACGGCCTAAAAATTCCGGGATCATACCGAAGTTACGAAGATCCTGGTTGGTCACATGGCTCAGCAGCTTCGGGTCTTTGTCGTATTTATCTTTTAATTCAGAACCGAATCCGAGAGAGATCTTCTCAGTCATACGCTCTTTGATGATATTTTCCAGATCCGGGAAAGCGCCGCCACAGATGAACAGAATGTTGTCTGTGTTGATGGTCTCCATCGGCGTCATCGCATTTTTCTGGCTGGTTCCAACCGGAACTTCTACAGAAGCGCCCTCTAACAGTTTGAGGAGTTCCTGCTGTACAGATTCACCACTGACATCACGGGTGCTTGTGGATTTCTTCTTCGCAATCTTATCGATCTCATCGATGAATACGATACCCATCTCAGCTTTTTCTACGTCGTTATCAGCCGCTGCCAATAACTTGGAAATAACGCTTTCAATATCGTCACCGATATATCCGGCTTCGGTCAGAGATGTTGCATCTGCGATCGCCAGCGGTACATTGAGGAGTTTTGCCAGTGTCTTAACCAGATAAGTCTTACCGCTTCCGGTTGGTCCGATCATCAGGATGTTGGACTTTTCGATCTCTACACTGGTATCAAACTTTGCAGCCTCCGGAGATGTGCGCTCGAATACTCGTTTGTAGTGGTTGTAAACGGCTACGGAAATCACTTTCTTTGCCTGATCCTGTCCGATGACGTACTCGTCCAGCTGTTCCTTGATGGAATGAGGGGACGGGATCTCGCTCAGTTTAAAGAGCTCTTTTTTCTTGTTTTTTTTCTTTTTTACACGCTTTTTGCCTGTCAGGGCGCTGAGATCGATCTGTCCGATCGGAATTCCCCAGCCCATATTGCCAAATGGCATTCCGCCCTGGTCCGGTGCCTGGTCATCCTCCTCGTCCATCTCCTCGATCACTTCCACATCCTCTTCATCGATGGTCTCAGTTTGAGGTGTTTCTGGCTTCTCGGCAGCGACAGTCTTATCAGACTCGATTTTTTCAGTCTTCGTATCGTCTTTCTGTTTCTTCTGGTTCGGAGACATACCCCACATACCTGCAGGCATACCCATATTCCAGAGCATATCCGGAGTCACACCGGACATCATACCCATATCCAGCCCGGTGTTCTGAATGGTATTGAATGCATTCTGCATACAGTCAAAACAGATATCAATACCCGGCGGCATAGTGATCATCTTGCCTGCTTTGCTTTCCGGTCGACGGCAGACGTAGCAGACTTTTTCATATTCCTCATCGTCCTGAGATTCTTCCCAGTGTTTTTCTTTATCGTTCAACGTTGTTCTCCTTCACATATACGTAAGTTCATTCTATAGTAAGACTCTATATCAAATAATGATTATAAGACATTTTTATTTAACTCGCAAGTAAAAACCATGTTCATGGTAATCCTTCCTTTTTGTTTAAGAGTCGTTTTCCTACAAAATAATTATTTTTATATATTTTTTATTTCTGAAAGTATTTTTTTGAAGTTTTTTGTAGGTGGTACGGATAATGAAACTCAAGAAAAGCGAAAACGTGAAAACAAAAAAACAGGAGGGTTACTATGACAACAATCTCACTTGACATGTACCAGGCTTGCGCACTTGCAGCATTGGTTTACTGCCTTGGTCGAATCATGAAACAGAAACTTGCATTCCTGGACAGATACTGTATTCCGGCTCCGGTAGCCGGTGGTGTGGTATTTGCAGTTGCACATCTGGCATTATACAGTGCAGGAATCCTGGAACTCACATTTGATACCACACTTCAGAACGTATTTATGACAATCTTTTTCTGCAGTGTTGGTTTTACAGCTTGCTTCCGTCTCTTAAAGAAGGGTGGCATTCAGGTATTCTTGTTCCTTGGTCTTGCAATTGGTATCTGTATTGTACAGGATTTTGCGGGCAGTGGTCTTGCAGCAGCATTCGGTCTTGATCCGTTACTTGGTCTTTGCATGAGCTCCATGCCGTTAGTAGGCGGTCATGGTACTTCCGGTTCCTTTGGTCCACTTCTTGAGACTGATTACGGTGTAGTTGGTGCAACAACTGTTGCTCTTGCTTCAGCTACATATGGTCTTGTTTCCGGCTCCATTATGGGTGGTCCGATTGCCCGTATGCGTGTTGAAAAACATGGTTTAAAATCCACAGCCGCTGAAGAAGGTAATGCAGCAGCAGAGGTTGCTTCTCCGATCAATGGTGATAAATTCACAACAGCAGCAATGTTCCTTGCAATTTCCATCGGTATCGGTACATTCATTTACACATTCTTCAAAGATGTGCTTCATTTAACATTCCCGACATACATCGGTGCTATGTTAGCAGCAGCGGCAGTTAGAAATATCTGGGACGTAAGAGGAAAAGATCTTCCGATGGAAGAGATTGATGCTCTCGGCGGTCTTTCTCTGAATCTGTTCCTTTCCATGGCTATGATGAGCTTAAAGCTCTGGCAGCTTGCAGCACTTGCTCTTCCGATGATCGTGATTCTGCTTGTTCAGACACTCATCATGTTCCTGTATGCAAACTTCTTAGTATTCAATATCATGGGTCGTGACTATGAAGCAGCAGCAATGACAACTGCATTCTGCGGTTTCGGTATGGGTGCAACTCCGAATGCGATGGCAAATATGAGAGCTCTTGTAGAGCGTTACGGTGCAGCACCGCGTGCGTTCTTTATTGTACCGTTAGTAGGTAGCTTATTCGTAGATTTCTTTAACTCTATGATTTTAACTACATTCATGAACTTCCTTTAATTAATCACTCGACCGATATGTTCCTTTGATATACGCATACCCCTATCATTCCCCCCATAGTCGGTCGGATCATTGAAATGAAACCCTGCTCCAGTTTTCAGAGCAGGGTTTTTTGTGTGGATACGGATTATATTCTCAGGTTTAAAAAGGCCTGATAGAGATTGAGAGTTCCATAACCAAATTCGCGATTCGGATAAGAGAGAGATGGCGTTCGGTCTGCACCGCGGATCAGGTATGTTTTGATGGTAGAGGAATTCATGTAAGGATCGTTTCCTTTTAGAATCCCCCAGTTTAGGAGAATGGCAGATGCGCCTGCTACGTGAGCGGCGGCTGTGGAAGTTCCGGTCAGGGTTCCTACGCCCGGTGCTGCAAGTTCCGGTTTGATTACTCCGGAGCGGCTGAAACCACGGCTGGAATGAATGTAGATCCCGCCTGTGGTGTGATCGTAGGCGCCGACGGTGATCGGATAAGGTGCATTTCCCGGTCCGGTGATCAGTGTGTCCGGATCAGGTCGGAGAAAATACGTATCGTCGGGAATGAAGGTACGATTGGGAAGCCATAGGTGGAAGGAATCAGAAATGTCAGTCAGGTTTTTGATCGTGAGAGTCCAGATTCCGGGAAAGGGATCCTGAAAGCGCAGAAAGATCAGTTGGCTTCCGCTTGCGCTGGAGACAATGCGGGAATAGATAGTGATTTTCGTTCCTTCCAACAGGAAACTCAGTGTATTGGCTTCCATATTTCTTAAAGTCGGTTCTTCTATAATTTCTCCGGAAGGGGAACGAAAACCGAGGGTATAGGCAGCGGTATTTTGTGCCCAAAACTCCATGGAAAACCCTCGGGTGGTTTCTCCGATATTTAGCTCCACCTGATGGATCTGACTGCCAGGCGCAGTGGAACCGCGGTAGTGGTGGGCGTATCCGGTTTCATTGCCGGCAGCCACCACAAACGCAGTTCCCGGAAAGGCACTCATTTCATTTATAAATGTGCTGAGATTGGAGGTCCCCGTGTGACTTCCCATATTAGTACCGACAGCCAGGCATATGACGAGAGGCGTATTGTACTGCTTAGCGAGGGCAAACAGATAGCTGACACCCATCATGATGTCATTTTCCTGATAAGCATCGGCATTTTCATCTATAAGGAAGAAATCACGAAGATACTGTTTGGCAGGCTTGAGTTTCACGATCCCGATGTAACAATTGGGGGCTGCTCCCGAGAAACTGCCGTCCGCTGTTTCACTGCCGGCTGCGATGGAAGCCACCATGGTTCCGTGACCGTTGGTATCTGTAGATGGAACCAATTCAAGGGGATTTTCAGAACGAAGAGCTGCATCAATCTGATCTTTTGTATACTGTGTTCCGTAGCTGACAGGAAACATCGAAGAGGAGTAGGACACTTCAGGAGAATCATTTCCCAATGTCTGGTCCCAGATACCAAGGATTCGCGTTGAGCCATCATTATTTTGAAATAATGGATTTTGATAATCAATTCCGGTATCGATGAAGCCGATCATGACTCCCTGTCCTTGTTCAGAAAGGGGGGGAAGCCTTCTGGCAGAGAGGATTCCGGAGGCGTCCAGACTGGTGATGTCCAGAAGAGCGTATAATTTGGGGATCGCAGAATATGTGGTTGTGGAAATCGTGAGCGCTCTGGCCACGGCTTGTGGAAGATGGACCACCGCGAATTGATAGTTTATGAAATCGACGCAGTCGGTGCCTGCGCGGGCAAGAAATTCAGCCGGACGCACGTAATATCTGGTTATGAAATCGGCGTAATCTTCGGAGGCGGAATTTGGATAACAAGGCATAGTTATACTCCCCAAGGATGTTGTTTATACTATATGATGATGATCGTGTAAAAGACAAAGAGATGGACGAAGCTTTTAAAATGGTGTAAAATTAGAGAAATAGGATGTTTTGGCAGCATGGAGGAAGGAGACTAGAAATGTTTGGATTTTTGACATTAGGAACGACCATGACGATGGTGGATCTGGCTTTTAAGAATCGTATCGACAGTCAGAAGGACGAGGAGTTTCCAAAGGAACTGGAAGGTTCTAGGGGAATGATCCTGCTTTATAAAAATCACAATGACGGTTTTTCGTTTGGTGTTCTCCGTGGTTCCAAAATGGTGGAATTGGTTCCGCTTTGTCTGACTTCCGGAATTGCAGGTGTATGGGCCTATTTGATGAGTGTTCGAGGCAGATGGGCAGAGAAAATGGCTATAACATTGGTTTTGGCCGGTGGAGCCAGCAACCTGATCGACCGCCTGACAAAAGGTTATGTCATTGACTATATTTGCGTGCAGTGGAAAGCGTTAAAAAAGGTTGTATTCAATCTGGCCGACCTGTTCATCATGATCGGCTGCGGTCTCTTGATGGCAGTCAATGGATTTGATGTGATAAAAGATATGCTGAAACGTAAGAAATAAAAGCAAGGAGGGATCCGGGTTTGAACATTTTATATGCATCTAATGACGGTTTTGCAAGGCATCTCGGAACGTCCATGTATTCCTTGTTTGATAAGAATCGTGGTGCAAAGACGATCACGGTCTATGTATTGTCTCTGGGATTGTCAGAAGATAATATCGGAAAGCTGCAGACGATCGCGAATATTTTTAACCGCGAATTGGTGATCCTGGAGCTGGGAGATATCCGTAAGAAGTTTGATTTTGACGTAGATACAGGCGGATACGATATCAGTATTATGGGACGCCTGTTTATGGGAGAGATGCTTCCGGAACATGTAGATCGCGTACTTTATCTGGACTGCGATACGGTCATTGTACGTTCCATCGAGAAGATGTGGAAGGAACCGCTTAACGGAGCAATCCTGGGAGCGGTCATGGAACCGACCATTTATGAGGCAGTAAAGGAATCCATCGGGCTGGAAAAAGAAGATGGTTATTATAATTCAGGAGTTCTTCTTGTTGATCTGAAGCGTTGGCGAGAGGAAGGTGTTCAGGAAAAACTGATGCAGTTTTTAAAGGAAAAGGGTGGAGCGCTGTTTGCCAGTGACCAGGACTTGCTGAATGGAGCGTTAAAGGGGCGCATTCATACCCTGATGCCGGTCTGCAACTTTTTCCCGAACTATCGTTATTTTTCTTATAAAACGTTGGTGGAGCATGCACCGTCCTATCAGGCGGTTTCCAAGAAAGAATTCAAGATGGCGAAAAAGCATCCAAGGATCATTCATTATATGGGTGATGAGCGTCCATGGATCCGGGGCAATCTGAATCATTATCGCCTGGCATATGAAAAATATCTGGCGATGACTCCGTGGGCAGGGACTCCGAAGGAAACAGGAAAAGAACTCTATATGTTGATCTACCATGCCATGGATTATGCGACTGCGATCTGTCCGGAGATCCGTTGGTATATCAGTAAGAAGTTTGGTATGAAAGCGGTCATGAATCGAAAGAAACAGACGGAGGATAAAAACGTATGATCACAGTACTGCTGGCAGCGTGGAACGGAGAGTCTTATATTGAGGAACAGTTGGATTCCATTCTGGGACAGGATGGTTTGGAATTGAATGATCTGCGTATCGTGATTTCTGATGACGGATCGACCGATCGAACCCGGGCGATCTTGGAGGATTACCAAGCGCAGTTTCCGGAACAGATTGTTTTAAGGCATCGGAGTGCAGAGCGTAAAGCAAGAGATCTTGCAGATGGAATCCCGGCAGCAGCAGGTAATTTCTTCTGGTTATTCTCGCAGGCCGGAGAATCTGATTATTACATGCTCAGCGACCAGGATGATGTGTGGAAGCCAAATAAAATAGAAGCGTTGTTGACAGAAATGATATGCCTGGAAGTACAAAAGGGAGCAGAACATCCAATCTTAGTCCATTCGGATATGGAAGTGGTTGATTCGAATCTAAAAGTGATTC
>JAZTZT010000142.1:0-2714 GCA_045637605.1 Pilosibacter sp.
GTTAGCTGCCTCTTTAACCTGGAAGAAGATATCCGGGTTCTGAGCAGAACCACGCTGATGCGGGTTGTTCGGGTTAAGAGCTTTCATACGGAACTCATGGATAGCGTCGAAATCAGCCATCTCTTTGAGATCTTCGTAATCCCATGCCTCGATCTTCTGGATCTCGTGGGATGTACGGAAACCATCGAAGAAGTTGATGAAGCAAGCTTTACCTTTGATTGCTGCAAGGTGAGCAACCGGTGTTAAGTCCATAACTTCCTGTACGCTGGACTCACAAAGCATAGCTGCACCAGTCTGACGGCAAGCATATACGTCAGAGTGATCACCGAAGATGTTCAGAGCTGCTGCTGCGATAGCACGAGCGGATACGTTGAATACGCCCGGGAGCTGCTCACCAGCGATTCTGAAGATGTCCGGAATCATAAGAAGAAGACCCTGAGAAGCTGTGTAAGTTGTTGTTAAAGCACCAGCCATAAGGGAGCCGTGTACTGCACCAGCTGCACCAGCCTCAGACTGCATCTCTGTGATCTGAACCTGCTGTCCGAAAATGTTTGTTCTTCCGTCAGTTGCCCACTCATCTGTAGCCTCAGCCATCGGAGAAGAAGGTGTGATCGGGAAGATAGCTGCCACGTCAGTAAATGCATATGAAGCATGAGCTGCTGCGTGGTTACCATCCATGGTTTTCATTTTTCTTGCCATAGTTGATTTTCCTCCTATAAAGTGTATAAATAAAAAATTATTTATAAAACCAGTTCCCCCATTTAAACACAGGGATACCTATATACTATTATAGCAATTCTTCGAAAAAATGCAAATGATAAACGAAGGAATTTGGTATAAAATTATGAACAATATTAAGATTTTTCAAAATCAAATTCCACGATTCGAATGCAATTCCATAATATGAAATATATAAAAACCCGACCACAACAGACATTGTGATCGGGTCATTATTTTGTAATTTATCCCATCGGAGAAATCAGACTTACGCCGGACGGAGAAGCATTGGTCTCTGCCGGAACCGCAGCACCAGGACCTCCTGACGGAGTTGTCTGTGTCACCTGGCCACCCGGACCACCGTTTCCCGGTGCCGGAGATGTCATATCTGCAGGACTCTGAGGAACCACTACCGGGTTGGAAGGTGCTTCCGTCGGTGCTGTCGCAGACGGTTGGATCAAGTCGCCCGGTCCTACGTTTTGAACACTGTTCTCAGACTGCGCTCCTCCAGGTGTCTGCGCAGATGTCGGTGCTTTTGACTCCTGTTCCGTAGATGGATCTACACTTGGAAGTGTCTCGGTCGGTAACTGGGCATTTCCATCTGCGGGGCTGCTCTCTGCAACACTGCTCTCTCCCTCAGTGGAAACCACTGTACCGGAAGTGTTTCGTTTGATGGTCGCAGATTTTCCTTTGTAGGTACTGTTGTGAAGAAGAATCTCTTCGACCACAACACCATCTTTTTTCGTTACCAGATTTGTCACCCAGCGGCTTCCGAGTGTTGCGGCTTTCGCCTCAACTTCTACTCCCGGTTCCAAAGTCGGATCCTCTTCGTACACCGGTGCCGGAGCTTCCAGATCTTTTGTCTTCTTGGAAACCATGGAAAGAGTTACACCATCTTCCAGGATTGGAGTTCCGTACACGGAGATTGTTAATTTCTGGTTGGAGAAACTTGTTTTAATACCGACCGCAGTTTTGGAATTATTGACAAACTTCATGTCCGGTCCGGAATAACCATCATAGCTAACCATAGCATCTTCACCCGGTGTCACATAGGACGGTTCATAACTGTGAGCATGGCGCTCTGTTGTCTTTAAACCGGCAAATACTACTGCATTATATAATGTAGAAGATACCTGACAAACACCGCCGCCCGGTTCCTCTACGAGAACACCGTTTACATATGCACCGGCCGCCTTGTATCCTTTCTCCGGTGTTCTGTTTCCAGTCGTCAGGTTAAAGGAAAATTCTTCACCCGGCTGAATGATCAATCCATTGAGTGCATCGGATGCAATACGAATGTTTTCATTTCTTGCCTTATTGGAAGTAGTAGTTGTTGTGTAAGTACCGATTCGCTTGAAGCTTTCTTTTGCCTGAGCTTCTGTAATCTCCGGTTCCACGGTCATTGCTGTTGCAGCGATCGTCTTTTGATACTCTCCGGCTTTTACCGCACTGATCATATCATTAGCCAGTTTTTCGCGCTCGATCAGAGTACCGTTTTCCGCTCCGGAAAATACGAACTGCGCACTTGACTTATCGTAGGAACTGATAGAACCATTCTTCGGCTTCACATCCCAGCCATCTGCGAGTACTGCTGCAGCTGCCTGTGCTGCTTCCTCGATCCCGTCTGTTTCAACAGAATAATCTCCTGCCCTTCCACTCTCAAATGCTTCATCGAGGATCTTATCTACATTGCCGGACAATAAGTTTTCAACAGCTTTTGTTTCGTCTTTATAAGATACTTTTAAATCCCAAGCCATCTCTGCGAGGATCTTTTCTCGTGCTTCGGATTTCGTCATACCGTTGACAGAAATACCATTGACCGTTATCTCAGCTTTGATCTCAGTCTCCGGCTCCGCCGTCGTTTCAATCGGCTTCGACTCCTTGATAGATTCTCCATTGGAGCAACTTTTTAATCCTACCGCAGCACAAAAAATCAATATTACAATTCCGATCGCCACCAGAAGGATCTTTGCAAAATCCGGACTCTGACGACGTCT
>JAZTZT010000143.1:0-7925 GCA_045637605.1 Pilosibacter sp.
TGCCAAGGATCATGATCGTCAAGAGTGTACCTACCACTGTCGCCAGTACAGCTCCAGCCATACCCCAATGGAACATGTAAATAAAAATATAATCCAGCACTACATTCGTGACACCGCCGGCTACGACACCGGTCATCGCCAAACGCGGAGCGCCGTCATTGCGGACAAACGCCTGCAAAAAGCAGGAAAAAATATATAATGGCGATGCGATCATTAAAATCCGGCCGTACGGAACTGCGTACTCACGCATCGTCGGAGTACAGCCCAGGAAGTTCAACAACGGTTCAAAGAACACATTGCAAAGCACCACCGATAACACAGCCAGAATCGCTGCCAGGATCAGTGCTGTCGTAAAATAACCTCGCGCCTCCTGCTCCTCACCTTTTCCTCTGGAAAATCCAAAGAGAACACTGCCGCCGATTCCGCACATCATACCAAATCCGTAAAACGTGCTGTACATCGGAAGTAAAATATTTAATGCTGCCAGTCCGTTGGCACCAACTCCGCGTCCAATCATCATGGTATCTGCCAGAATATAAATCGATGTCACCATGGTGGCGCTGACAGACGGAACCAGATAATTGATAAATACTTTCCGGACCGGATCGTGTAATAAGTCAATTTGTTTCATGATATCCTCATCATTTTGAAAGGTCGACGGACGTTCTCGCCCACCGACCTCAAGTTCTAAGCCATATTAAAATTTGTGTCTGCGTATCCAGCCAGAACATCCGCCATTTCCTGACCGAATTCTGCTGCATAATCTTCGATCACTTTCTTGCTGATCGCTTTACCTTCCGCTCCGAAGACAGCCTCGCAAACCTCTGCATACGCCCAGTAAGAATGAGCATTATGGTACTCGAAGTTTCTAAGTCCTTCCGGATTCTTTACAATCTGCATATCCGGAGACATATTTGCATTTTTTACACTCTGAATGCAATAATCATGATCATGGAGTGTCTGCGGAACTACGTAGGTGATCTCCGGGTTAAAACCACGACAGATGGAAGCGTCGAGAACACTGCAGTATGCAAGTCCGGCTTCTTTTAATCCCATCTTTTTGAACTGCGCATGCCACGGGCATGTGTGCACATGGAAGGTGTAGTCCGGAGCAAACTCTGTCACTTCAGAACGATTCTGAGCGCCTAAAGCTAAGATTTCCTCTGTATTTACCCATTCACCATAACGACAATATGTCTCATAAGTCAATGGCTGACCATCACGGATCGCTCTCTGCGCCATACGACGGCCGCGCTGACTTCCGTAATACTGAGTACCATGAACAAACGCTGCTTTTCCGCGCTCGCCAAATGCCTCTGTCATATGAACATAATATTTTGCTGCGATAAACGCATGTGTCATTTCATTGAATCCCATGGTCATATCCTCCTTTTATTTCTCACTAAGAATATCAGAAAGCTGCGCAAACTGCTCCAGAGAAAGGGCCTCACCACGAACCGTAGCCGGAAGGCCCATCTGCTCGATCGCCGCAAGGATCTTCTCTTTTGTGTACGGAATCTCCGGAGAGTTGTTGAGTCCGTTCTGCAAAGTTTTTCTTCTCTGATTGAAAGATGCACGGATGATGCGGAACATATGCTCTGCATCCTTTACCTGCACCGGCATTTCTTTGTGTCTGGTCAAACGAATTACCGCACTTCCAACGTTCGGACGCGGAATAAAGCAGTTCGGCGGAACATTCGCCACGATTTCCGGCTCTGCATAATACTGTACTGCAAGGGAAAGTGCACCGTAGTCCTTGGATCCCGGACCTTCCTGCATACGGTCTGCAACTTCCTTCTGTACCATAACGGTAATATTATCAATCGGAACACCGCTCTCAAACAATCCCATAATGATCGGAGTTGTAATATAGTACGGAAGGTTCGCAACGACTTTGATCGGACGTCCGTCATTGTACTTCTCTGCAATTTCTTTAATGTCTACTTTTAAGATATCCTCGTTGATCACAGTTACATTATCATAACCTGCCAGTGTCTCTCCTAGGATCGGGATCAGGTTCTTATCGATCTCAACTGCGACTACCTGGCGCGCATTCTCTGCCAGATATTGTGTCATAGTTCCGATACCCGGACCGATTTCCAGAACACAGTCTTCTTTTGTCACACCCGCAGAAGAAATGATCTTCTCCAGCACGTGAGTGTCGATCAAAAAGTTCTGACCGAATTTTTTCTGGAACATGAATTCATATTTCTGAATGATTTCTATGGTATTCTTCGGATTTCCAAGATTTGCCATATTGCCTCCTAACCTAATCGATACAATCTCTTTGCATTCTCCGCAGTCACACGGATCACATCTTCCACACTCATTCCCTTGATCGCAGCCATTTCTTCAACTACATGTGTCAGATACAGGGAAGAATTTCTTTTTCCACGGTATGGAACCGGTGCCAGATACGGACAATCTGTTTCGAGAACCAGTTTGTCCATCGGCGCATATTCCACAACTTCTTTTAATTTCTTACCATTTTTGAATGTCAGCACACCACCGACACCAATAAAATAGTCCATGTTCAAATACTCACGAGCCATCTCCACTCCGTAGGAAAAGCAGTGGATGACACCACCTGTCGTATCTTTATGTTCGGATTTCATGATCTCCAGGGTATCCTGTGCTGCATCACGGCTGTGGATCACCACCGGAAGCCCGGTTTCTTTTGCGATTTCCAACTGGCGCACAAACCATTTCTTCTGCACATCGCGCTCCACATTGTCCCAATAATAATCGAGTCCAATCTCGCCGATTGCCACTATCTTTTCATGAGCCGCATTCGCTTTGATCCACTGGATATCCTCTTCTGTCATTTTCCCACAATCACTCGGATGAACGCCGAGGGCACCGTATACAAACGGATACTTTTCTGCAAGCGCAAGTGTTGTCTTGCAGGAGCGCATGCTTGCACCAATATTTACAATGGTACCTACACCATGTTCTTTCATACTCTCAAGCAGCTCATAACGGTCCGCATCAAAGTCTTCGTCATCGTAATGAGCATGCGTGTCAAAAATATATTCCATCCTTTTATCTCCAAAATCTAATTTACACAATTGCTGCGCCTGCCAGCCAAACCGCCAGCAGATGTACCGGGTAGAATACATAAGGTATCAGCCCCAGTTTTCTTCCCCTCTCTCCATTGTAACGGCTGATGAGAAAAATTGCAATCCATGCAAATAAGACTTCAATTCCAAATCCGTAAATCATCACTAATCCAACACAACCAGCCACCGACTGTTCCGTCGGTCTATAACGAAATACATAGAATAATATAATCAAGACCAATCCAAATGCACCGTAGTCTCCACATAGAAGTTCCACTGCAGTCATCGATGCTGCGATCACCCAGATTACAAGAGCATAACCAATGATACCAGACGGTCCAGCTCCTCCCATCGACAGTTCATACTTCCGTTCTAAGGTCTCGATCATTTTCAAACAAAGCAAACCTACGGTCAGTGTCACGATTGTATTTTGCGCGTACGGATATCTGATTTCCCCTGCCAAAACCAGATTAAACGGAATTTCTGAAACAAGGGCAAACATTGCCATACGCGACAAGTATTTTTTCCAGTCTCTGGTCCATAGAAATCCCTGCACCAGCAGAAAAGCATAAAGCGGAAAAGCCATCCGCCCGACAAGGCGCATGGCTAATCCGATATCATCCAGGAATGGGTAGGTTCCGTTGAGACCATGACCGTAGATCACTGCCACAGCCAGATGGTCAAGAAACATGGTACCCATCGCTATTTTTTTCAGTTGTTCAGACGTAAGCCGCCCACTCACTAGCAAACCTCAGAGCCCGGTTTCATATCTTTCTCCGGAACCATCAGTGCAAGGTTGTCTTCGTCATCGCCTGCGCAGAGAATCATACCCTCAGAAAGGAGACCTGCAAGTTTTGCCGGTTTCAGGTTTGTAACAACCATAACCTTCTTGCCAACCATCTCTTCCGGTTTGTACCAGGCTTTGATACCGCTTACAATCTGTCTTACTTCAGAACCGATCTTAACCTGGGAGCAAAGGAGTTTTTTGGACTTCTTCACTTCTTCACACTTGATGATCTCACCGATCTGGAACTGTAATTTTTCGAAGTCTTCGTATGTGATCTCCGGTTTCTTCTCAAGATCAACAACATTCTCTTTCACTTCTTCTGCTGCCGGCTCATTTGCAGCTGCCTCTGCAGCCTTCATAGCCTCAACTTTTTCCATTACTTCCTTCACATCAAGACGTGCGAAGAGGATCTCCGGTTTCTCAACCACTTTGTTGCCGTTCGGGTAAAGACCAAACTGATCCATATCTGTGAATGCTCTCTTTGTTGTATTTAACTGAGCATAGATCTTCTGAGCTGTATCCGGCATGAAGGACTCAAGTAAGGAAGCACC
Organism: Pilosibacter sp.; assembly: GCA_045637605.1. Taxonomy (GTDB): domain Bacteria; phylum Bacillota; class Clostridia; order Lachnospirales; family Lachnospiraceae; genus Pilosibacter. Next base: position 4,398 of record JAZTZT010000143.1, read on the forward strand.
GATTGTGATCGCCTCAACCAGGTTGTAAAGAACAGTTGCAAGACGGTCTTTGTTTGCCTCATCCTTTGCAAGTGTCCACGGTGTTGTCTCATCGATGTACTTGTTGCTGCGACGGAAGATATTGAAGATCTCTGTGATCGCATCTGCAACACGGAGCTTATCCATCTTCTCATTTGTCTTCTTCACTGCCTCAAGAACAGTTGCCTTTAAGTCTTCATCAACTTCTGCTGTTACGCCCTTGTTCTCAACAACGCCGCCAAAGTATTTATTTGTCATGGAAACTGTACGGTTTACAAGGTTTCCAAGGATGTTTGCAAGGTCAGAGTTCATACGCTCAACCATTAACTCCCATGTGATCACACCATCATTCTCGAATGGCATCTCATGGAGTACGAAGTAACGAACTGCGTCAACGCCGAAGAAATCAACGAGTGTGTCTGCATAAAGAACGTTACCTTTGGATTTGGACATCTTGCCATCGCCCTGTAACAGCCACGGATGACCAAATACCTGCTTCGGAAGCGGAACATCCAGAGCCATTAAGAAGATCGGCCAGTAAATAGTATGGAAGCGAATGATATCTTTACCGATCAGGTGAAGATCTGCTGCCCAGTACTTGTTGTACATCTCATCATGATTGCCATCGCAATCATAACCAATACCTGTGATATAGTTTGTAAGCGCATCGAGCCATACGTATGTTACGTGTCTCGGATCGAAATCAACCGGAATACCCCATGTGAAGGATGTTCTGGAAACACAAAGATCCTGTAATCCCGGAAGAAGGAAGTTGTTCATCATCTCGTTCTTTCTGGATACCGGCTGAATGAATTCCGGATGTGTATTGATGTGGTCAATTAATCTCTGTGCATATTTGCTCATACGGAAGAAGTAAGCCTCTTCTTTCGCCGGCTGTACCGGACGGCCACAGTCCGGGCACTTGCCATCTACAACCTGGGACGCTGTCCAGAAGGACTCACACGGTGTACAGTAAAGGCCCTCATAGTGACCTTTGTAGATGTCATCCTGCTCATAGAGCTTTTTGAAAATCTTCTGAACCTGTTTCTCATGGTACTCATCTGTTGTACGGATGAATTTGTCATAAGATGTGTTCATTAAATCCCAGATACCTTTGATCTCTGCAGCTACTTCGTCCACGAACTCCTTCGGTGTCTTACCTGCATCCTGAGCCTTTAACTCGATCTTCTGACCATGCTCATCAGTACCTGTCTGGAAAAATACATCATAACCCTGCTCTCTTTTGTAGCGGGCGATCGCATCTGCTAACACGATCTCGTAAGTGTTACCGATGTGCGGTTTACCGGATGTGTAAGCAATGGCAGTTGTAATGTAATATGGTTTTTTACAATTCTGACACATAAATTTTGTCCTCCTGTTTCGATATATGATAGTGTTCGGGCTATTTTTAGGTATAAAAAAAGCCCGTCTTCAATTCTTAAAGACGAGTTCCCCCGTGTTACCACTTTAATTCAGAAATACCTCGCGATACTTCCCTCATCGGCTGCTCTCCCCTATTCTGAGATTCACAGTCTGACACGCTAACGGGCGCTTCCGGCGTGACCTAAATGATCTGTTCAACCACCTCAGCCACACAGCTCCGGGACCATCTTCCACAAACCGCCCGCTCCCCGCTCACACCTAACCGGGGTCTCTGAAAACATTGATTTTGCGTACTCTTCCCTTCACAGCTTTTGACCATATTATAGGAATAGTCTAAACTTTTCTGACTATTTTGTCAAGGTGTGGGGAAAAATATACAGAAATTTTCTTCCTGATTCTTCCTCTTCCAAATGCCTATGCAACCACCAGTACATAGGAAAGCTCTTGCCTCTATGCTATACTACATTTGTTGTCACACCCAATCTGGCAACAGAAAGGGGGTGTATGCCTTGGAGTTGCTTACTTCGCTCTTGGTTTCCGTATTGGCAGGTGTAGCCGTTCACTACATATGCAAATGGTTAGACGGAAATGACAGTGACAACTAACCAAAAAGCCCTCTCAGAGATGCCGCTCTGAGAGGGTTTCTTTTGTGTACGCCATGGTACTTACTTCGCTTGTTCATTTACATTATATGATGAGTGCACCATGTAAGTCAATATACTAACAGGCTAATTTGAATTCTTTTACTCTTCATCCGGCTGCTGCCCGTCATGCGCCAGCCATCTACACTCCGTAATCTCCATATTCGTAAAGGTTGCCTTAAAAGAAGAGTCTTCCGGGCTGCACGCATAGACACCAAACTGAATCTTTCCGCCACCATTCCACATATGACAAATGCGCATCTGCTTAAATGTAACGCCATCCTCTGAGCACTCAATACAATAATCGTCTTCTCTTCGGCTAAATCGATACCACATGGATTTGATACCTGCATCAATTTCTGTCGTTGCCCAATCGGAATACCCATTGTTGGTCACTACACTTCCCAAGTGCTGAAATCTCTCGTTTTCATATTCGATGGAACCTTTCAGCCAGTTTTCACTGTCCAGATACATAACGACGCCACACTGATCGAAGCGATGCTTGCTTTCAAATTCTGTTTTCACCGTAAAAGAAAAGAATTTCTCCTCTGTCTCCATCTGCAAAACCGGTGCATTGTCATTTCGAAAATGATAATATGTTCTCTGCCACAGATCTGTATGCGGTTTTGTAATGATCTCGATTTTATCAGCAGATATTTTATAATCTGCCGGTTCTCTTGTCCATTTTAACTGATTTACATCATATTTCATGTCGGTATCCCTCTTCTCATTTAAAAATATCCGAGCGAAAATAAATCTATAGGACAATAGGAGATTAGATCCAGCTGTCTACAGCGCTGTTTTCGTAAACAAATAGCTAAATCCCTACAGAATATGGCCTGCATATGCACATATGATCAGAAACCATTTTGTTTTGTTATGTTCTCTATCATCGTCCTATACCCCTTATCTCTCGTTTCACTTATTATATCTTATCACATCAAAGGAAAACAATCCATCCTGATTGCAGTAGAACAATATCTTCCTCACGCCCCTTGGGTTAAACCGTGCTTCCGCATTTCCCTCCGGATACAGTTTGATCACCTGCATTCGATCCCCCGACATGGCAGCAATAAACGAAACATAGTGTTCCTTCGTCATGTCATGTTCTACTCGGACAAAATACTCATCCTCTACCTTCTCAATGCAAATCTTATGTCGCTCGTCCGCTTCCTCTGCCTGACACGGCAGTAACTGAACCCCATGACACTGGATCACAGCTTCCCCCATGCAATGCATGATATTACCGCAAACCGGGCAAACATAGAATTTTGAACGCAGCATATTCGCCGATACGTTTACATTATTTATCGCCTGTCCGGACAACAATTCCGTAACGGAAACCCCAAACACCTCTGCAATCGGCTCCAGTAACGAAATATCCGGATAGCCTTTCGCTGTCTCCCACTTGGAAACGGTCTTATCTGAAACATTCAACTTCTCAGCAAGTTCAGACTGTGTCATATGATATTTTTCACGCAGTTCT
>JAZTZT010000144.1:0-2327 GCA_045637605.1 Pilosibacter sp.
AAAGGGGCAAGCCCATCACTTTCGCGCAGATTTCTTTTGTCATATCATCCTCCGTCGGTCCAAGACCTCCGGTGAGGATCAACACATCAGAACGGGAAAGTGCCTGTCTGAAACTCTCTGTCATTCTCTCTTCATTATCACCCACCACAGACTGATAATACATCGAGAGGCCAAGTCCTGCACACTTTTCTGCCAGATACTGTGCATTTGTATTTACAATGTTTCCGAGAAGAAGTTCTGTTCCGACAGAAATAATCTCTGCTGTCATATTACATGCCGCCTTTTTTTATCACATTCACATTTTTAGCAACGTAATCCACCAATGATACCACCGTAAGGATCACGGCGATCCAAGAAAAAACAAACGCATAGGGAAACTCAATCAACAATGCAATAATCATCACAATTTGAGAGATCGTTTTAAATTTCCCCCAATAGCTCGCCGCAATCACCACGCCGGCATCAGAGGCAACCAAACGAAATCCGCTGATAATGAACTCCCTGGCAATGATGATAAGCACCATCCATGCCGGGACACGGTTAATGGCCATCAAACAGATAAGTGCAGAGCAAACCAACAGTTTATCTGCCAAAGGATCCATAAACTTACCAAAGTTTGTGACAAGACCATATTTTCTCGCAATGCTTCCATCTAAAAAATCTGTGAAACTTGCAATGATAAAGATCGCAGCTGCAATATAGCGATACATCTGATTGGTTCCGCCATCTAACATTAACATCACTACGAAGAACGGAATCATGATCACACGGAGAACTGTGAGTTTATTCGGTAAATTCATCTTCTACCTCCCCAATTAAATCATAATCCAGTGCACCTGTCACACGAACACGTGCAAAATCTCCGGACATCAGCGAATATCCGGTATTTACAAAAATCAGGCCATCTACATTCGGACTGTCCATATAAGTACGTCCCACATAAGCATTCTCATCTGCCACCTTGCCTTCAATCATGACTTCAAGAACGCGACCTTTCATATTTTCAGACTTTTCGAATGCGATATCCTGCTGAAGTTCCATGATCTCTGCGCGACGATCTTCTTTCACTTCGTCCGGAACATGGTTCGGGAAGTTGTAAGCCGGAGTATCTTCTTCTGCAGAATAAGCAAACACTCCGAGACGTTCAAATTCCATCTCGTCTACGAATTCCATAAGAATCTCATGATCTTCCTCTGTCTCGCCCGGGAAACCGGAGATCAGAGTAGTTCTGAGAGCAATATCCGGAATTTCTCTTCTTAACTTAGCGATCAGTTCACGAAGCTGAGCGTTGTTGGTTCTTCTTCCCATACGCTTTAAGATCGCGTCACTTGCGTGCTGGATCGGAATATCCAGATAATTACAGATCTTCTCTTCATTTTTGATCGTCTCGATCAGTTCATCGGTAATCTCTTCCGGGTAACAATACTGAAGACGGATCCACTGAATACCATTAATCGCTGCCAAACGTTTTAATAACTCCGGAAGCTTTTTCTCACCGTACAGATCTTTACCGTAAAGTGTTGTCTCCTGTGCAACGAGGATCAGCTCTTTTACGCCTTTCTCTGCAAGCTCCTCAGCCTCATGGATCAGCTGTTCCATCGGAACACTTCTGAATTTTCCACGAAGATACGGAATAATACAGTATGTGCAGCGTTTGTCACAACCTTCTGCGATCTTTAAGAATGCATAATGACCACCGGTTGTCACAAGACGATCTGTCGCCGGACTTACCGGTGCATCAATACTCTCGAATACATGCATTTTCTCACCGCCAAGAGCAGTCTTTACCGCTTTTGCGATTTCCTCATAGGAAGTGGTTCCGAGTACTGCATCTACTTCCGGAATCTCAGTCGTAATCTCTTCTTTATATCTCTGCGCAAGACAGCCTGTTACGATCAGGGCTTTGCACTGTCCTTCTTCTTTCATTCTGGCCATGTCAAGAATGGTGTTGATACTTTCTTCCTTCGCATCACCGATAAAGCAGCAGGTATTCACAACAATGATATCTGCAACGGTCTCATCGTCAACAAATGAATAACCTTCATGACCGAGAAGTCCAAGCATTTTTTCTGTATCAACCAGGTTTTTATCACAGCCCAGGGAAATGAAAAGTAGTTTCATTCAAGTCGTCCTTTCAATCTGAAATATACATACATATGGAAAACAGAGGAGCTCAAAAGCTATTGAAGCTCCAGGCCCCTCTGTAACGTTTCTTTATTCTTCAACAGTCTCTTCTGCTGTTTCTTCAACTGCTTCTGTTTCCTCAACAGCTTCTGTTTCCGGCTCTTCAACGGTATTTTCACCCATAATGGAAACTTTCTGCTCAT
>JAZTZT010000145.1:0-12176 GCA_045637605.1 Pilosibacter sp.
GCCATTTGTTGACAGTTTTTTTCTCGAAGAATCCTTATTTTACACGGCGTAACAGGCACACTGTTTCCACATGATGGGTCCCCGGGAACATGTCCACGCAGCAAACCTTCTCCACTACATATCCACCTGCCTGCAGTACCACAAGATCTCTTGCCAGACTGGTCGGCTTACAGGAAATATAAACCATACGATCCACTCCATAGTTCATAATCTTCGGCAGAGCCTTCGGATGAATACCGTCACGCGGCGGATCCAGTACAATGAGATCTGGGCGCTCTGTTAAGCTGTCCAGAACCTTCAGCACATCGCCTGCAATGAAATCGCAATTAGAAAGACCATTGAGTGCAGCATTCTCCTTTGCAGCCTCTACTGCCTCTTCTACAATCTCTACACCAGTTACATGCTTTGCTACCGGAGCCAGAATCTGAGCGATTGTACCAGTTCCGCTGTAAAGATCATATACAGTACGTCCGTTTGTCTCACCAATATACTCTCTCGCAGTTTCATAAAGAACCTCTGCACCAAGGGAGTTTGTCTGGAAGAATGAGAATGGTGTAATCTTGAATTTCAATCCAAGAAGTTCTTCATAAAAGAAATCCTGTCCGAATAATACTTCTGTCTCATCGCTCTGCACCACATCAGCCAGGCTGTCGTTCTTTGTATGCAGAATACCGATAAACTTGCCATCTGTCTCAAGGGCAAGAAGCTTCTCTTTCCAGCCCTCAAGAAGTGCAGTCTCATCTTCCTGGCTGCTCCATGTATCTTCTGTCTGTGTGGAGGTAACCAGGTCCACCATGATTTCCGCAGTTTTCACACCACGGCGAACAAGAAGATGTCTCAGATAACCTTCATGGCTCATCTTCTTATAATATTTCGCATCTCTTTCTTTAAAATAATCCAGTGTAGCGATCAAAATCTTATTGATATCTTCATGCACCAGCTGACACTGCCCCACGGTCACGATATCATAAAAGCTTCCACGCTTGTGCATGCCCAGCTCCAACGGACCATCCTTGAAGCTATCACCAAAGGAAAATTCCATCTTATTGCGGTAAGAATCCACAAGCGGACTTCCCTTGATTCCTTCAAAATTGAAACCCTCCGGAAGAACCGGTGCAAGCAGTGCCTTCACCTGCGCTTCTTTTAACTTTAACTGCTCCTCGTACGGAAGTGTCTGATAACTACATCCACCACACTCATCCGCATGTGGGCATTTCGCTTCTGCATACTCCCAGTCTGCACGTTTTACCACATTAAGAAGTCTGCCTTCACATTTATCTTTTCTACGTTTTGTGATCATCACTTCCACTGTCTGTCCCGGAAGTACGTGTTTTACAACCACTTTTTCATCCTCTATATGAAGAATTCCCTTGTTCGGAAAATCCACTTTTTCAACAATACCGGTGTAAATTTCACCTTTTTTCATTGTTATCCTCCTGAAATTAGTTATTATCACTCTTCCTAGTGTAAACGATTTTTTCAAATTACACAACAAAAAAAGAACAGGATACGCATTTAATTGCATACCCTGCTCTTTAACACTTAATTGTAAATGACCGTATTTAATTGTGAATTATAACTGCGGACCAGCAGCTACTAATGCCTTACCAGCATCGTTGCCTGTGAACTTCACGAAGTTCTTGATGAAACGATCTGCAAGGTCTTTTGCTTTTACTTCCCACTCGGAAGCGTCAGCGTATGTATTGCGCGGATCAAGGATATTTGTATCTACGCCCGGAAGCTCTGTCGGAACAGAGAAGTTGAAGAACGGAATGTTCTTTGTCTCAGCTGTCTCGATGGAACCATTAAGGATTGCATCGATGATACCACGAGTATCTTTAATGGAGATACGTTTGCCTGTTCCGTTCCAACCTGTGTTTACCAAGTAAGCCTTGGAACCGTTAGCTTCCATCTTCTTAACTAACTCTTCTGCATATTTTGTCGGGTGCAGCTCAAGGAACGGCTGACCGAAGCATGCAGAGAATGTCGGTGTCGGCTCTGTGATACCACGCTCTGTACCAGCAAGTTTTGCTGTGAAACCAGATAAGAAGTAATATTTTGTCTGTTCCGGAGTCAGGATGGATACCGGCGGAAGTACGCCGAATGCATCTGCGGAAAGGAAAATTACGTTCTTAGCTGCCGGAGCGGAAGAAACCGGACGAACGATGTTGTTGATATGCTGGATCGGGTAGGAAACACGTGTGTTTTCTGTTACACTCTGATCTGCAAAATCAATGTTGCCTTCTGCATCAACTGCTACGTTCTCAAGAAGAGCGTTTCTTCTGATCGCATTGTAGATATCCGGCTCAGATTCTTTGCTGAGGTTGATAACTTTTGCGTAGCAGCCACCTTCGAAGTTGAAGATACCGTTGTCATCCCAGCCGTGCTCGTCATCACCTACAAGGAGACGTTTCGGGTCTGTGGATAATGTTGTCTTACCTGTACCGGAAAGACCGAAGAATACAGCTGTGTTCTCACCGTTCATATCAGCGTTTGCAGAGCAGTGCATGGAAGCGATACCCTTTAACGGGAGGAAGTAGTTCATCATGGAGAAGAGACCCTTCTTCATCTCGCCGCCGTACCATGTGTTAAGGATAACCTGCTCTTTGCTTGTTACATTAAATGCAACAGCAGTCTCAGAGTTAAGACCTAACTCTTTGTAGTTTTCAACTTTCGCCTTGGATGCGCAGTAAACTACGAAATCCGGTGTGAAGTTTTCAAGCTCTTCTGCAGACGGTTTAATGAACATATTTGTTACAAAGTGTGCCTGCCAAGCTACTTCCATCACAAAACGTACAGCAAGTCTTGTGTCCTTGTTGGAACCGCAGAAAGCATCTACAACGAACAGTCTCTTGCCGGAAAGCTGCTTCTGTGCAAGACCTTTTAACTCTGCCCATACATCTTCGTTGATCGGGTGGTTGTCGTTCTTATACTCGTCGGATGTCCACCAAACTGTGTCTTTGGAATTCTCATCCATAACGATGTATTTGTCTTTCGGAGAACGACCAGTGTAGATACCTGTCATTACGTTAACAGCACCAAGCTCTGTTAACTGTGCTTTTTCATAGCCTTCTAAATCGCTCTTCATCTCCTCTTCGAATAATAATTCGTAGGACGGATTGTGAACGATTTCTGTCGCGCCGAGAATACCATAGTTCTCTAAGTTGATCATAGCCATTTTGCATAACCTCTTTTCTTTTTTGTTGCCATACATCTGGGCGAAATCTGGGCAGACTTCAACCCTGGTGAAAAGCGTTAACAATTAAGTTGCCATAATTATACAAGATATTTCCAAAAAAGTATAGCCCAAATAAATTGTATCTTCGTATTTTTTAAGGTACATTTTTCCTTAAAAATCAAGGAAAAATCCTTATTTTATTTAACATTCACCTCTATCTTAGGCATAGAAAAAAAGTTTTTCGTGTGACCATTAATTAAATCACTAACACTAAAAAACAAAAACTGCGGCTGAATCTCTTCTGCCGCAGTTTACTAATCTCAATCTTATACTTCTTTTGTCTCTGTTTTTGCCGGAGCCGGCTCGATCTCTTCATCCTCAAAGAAATCATCATCAAACTCATCCTCGAAGAAATCATCTTCAAAATCTTCCAGATAATCCGGTGTAAAGAATCGATACACTGCATACGCAATGGCTGCAACCGCTGCTACCGCACCGATGATCGCAAGGATCCAGAGGATACAATTTTTCTGCTTTTCTTCCTCTTCCTTTTTGTTCAGGAAATCATTCAGTCTGGAAAGATTGATCATTTCTTCCATCTTTGCTACAGCGTCTTTGCCCATCATATCAAACTTACTAAAATCAAATCTGTTCATATCCCACGCATCCTTTCTAGATCTTAAAATCGGAAAATAGCATTCCTTTGAAACAGTATAACATTTTTTTCAGTTTTTTACTATCCTATTTTTTAACTTTATCATAGTATTTTACAAAATATTAAACTTTTTTCAATTTTGCAAACGAAGCAAACATCTTTCTGACACCCATCGTATCAAATTCTACGGTTACTTCGTAATCTTTTCCTCCGTCCACAATACTCTTTACCGTACCGTTTCCAAAACGCATATGATTGACACGATCACCAGGACCATAGTCCAGTGTGCTTGATTTTTGAATCTTGTATACACTTCCGTAAGACGGTTTTTCCGGTGCCGTTTTTACAGTTTTTGAAGAGTATGCACTGCTCTTTTGACCGAACAAGCTGATTCCCTCTGAACGATTATTCCACGGAAGGTCTCCATCCTCATATTCGCTCTGCACACGACGTCTGGTGTAAATGGAGTTCTCCTGTTCCAGTCGTTCCACAAACTCTTCCGGAAGTTCCTGCAGGAAACGACTCGGTTTTTCGTATCTGGTCTCTCCTTTGATCATACGCTGTCTGGCTGCCGTCAGCATCAACGCCTGTTCAGCGCGAGTGATTCCAACATAACAAAGTCTGCGTTCCTCTTCCAGGGATTCCGGGTTTTCCTGCATCGCCATCATACTTGGAAACAATCCTTCTTCCATACCAGTCAGATAGACCTTCGGGAACTCCAAACCCTTAGCAGCATGAAGAGTCATCAGGATCACACGATCTTCAGACTCATCCATACTGTCAATGTCTGCTACTAATGCTACTTCTTCTAAGAATCCATCCAGAGACGGTTCATCCACGTCTTCCCAGTAGGAAACCGCTTTACTGACAAGTTCATCGATATTCTGAAGTCGTGTTTCCGCTTCGACCTCGCCCTCTTCCCGCAGCTCTTCTTTATATCCGGTAGAGGAAAGGATTTCTTCAATCACATCCTGAATCGATTCCCCATCTCTTAGCATTCGACGGAAGCGACCAATCTCATCTGTAAATTTGTCAATTTTCGCAGTTGTCTTTCCGATACCCGGAACAGCTGCGATCCGAAGAAGTGTATCGTAGAAATTCATATCATGTTCCATGGCAAATAAGTTGATCTTACCAATCGTCGTGGCACCGATTCCTCGTTTCGGAACGTTGATAATCCTCTGTACTGCCAGGTCATCGCGTCCGTTTGCAATGGTTTTTAAATATGCAAGGATATCTTTGATCTCTTTTCTCTGATAGAAGTTTACACCGCCCACCAGTCTGTAAGGTACATTATATGCGATACATTTTTCCTCAATGATACGTGACTGGGCATTGGTTCTGTACAGGATCGCATAATCTTTCCAGGTTCCACCCTGTTTGATCATATCCTTTACAATCCCCTCGGCCTCATCATATGCCGTATCAAAAATCTTGACACGGACGCGACTTCCTTCCGGATTCTCCGTCCATAACGTTTTGTCTTTTCTTCCGGAGTTATTTCGGATCACACCGTTAGCCGCATTTAGAATAGTTCTGGTGGAGCGGTAATTCTGCTCCAGTTTGATCACCCTCGCCCCAGGAAATGTCTCCTCAAAATTCAAAATATTTCGGATATTGGCTCCGCGGAAGCTGTAGATCGACTGATCATCGTCACCGACAACACAAATATTTCCATACTTCTTTGCCAGCTGGCTTACCAATTTGAACTGGGCCGTATTGGTGTCCTGATACTCATCTACGATAATATATCGGAATTTCTCCTGATAATAATCCAGAATCTCAGGATTGTTCTCAAACAGCTCTACAGTTTTCACGAGAAGATCATCGAAATCCAGTGCATTGTTCTTTTTTAATTGGGTCTGATACTCACGATATAACTCTGCGATCTTCTGATCACGGAATGTTCCACTAATCCTGGCATTCATCGCAAATTCATCCGGACCGATCAGTTCATTCTTCGCTGCTGAAATAATCCCCAATACTCCACGCTCTTTGTATTGTTTTGTATTCACATCCAGGTTTTTGAAGATCTGCTTCATCAATGTCTTCTGGTCGTCAGTATCATAAATAGAGAAACTGGAATCATAACCCAGATTTTCAATAAATCTGCGTAAAATACGTACACAAAGCGAGTGGAATGTGCTGACCCAAACACTGTCTGCACCATATTCCACGAGACTGTTGACACGCTCGCGCATCTCCCCTGCAGCCTTATTGGTAAACGTGATCGCCAGAATGTTCCACGGTGCCACGCCCTTTTCTTCTATTAAATAAGCAACCCTGTGAGTCAGGGCTCTCGTCTTTCCGGAACCGGCACCGGCTAAGATCAAAAGAGGTCCCTCTGTATGTAAAACAGCTTCCTGCTGCATCGGATTTAATGTATGCAAACGATTCATCTACCATTCCCCTTATCACTAAAACTTCAAATTTTCCTTATTTGTCAGATTTTTATTATAACAGATTCAATCGATCCTGTCCAATAGATTCGAACATATATTCTTGTTTAAAATAATTTTTCCTACTTGCCATACGGTTTCAAAAACTATATAATAGAGTAGATTGAAAGGAGTTTTTCTATATGAAAACCAATGACGAACGTTTAGAGCAGCTCTTCGACCTGCTGCGTAAACTGGATTATATTGATGTAAAAGATATTCCGAATATCGATTTATATATGGATCAGGTCACAACGTTTATGGAGAGTCATCTTGGCGCGATGAAGCGTTACGATGACGATAAGATCCTCACAAAAACGATGATCAACAACTATGCGAAGAACAACCTTCTTCCGTCTCCGGTCAAAAAGAAATATACTCAGGAGCACATGATCCTTCTGGTATTTATTTACTACTTTAAAAATTTGCTGAGTTTCAATGATATCGAGACGATCCTTTCCTATATCACAGAAAATCATTTTGGCGAGGAACAGCTTCCGCTGGTAGACATTTACACAGAAGTCTTTACCCTCGAACATCAGCAGATGATCAATCTGATGCGCGATGTAAAGCAGAAATTCAGAGCCGCAGGAAAAACATTCCAGCAGGTTGAGGACGAGCAGTCCAGAGAAGATCTGCAGCTCTTTGCATTTATCTGTGAACTGGCATTTGATGTGTACCTGAAAAAGCGTATGATCGAGCAGCTTTGTGATGAGCTTCGCATTGAAAATCCACCAAGTAAGAAAAAATAAGAAAAACCGCTGTCGTTTTCGGCAGCGGTTTTCGTTTTCTGTTTGCTTATTATTCAGTTTTCTAATATTAATTTTCTTATTTTTCTTCGTTCTGATAACCAAGACGCTTGAAAACCATATCGTAACCATCGTTACCATAGTTTAAAGAACGATTTACACGGCTGATCGTAGCAGTGGATGCACCTGTGCGCTCTGCAATATCGAGATATGTTTTCTTCTCTCTCAACATTTTGGCAACTTCATATCTCTGGGATAAAGATAATAATTCATTTACTGTGCAAACATCCTCAAAGAACGCATAGCACTCTTCCGGAGATTTTAATGTTAGGATTGCCTCAAAAAGATGGTCTACTGCTTCAGTCTTGATTTTTTTATTCATGTCTGTTTTCCCCTTTGATGTTATTTTACTTTTATGTTTTGCAACGCTAACTCGTTATGCTTTTCATATTTTAACACACTAAAGTGTTTTCGTCTAGTACTTTAATCGCAAAGCATGAATTTTTCTACAACTTTTCCGACTCCGTCATCATTATTGGAGTCTGTGATGTAATCTGCGATCTTTCGGACCGGAAGAACCGCATTTTCCATGGCAACACCGAGGCCTGCAAATTCGATCATGGAAAGGTCATTGTATCCGTCACCACAAGCGATCATCTCTTCGCGTGTCATACCGATCACCTCAAGAAGACGAGCTAAACTCTGGGCTTTATCGATTCCTTTTGGAAGGACTTCCAGGAAAAACGGTTCTGATCGGTAAACACTGAAATTCTTACCCAGCGCTGCTTTTACTCGCGGTTCTACAAGTGCAAGATAGTCTCCATCGTCTAACATCAGGAATTTCGGAACCTGAAAATTTAGATACGATTTGGTATCCTCTACTTCTACCAGAGGCATATGGGTGATCCAACTCTCTTTTTGACCATATTGGTTCTCTTTATTGTTGGTAATAATATGATCTCCCTCATAAGTCAAAAAATCCACTCGATGTTCTTCCGCCAGTTCTATGATCTTTTGGTTGGCCTCTACCGGAAGAAGTTTTGAAAAGAGAACTTCTTTTGTCTGACAGTTCATGATGATCCCACCATTGAATGATAAGATATAGCCGCCGTAATCTTTCAGACATAGTTCTTCTGCAAGAGGAGTCACACCCGGAGTCGGTCGACCGGAAGCTAACACAACTTTCTTTCCGCGTTTCTGTGCTTCCATAAGCGATGCTTTTGTACGCGGAGTGATAACCTTATCGCGATTGGTCAGGGTTCCGTCCAGATCAAGGACGATAATATTGTACTTTTGCTTCTCCATATGAACACATTCCTTTGCCATAGTATTTCCAAAAATAATCGTGCACAAACATTTTACTTTCACCTAGTTTCTATTTTATACGCTGAAGTGTGAAAGGTCAACTAAAAAACGAAAGCCCCTTATCAAAAGGGGCTTTCTGCTTATCATCATAATATTTACATTTTTTCACCCGGAACTGCCGGAATTGCATCAGCCGGTACCGGACAGAAATATCCACCGTAGCGTTTCATTTTCGCTTCGTACTCCGCTTTCGCCGCCTGTAATACATCCGGTTTCTCGATCAGATCAATCGCTGTTGCAGCGATAACCTTACCTGCAAGCAGAGTTGCTTTGTGAGAAATAGAAGTATGACCACAGGAAACATTCTGCCAGGAGTGACCCGGGGTCCATGCCGGCCATGTTGCTGTGTTGATCTGTGCTGTCGGAACAAGCCAGCTGCAGTCACCTACGTCTGTAGAACCGTGGCGTGCCTTCTCAGAGTAGAAGTACGGGATCAGGAAGTTGTTGATCGGCACTGTACCGTGCTCAGAAGCTTTGTCTACGAACTCCCAGATTTCCTGACTCTCGTCAGTTGCTGCACCCGGAAGTGCTGTTGGCTTCATCTCAACAGATTCATTGATTTCTTTTGCAAACTCGATTTCTTCCTCTGTGTAAGTCGGAAGCTCTACTTCATTGAAATTATCCCAAAGTAAGGACTCAAGAACTTTGTTCGGAACTGTATTAGAACATCCGTCAATAAACTTCTTCTCCATCTTTGTCTCTGTCATCATAGCAGCCGCCTGAGCGATCGTATCAACTCTTCTCTGAAGCTCTAATGCGTCTTTTGCCCATACAGAACGAACCATGTAGAGAACCTGTGCTCTCGGCTGTACCACGTTCGGAGAATCTCCGCCTGCATCTGTAATGGAATAATGGATTCTGGCACCATCCGGCATATGTTCACGAAGGAACTGAACACCGATGTTCATAAGTTCTACTGCATCGAGAGCGGAGCGTCCCTTCTCCGGAGCACCTGCTCCGTGGGATGCAACGCCTGTGAATTTATACTCGGATTGAATACATGTGTTGCATGTACCGCTTGTTACCTGGTTTGTATTACCCGGATGCCAGGTCAGTGCTGCGTCACACTCTTTAAACACACCATCACGAGCCATAAATGCTTTAGTCGCAGAACCTTCCTCACCCGGACATCCATAAAGAATCACTGTACCATTACCTTCGCCTTTACCCTCGAGGTATTTCTTTACCGCAAATGCAGCTGCCATAGCACCTGCACCAAGGAGATTATGACCACAACCGTGACCATTTCCGTTTGCAACCAGTTCTTTACGCTCAACAGAACCGGACACCTGAGAAAGGCCGGTTAAAGCATCATACTCAGCAAGGATACCGATCACAGGTTTACCGGAACCAAAGGAAGCACGGAATGCAGTCTCGATATTACAGAACGGATGCTGAACCTCAAAGCCTTCCTCTTTCAGAACCTTTGCATATAATTCACCGGACTTGAACTCTCTTAAAGAAAGCTCGGCAAATTCCCAAATCTTGTCAGAAGTATCGATGATCACATCAGATTTCTCGTCAATGTAGCCAAGAACCTGTTTCTTTGTCTCTGTCATAATAATTACCTCCAAAACAAACATTTAAAATACATAAAGCACCGGAACCTCTCGCAAGTCTCCGGTGCTCATTCATTCTTTTTCAGTATTGATTAGTATAATACCTTACTCAGGAACTCTTTTGTACGCGGGTTCTGCGGATGGTTAAACACCTCATCCGGAGTACCTTTCTCTGCAATGATACCTCCGTCCATGAAGAATACACGGTCGGAAATCTCTTTTGCAAAGCCCATCTCGTGGGTAACGATTACAGTTGTCATACCACTCTTTACCAGATCTTTGATAACGAAGAGAACTTCGCCTACCATCTCCGGGTCAAGTGCAGATGTCGGCTCATCGAAGAGCATTACTTCCGGCTCCATAGCAAGGGCACGAACAATCGCAAGACGCTGCTTCTGACCACCGGATAATTTCTTCGGATACTGGTTGATCTTATCGTACAGACCAACTCGGTTCAGAAGTTCCTTTGCCATCTCGTCAGCTTCTGCCTGTGTCTTCTTTTTCAGAAGTACCGGTGCAAGTGTAATATTTTTACCAACGGTTAAGTTATTGAATACATTGAAATGCTGGAATACCATACCCATTTTCTGACGGTGGATATTGATATCAACGTTCTTTGCAGTGATGTCTACGTCATTAAAATAAATGTGACCGGAGTTCGGTACTTCCAGAAGGTTTAAGCAACGTAAGAATGTACTCTTACCACCGCCGGACGGTCCGATCACGGATACTACTTCACCTTTGGAGATATGCTCGGTAACGCCTTTTAATACATGAAGGCTGCCAAAAGACTTGTGTAAGTCTTCTACGCGGATAATTTCGTTGCCATTAGCGCTCACTTGCATTCAACCTCCTCTCTAATACAGCAATCAGCTTGGATAAAATAAATGTTAATAAGAAGTAGATAATACCTACGATTGTCAACGGCTCAAGTACACGGTATGTAATACCATTGATAGTCTTGAACTGAGTCATAAGCTCGCCGATGAAGAATGTGGAAGCCAGGGATGTCTCTTTCACGATCGCAATGAACTCATTACAAAGAGCCGGCAGGATATTCTTAACGGCCTGCGGAATAACAATGTGGATCATAGTCTGTGTGCTGTTAAGACCGAGGGAACGAGCCGCCTCTGTCTGACCGATATCAACGGCCTGGATACCTGCACGAACGATCTCACAAACGTAAGCTGTAGAGTTTACACAACATGCTACCAGTACACAGGTGAACTCGCTGAGCTCTAAGAACGGGAGCCAGCCCGGAAGCATGAAGTAGAAGAAATATAACTGTAAGAGGATCGGTGTACCACGGATAACCTCTACGTATGCAGTTACGAGCCACTGGATCGGCTTGAAGGAACTGCGACGAAGCAGAGCCAGGAGAGAACCTGTTACAGTACTGATCGCTACAGTCAGTAAGCCCATATACACAGTCATCCAAAGACCATGCAAGAACAGGTGGCTGTACTTGGACCATACCTGGGCCATTACGCTAAAAAATTCCATACGGGAATTCTCCTTTCATTTTATGTTTCATATAGCAGACAAAGGTCTTCCCCATGCAACTCTGGGAAGACCGATGCCTTATCTTTCACTTTCAGGTATCTTTTCACAATAAGATATTATTCAATACCAAGAGACTCTGCAAGTGCCTGAGCTTCCTCTGTCCACTGCTCATAGATACCGGATTCGTTGATCTCTGTGAGAACTTCGTTGATCGCTTCAACAAGCTCATCTTCACCTTTCTTCATAAGGATGATGTTGCCATCATCAAGGTGATCAAATTTGTATGTTGTCATTTCGATTTGCGGATAAGCTGCGATGAGCATTTCACCATTGTCGTGGGATACTGCAAGGGCATCTGCTTTATCGTTGATGATCATCAGGACACCGTCAGTAACAGTTGTTACCGGCTGGAAGCTAATATCTGCCGGAAGCTGTTCCATAATTAAAGACTGCTGTAAGGAAGCATTCTGTCCAAGAACTTTCTTACCAGAGAAATCGGATGCTTCGTCATAATTAGCGCCTTCACCCTTCTTAACTACTAATGTATGACCTTCATCTTCAGCAACCACGTTGTAAAGGATGGATGTCGCATAGTTCTCAGCACGCTCTGCTGTGTAAGCGAAACCGGAGATACCACAGTCGATTGTACCGGAGTTAACAGCCTGCTGGATCGCGGAGAATTCCATTGCCTTGATCTCAAGCTCTAAGCCCATCTTCTCTGCAATGTAT
>JAZTZT010000146.1:0-10814 GCA_045637605.1 Pilosibacter sp.
GGCTTATTGATCTTTTTACCGATCACACTTCCGGTGATCGTATTGATCGGTTTCTCCGCGGTTGCACTTGCAGCTGCGATGGCGCATACGGAGATGCCATATTAAGTGTGTATTTAGCTTAGTAAAAATAAAATAGAAGTATCTGTAGAAAATCCCGTACTATCTCAAAAAACGGCTGACTACCTTTGCTTCACAGCGTTTTATTCGCCCTTACGCCAATCGCGATAAGGACGTTTGCGACCTCTGTAAGGGCGCAAAACTTGTGAAGCTCAGTCGTCCAGCCTATTATTTGAGATATGTACGGGATTTTCTATCAGATACTTTTTTATTTTTCTAAACCTAAATACTGCAATTGTGCATTTCTACTCTTTGTTCAATTCCATATGCTGTATTCTGCTAACATTAGCAAGGCTTCCGAAAATTTTGTACGGACTAATTTCAACCGCGGAGACTTGTCTGAAGCCCGTCAGGGCTGAGTTGGTCGAGAGCGGTTGATAATAGATGGACGTACAAAATTCGGAAACGCAGCTTGTTTGCAGAATATTGCATATGTGAATGATCAAAAAGAGGAAATGCTCTTTTTAAAAAACATTTCCTCAATTAAATACACACTTTATTCCACAACTGTGTAATATCCCGGCGCATAGATTTCCATCCGGAAGACATCATAACCATCATCAGGAATATTGCATACGACCTCAAGTCCATTTTACAGACACACACCTGCATCCCCCTGATTCTTGTACGCGGTTTCGAAAAATTCAGTTCCGTCAGGCAGATTCTCTGCTGCACCGACTTTCTCAAGGAACTTCACGGCAATATCCGCCACCTCAAAGAATCCCTTCTCATACTCCGTGTACAGTTCCATTCCGTGGATCTCTCCTGTTGCAGTGTCCACGTTGATATTCAGGAATCCGGCGTACTCATCTGCATTTCGGATCGTGAGTTCATATACCGTTTCATACCAGGTATATTCATCCATAAACTGGTTGTAGCTGTATGCACTCATAGACCAGCCATATCCTGCATCTTGGATACATTCAAACAAAACTTCGTTCACATCATCCAATATCATCGGAAAATGTCCAAAACCATTGCAGGCCACTCCAAGTTCACGAACCTCATCATCCGTCATTTCCCACTCCTCCATCTCACCAGAGTCGGCTTCTGCAGGAACAGGAAGTTCGTAATAATACTCAATATCCGGACTAGGAGCTTCGATCATCGGTGCCTCAGGTGCAGGAATGGCTGCCATTGGTTCCGGAATCGGTTCTCCCCAGTCTCCATAGATCGCATCATTCATCGTATTGATGACACCGATCATGATAAACGTAAAGAGAAGCATGAATATTGCAATCGCTGCAGTAACGACAGCAATTATCCTTTTGCGATTCATCTCAGCACTTCTGCTGTTTTTTGTCCCTGTCATCGTCGGACTTACAGATTGCTTCCGAATCGTCCCAAAATCGCTCTGATTCTCCTGCTTCCGTTGCAGCATCCTTGCCTTGATCTCCGCTTTCTTTGCCTCGATCTCATTTGAGCTCATCGCATGCTGAGAACTGCGAACCCTATCAGAAGTGCTCATTTTCACGCCATCATCATGATAGGTACAATCATGCTCAAACTCAGGATGGCGCGTATTGAGATAGTATCTGATATCCTGCTCTACCGGATTTAGGACAATCTTTCTGCAGCCTTTACAATAGATTCCCTTTATTGGTTGATCACAACACGGACAAATCTTCATCTTCATAGGCATTTCACCCCATTACTCTAAATCTTGATCTTCATCCATTTCTCACTCTTAAATCTCCACTGTGTCAGCACAAATCTTGTAAACTGATCAAGAACGACACCATACCAGATTCCGATTACGCCAAATCCCATTGCATAACAGAATAAATAAGAGAAAATCGGTCGAACAAACGTAATACTAAGCGTAGAAGCCATTGCTGTAAACTTCACATCTCCTGCACCACGCAGACATCCCATGTAAATAACCTGAGAAATCTGGAGCAGAACGATGATCGTCAACACACGCATGATATCTACACCTATCGCAATGATGTGTGCTTCTTCAAAGAACATTCCGAAGTACCATTCTCCCAGCACCAGATAAATACAGGCCAATACGATGGAGATCATATTTCCGATTCTCTGACAGATGGTTCCGTAAACTTTGGCAAGTTCAGCTCTTCCTTCACCAAGGCTTCGACCACAAAGTGCTACTGCTGCCACCTGCATACCATCACCAAAGGAGAAGGACAGGCTCATGACATTCATACCGACCTGATGTGCTGCAAACGCCTCTGTACCGAGTTTTGCAACCATCATAGAGACTGTAAGGAAACCGATTCGCACAAAAATCTGCTCCACGAACACGCTGGATCCGATATGCAGCATGTTTTTTACCGGAGCCAGTGTGATCTTCACTTTCTCCTTTAAGATGTACGGAAGGCTGACAAAGTTGTCCTTCGGGAGAATGGAAATAATGCTCATTCCACAGGCTACAACGGTACCAAAGACAGTTGCCAATGCAGCACCCGTGATACCAAGAGCCGGAAATCCGAAATTACCGCCGATCAGCAGATAGTTACCGATCATATTGACGATGTTGGAAGTTACGTTGGTTCTCATCGCGATCTTCGTGTTGCCGGAACCACGCTGAGCTGCATTGATTGCCATGGAAATGATATTGAACATCATACCACCCATGATGATCCTGTAGTAAAGAACCGCATCATCATGCGTATCCGGCTGAGAACCACAGAACCGAATGATCGGATCAGCAAAAGCTACCGCTGCCATACTGACGATTGCTCCCATGGCCAACACAAAAGCAAAGGCCATTAACAGAACCTGGTTCGCTCCGTAGCGGTCTTTTTCACCTCGTCTTCGTGCGACCAGTGCCGATACCGACACATTCATAGCCATGAAAATGCACAATCCAATAAATTTCGGCTGTGTCGTCAATCCGACGGCTGCCACTGAGGATGCTCCCAGGGAACTAACCATCCAGGAATCTACCATTCCGGCAAAAGAAATAAAAAAAGACTCCATAACTGCAGGCCATGCCATATGAAATGCAGTACGGTATCCCTCCTTATCTCCGCCCCAAAATCCAATTTTCTTTGTCTCTTGTACTTTTGTCTCCATACTTCTAAAACTCCTCCGTATGGCCGGGCGGAAACAAGATCCCGCCCGGTCTTATTTTATGTCATTCCTAGAAAAACTTCATTTTTTTAGCCATATCCACGAATTCGCGGTTGGTTTTTGTTCTTGCAAACAGATCCAGCACCTTCTCCACAGATTCCTCCGGTTTCAGGGAGTTGGTTGCCTTTCTCACGCTGTCCACAGCCTCTGCTTCTTCCTTCGTAAGAAGAAGGTCGTCTCGACGAGTACCGGATTTTAAAATATCGATCGCCGGGAAAATTCATTTCTCAGAAAGCTTTCTGTCAAGCACCAGTTCCATATTGCCGGTACCCTTGAACTCCTCGTATACAACATCATCCATACGGCTTCCTGTATCTACCAGCGCTGTCGCAAGGATCGTCAGGCTTCCGCCCTCTCTCATGTTACGGGCAGCGCCAAAGAAACGCTTTGGCATATGAAGCGCAGCCGGATCGAGACCACCGGAAAGAGTACGACCACTCGGCGCCACCACCATATTGTACGCTCGGGCCAGACGTGTAATACTGTCTAACAGGATCATAACGTCGCGTCCATGCTCCACGAGACGTTTCGCACGCTCGATTACCATCTCGGATACACGTTTGTGACGATCCGGAAGCTCATCGAATGTGGAATAGATCACTTCAACATTCGGTCCAATTACAGATTCTTTGATGTCTGTAACTTCCTCCGGACGCTCATCGATCAACAGAATGATCAAGTGCATGTCCGGATAATTGCGTGTGATCGCCTTTGCAACCTGTTTTAACAGGGTTGTCTTACCTGCCTTCGGCGGAGATACGATCATTCCACGCTGACCTTTACCGATCGGAGCCAGAAGATCCATCACACGCATGGCAGTTGTATTCTTCTCGCCATGCACTTCCAGATTTAATCTCTCATCCGGGAAGATCGGTGTCAGATCTTCGAAGTTCGGACGGCGCTCTGCCATCTGAACCGGATAACCATTGATGGTTGTTATATATAATAATGCGGCAAATTTCTCTGTGGCAGTTTTCACTCTGCGGCTTCCACGGATAATATCGCCTGTTTTCATATTGAAACGGCGAATCTGAGACGGTGCCACATATACGTCATTTTCACCCGGAAGAAAGTTCTCACAACGAATGAAACCAAATCCATCAGGCATAACTTCCAAAATACCATTTGCTTCAATACCAGAATCCAGATCCTGAAGGTCGGATTTCGGGTCCGCAGATACCGGGGCTCTCTCACCCTGATTTCGCTCATAAGTACGCGGCTGATAACCTTGCTGATTGTTGGTACGTGTATAATACGTTCTCTGTGGCTGTTGTTCGGTTCCCTGCTGGGATGTCACAACCGGCTGTGCTGCCTGTACCGGTGTCTCAGAAACCGGAGCCGGCTGCACTGCTGTTTCTTCTGCTGCCTCACACAGTTTATCGATCAACTCCGATTTTCTCAAAACGGTAATGTTTTTAATTCCCTGGCTCTTTGCCAGTTCACGTAACTGCATTAACGGTAACGTTTCCAATTTATCTCGCATATAAGCACTCCTTTTATGTTGTTTATCATCATTGGAAAGTTTCAAGATTCTTGAAAAGAATGTAGAAAACAGAATTACAAATATAACTACTGAATATTATAACCCTTTCCAAAGTTTTTGGAAAGGGTTATTTTGAAATTATTCTTCTGCCTCTTCACGGATCCACGCCATGTGAGCGTTGATCTGCTTTTCATATCCCATCTCGGTCGGATAATAGAACTGCTCCTGTTCCAGTCCGTCCGGAAGATACTGCTGCTTCACGTAATGATTCCGATAGTCGTGAGCATATTTATAACCAAGGCCATGGCCCAGTTTTTCTGCGCCCTTGTAATGCTTATCCTGCAAATGAGTCGGAACCGGAGGAGTCTTGCGATTCTTTACCGCATCCATCGCAGCAAAAATACCATTGCAAGCCGCGTTGCTCTTCGGTGCTGTCGCCACATAAGTAACCGCCTGTGCCAAAATGATCTGGCTTTCCGGCATACCGACACGTTCCACTGCCTGAGCCGCACTAACTGCCACCGTCAGCGCCATCGGATCAGCATTTCCCACATCTTCCGATGCACAGATCATGATTCGTCTGGCGATAAATTTCACATCTTCGCCTGCATACAGCATTCGCGCAAGATAATAAAGTGCCGCATCCGGATCGGAACCTCGCATACTCTTAATAAACGCAGAAATCGTATCGTAGTGATTGTCTCCATCCCGGTCGTAACGAACCGCACGCTTCTGGATGCACTCTGCAGCCACATCAATGGTAATATGGATCTTTCCATCCACTCCCGGTTCTGTCGTCAGCACACCGAGCTCCACCGCATTTAATGCCGCACGCGCATCTCCATTGGCCACATCCGCAAGGAATTCTGCCGCCTCGTCCGTAATATCCGCACCATATGCACCCATGCCTTTTTGTTCATCATAAACGGCTCGGAGCACCAATTCCTTGATATCCTGCTTCTCCAACGACTTCAGTTCAAAGATTCGAGATCTGGACAATAACGCATTATTCACTTCAAAATAAGGGTTCTCCGTAGTCGCACCAATCAGCGTCACCGTTCCGTCCTCCACAAACGGAAGAAGGTAGTCCTGCTGGCTCTTATTAAAACGGTGAATCTCATCGACAAACAGGATCGTCTTCTGACCATACATTCCGATGCAATCTTTCGCATTCTTGACAATCTCTTCCATGTCTTTCTTTCCCGCCACCGTCGCATTGATCTGCTCAAAGCGTGCACTGGTGGTGTTGGCAATGACCTTGGCAAGAGTCGTCTTTCCTGTTCCCGGAGGTCCATAAAAGATCACAGACCCCAGCTTATCTGCTTTGATCGCACGATATAGGAGTTTGTCTTTTCCAATAATATGTTTCTGGCCAACCACTTCATCCAGAGTGACCGGACGCATCCGTGAGGCAAGCGGAGATTCCTTCTCCATGGTGTTGCTTCTCATATAATCAAATAAATTCATAGGTATTCCCCAATCGACCATTTGTTCGTTTTTAATGATTTAAGTATACCCCTTGGTATTTTTCTTGTCAATCCAAGAAAATGAGCCGCTCTCCTAAGAGAACAGCTCATCCATATAACCGCGGTATTCATCTAAACGGTTGGTCTTCATGATCTTCTTATATAATTTTTCATTCTCCGGGAACATGGACATCATATAGAACCACAGTTCCTTCATCTTATATAATACTGGTTTCTCACCGTACATGTACTCGGTGTACGCTTCAATCAGATCATCATGGAATGCACGGAATGTAGCCCTGTCAAACTGATCTGCTACTGCAGATGCCTTTGCGGATTCAGAAAGTTCACCATTCGCCGGATCATACAGTTTCTGTATCTGCTCTGCAAGCTCCGGATTGCGAATAATACCGCGTCCCAGCATGATCGTATCAATCTGCGGGAACCGTTCCACAAATGCCAGGAATTCCGGCACACGGAAGATATCTCCGTTGAATACCAACGGGATCTTACTGATCTCCACTGCATGTGCAAAACAATCCAGATTCGGTGTGTTCTTATAAAAATCCTGTCGGATACGCGGATGAATGATCAGTTCCTTCATCGGATACTGATTGTAGATTTCCATCAATCTCGGCCACTCCTCATGGCTATGGGTGCCGGCTCTTGTCTTAACAGAAATCTCCACTTCCCTATTTACTACCAGCGGATCATTGAACACTTCCTCCAGGAAACGATTGAGCTCATCTGTATGTGCCAGAAAACCGGATCCTTTTCTCTTAGAAACCACGGTTCCCGACGGACAGCCCAGATTGTAATTCAGCTCTTTATATCCAAAGTTCTGCATCACCTGGCAGGCTTTGATAAAATCCACAGAACGGTTCGTCATGATCTGAGGGATCATTGGAATTCCCTGATTTTTCTCCGGAATAACGTCCTTCGCTTCTTTCAGGCTCAGCCCCTGATCCGGTCCCGGAGAAACGAACGGTGCATAGTATTTCTCAATTCCACCATAATGCTTGTGGTGAAGATTTCTATAAATATAAGTGGTAATGCCTTCCATCGGCGCAAAATAAAGTTTCATCATGATCTCCAAATCTCAAAGGAGCCAGGACCTTCCAGACATACGTCTTTCAGGATCCCAGCCCCCTTTTTCTATCCCCTAACCAGAGTTGGTATTATGCGTTATATTTCTTCTCGTCTAACAGACCTTCGGACTTAGCAACGTATACTGATGTAGCGGAGTCACCAACTACGTTCAGAGCTGTTACTAACATCTCGATCGGACGGTTGATCGCAAGGATTAAGCTGTATGCCATAAGAGCACCCTCGTTTACATATCCAAGACCGGAAAGGATTGTGAAGAGGATGATCGCACCAGCACCCGGAGCAGCCGGTGTACCAGCAGAAGCGATCAGTGCTAACATAGCAATAACTACTAACTGAATGAATGTTACTTCGTAACCTGCACAGCCAGCGATGAAGAGTGTAGCAATTACCTGCATAATCGCTGTACCGTTCATGTTAACTGTCATACCAAGCGGAAGAACGAAGGAAGCGATTGTATCATCTACACCAAGTTCCTCTGTTGTTGTCTTAATGTTCAGCGGAAGTGTTGCTGCGGAAGAAGATGTGGAGAAGCCGAAGATAGCTACTTTTGTGATCTTCTGTGCAAACTTAACCGGGCTAACTTTTGCTGTGATCGCTACGAACACCGGGTAAACGATGAAGAGGAATACTAACAGCAGGATTACTGTAAGTACTACGTAAGCAAGAGCCGGTTTTAAGAGGTTGATACCGGAGGAAGCAAATGTTCTTGTAAGGAGCATGAATAATGATACCGGGCTGAACTTTACTACTACATAGTTTAAGAATACAACTACAACATCGTTGATCTCCTGAAGGAGTTTCTTTAATGTCGCTGTTCTCTCATCACCGAGATGGTTCATGGAAAGACCAAGTGCAACTGCGATGAATACGATCGCAAGTACTGCGGAGTTAGAAGAGAATGTGGACATAATGTTGGACGGTACTGCGTTCAGTACAACGCCTAACGGGTTGGAACCGGATTTACCGGCTGCACCTTCAAGACCTGTCTCAGCAAGTGCGAAGAAACCTGCTTTATATGCTAAATGACCTGCTACACAAGCAAGTAAAAGAGCAAAGAAGGAACATGCAAGGAAGCCACCGATTGTCTTAACGGAAATTCTTCCAAGTTTCTTTGTATCTGTAATCTTACCGATTGCAAGTGTGATGGATGTGAATACCATCGGTACGATTACTAACTGTAATGCACGAACGAACATCTGACCTACTAAGTAGAAAATACCAAGTGCGCTCTCGTTGCCTGCTGCTGTAATATCAGCAAAAAGAAGGTTGTTGATCATTGCCCATGTTGCTTCGCCACCGTTAGCTGTAAGGTTTTCTCTTAACATCAGCATTGCGATACCGGCTACAAGACCACATACCAGGGAAATCGCCATCTTTTTAGCAAGAGACATTTTGTTGTTCTGATTTGCCATAATTTTTCTCCTTTTGTATTTGAATTTAAAAATGCCCAAAACGACCACATTATAAAGCCATTTCGGACATTTTTCAATAGAAAAATCGAAAAAAATTAAAGTTCTTCTATTTCTCAAAATTGTTCTTATTGTGCAAACAATTTATTCACTTTGCTCTGTCTGTTTCGTTACAGTGATCTCTTCGCCACGTCTCCATTTGATCACATACTCATCTGTTTCATATGTAAAACCTTTGATCTGCGGATTTCCGTCACTATCTTTTCCTGTCTTTAGTGTATAGTCAATACAGTCTTTTGTAATGTCCCCAACATAAGGATACAAAATGCTGTCTTCATGGTTCGGTGCTTTCAAAAACTCATCACTCCAGAACATTGCACTCCCATTTCCACCACTTATCACATATTCCGTCTCACAGATCATCAACGCTTCCTTGATCTGACGACCGGTGTTTAACATCGTGGCTGATTTTGCTTTATCGATATATCCTTTATATATCCCGGATCCGGTTGCTGCGAGAATCGCCATGATCGCGATCACAACCATCAATTCTACCAGAGAATATCCCCTCTCATCCAGTTTGCGTGTTCTAAATATCCTGTTTTTCCATTCCATCATGTTGCCCCTCCAAATTGACATAATATACCATTTTTAAGTTTCGATGATTGTAGCATGAAGCCTCAGATATACTGACTTCCATTATGATTCAACTGAGTTTTTTGTTGATCTTACAAAGCTTTCTGTCTATTCAGACCGTACTGTGCTATAATAAAAGAAATATTTGTTTTGTACTTTAAAGGAGAGATCACATATGAAATTCCATGAGCTCGACACTCCGTCATTACTTCTCGATCATAATATTTTCATGAATAATCTGGCGTTCATGCAAGACTACGCTGACCGCAATCATGTTGCTCTGCGTCCACATACAAAAACCCACAAATCTCCGGAACTCGCTAAGATTCAGCTGGAAGCCGGTGCCTGCGGGATCGCGGTTGCCAAGACCGGAGAGGCAGAGATCATGGCTGCTCACGGCTTAACCGATATCTTTATTGCAAATGAAATAGTCGGAGATCAGAAACTAAGGCGCATCCGAAAACTGGCAGAAACCATTGCCATCTCTTTTGGTGTAGATTGTCCGGAACATATAGAAGCTGCAGAGAGAATCTTTGCAGACGCAGAAAAGCCGGCTGAGGTGTTGATCGAGATCGAAGTCGGAGAAAACCGCTCCGGTATCATCGAAGAAGATGACTTTTTCGTCTTGCTCGATACATTCAAACGTTGCCCACATGTACATTTGAAAGGATTGTTCTCCCACGATGGAAACTGTTATTCCGCAGAGAATGTGGAAGCATGTGCAGAAATCGCTGTGGGAGCACAGAAACGCACCCTGCATTTTGCCAAACTGGCTGCTGACTATGGTTTCCCGTGCGAAGTGATCAGCTACGGTTCCACACCAACCTTCATGAATCAGGTCCCGATCCTTTCTGGCATTACAGAACTCCGTCCGGGCACCTACGCCCTGATGGATGCAAGCCAGGGAAATGCCATCGGAACATTGGAGCGTTGCGCTGCCTCTGTTCTTGCCACCGTTATCAGCCGTCCGACTGCTGAACGTGTGATCTTGGATGTGGGTGCCAAAGGAATGACCATGCAGAGCCGCACAGCCGGCATCTGTGCTACACCGGGAAAAGGTACTCTTCCGGATTATCCGGGTGTCTACATTGATCATATGTATGACGAACATGCCATCATTTACAACGCAGCATTCCGCGAGCAGGTTCGTGTAGGCGATAAAGTGCGGATCATTCCGGTTCACATCTGCCCGGTGTGCAATTTGTATGACAAAATGTATCTGATCCGCGACGGAGAAGTGCTTTGCGAAGTAGAGATTGCTTGTCGAGGAGCACTGCAGTAAATGTGTATTTAATTTAGTAAAAATAAAATAGAAGTATCTGTAGAAAATTCCCGTACTATCTCAAAATACGGCTGACTACCTTTGCTTCACTTCGTTTTATTCGCCCTTACGCCGATCGCGATAAGGACGTTTGCGACCTCTGTAAGGGCGCAAAACTTGTGAAGCTCAGTCGTCCAGCCTATCATTTGAGATATGTACGGGATTTTCTATCAGAT
>JAZTZT010000147.1:0-5121 GCA_045637605.1 Pilosibacter sp.
CCCTGCTCACAAAGGTCGCGGATGTGAAGTGCAATATTTAATTCACCGCTGGAAGCAGACTCGGAGTTGATCACGCAGATGTTTTTAGGGCCATATTCTTCTTCATATAAAGATTTTGCCAGAACTGCACTGTTATAACTTCCGCTCAGAGGACCCGATAAAGTAACGACGAAGATATTCTCTGCATCGCAATGGTATGCTTCTTTAAACATCTCAGGAGACGGACAAGCAGTCTTCGGATAATCCTCGCTCTCTTTTACCAGACGGATAAACTCTTTCTGGTTGAATGTTTCATCGTCAATAATGGTTTTATCTTCTATCATCAGGGTCAGCGGGATCATCTGAAAATGCGGATCCTGCTTTAATTCTTTTGTCAGATCGAGACAGCTGTCACCGATAATTTTGTAGGTCATACTTCTACCTCCGGAATATCTAGTTTAGATTTCGCGTTTTTTCAACGACTATATAGGGTTATTAATACTACTTATTATAGTCACAACAACCTCAACCGTCAATCATTTTCAATGGAACAAAAAGGGCCTCTTGTCACTTCAAGAAGCCCTTACTCAATCACAAAAATATATAGGATAAAAATTCCACAGCACAGATCACAACATATACAGCAAATCCCGGATTTAAATATACGAAAATCTTATGTTCAGAAGGTGGACCATTGTGGTACGTCAATTGCAAATACCAGTATTGTCCATAGCGTATCAAAATGAGCACTGCACAAACAACCATGAAGACGATCGTAAGCAACACTCCGATCAGATACAACATGGAAAGAATCTCACCGCCTGCTCCATAGGCCATCGTTTCTCCAAATGCGATCAGTGAACTGAACGAATTTACTGCGATATGGAGCAGGATCGTATATCGGATACTGTTTGTTTTCACAGCCACATATCCGAATATCAGACCGATCGCTGTCGCATACAGAAACTGGGAAATGTTTCCGTGCATCAGTCCAAACATCACTGCGGTATAAACAACTGCTGTTCGGTCCCCAAACAATCTGGCTCTCTTAAGCAGAAATCCACGGAACATCAATTCTTCCATGATCGGACCGACGATGCATGCATAGATCAACATCGATGGTGTAAAATCCATAGCCATTTCCACTACCGGATTCATTTCCATCGGATCTTTTCCCGTAAACTGTGCAAGATAACCATTTATGAAAATTCCTGCAAAATTCAACAGATATCCTACACCAAGGCTGGCTACTGCACAAATCACAAAATCTTCTCCGGACAGTTTCCTGAGCGGTGACCGATCTTTTGGAAGCAGACACAGGATCAGGTACGCAGGGATGTGTGCAATTCCAAGAACGAAAAAATACTGTATCAGTACATCCGTCCATGGCGATTGGAAAAGCCAGGAAAGCCAGCGATATCCGCTGGCCTCCTGACTGGTTATAAACTTGTAAACGCTTTCATAAATCGTACCACCCAGGTAACTGAATCCCATCAGTATGCTTGCGGACAATCCCAGGATGGTATAGGTAACGATTACCTTACGTCTGCTAAGTTCCATCATTGTTTCCTTTATATTTCCTATTCTTCACCTGTCATGAGCATCATGATCTCTCCGCTTCTTGCGATGAACTTTGTCATACGTTCCGGATCCAGGCTTCCGTGTGCCAGTTTCGCAAGATCATAAAGCTGCTCACAGATCGTTGCTGTGTGTTCACCATCTTTATGAGCCAGAACATATTTCACAAGGCTGTTATTGGCATTGAGCACCAGAGTCTCGGAAACCGGGAACATATCTGCTCCCATTCCCATACCCTGAGCACTGTACATCTTCATCATTTCCTGGATACGTCTGCTCTCCTCGGAAACGGTGATCATGGACGCGAGACCTGTATTTTTCAGATTCTCTACTTTTACTTCCAACTGATCCATTCCTAATGCAGCTTTAAATATCTCACTCAGGGATGTTTTCACTTCTTCATCGGTCACCACATCAGCATCTTTGAATATATCATTCACATCCGCATCAATGCGCTGGAATTTCACACCTTCGTTCTTGTACTCTAACTGGCTCATGAACGGATTGTCAATCGCCTGTGTCAGATACACAGCATCTAACGCTGCCTCTTTGAACATATTGATGTACTGACTCTGCTCATTCGCATCTGTCACATAGAACACCTGATTTTCGTGATTCTTCTCTTTTGCAATCTCAAGATAATCTTTTAATGTCAGGTACTTGTCTTCCAGATTCTTGAAGATAATATAATCATTCATCTTGTCTGCGAATTTTTCATCTTTCAGGCAGCCAAATTTAATGAACGGATTGATATCATCCCAGTATTTCTCATATGTTTCACGGTCTGTCTTGCACATACCGGACAGTTTATCCGCAACCTTCTTTGTAATGTAATCAGAGATCTTCTTTACAAAACCATCGTTCTGAAGAGCACTTCTGGAAACATTGAGAGGAAGGTCCGGACAGTCGATGGTACCCTTTAAGAGCATTAAGAACTCCGGAATTACCTCTTTAATGTTATCTGCGATAAACACCTGATTATTGAAGAGTTTGATCTTACCTTCGATGCTCTCATATTCCATATTGATTTTCGGGAAGTAAAGGATGCCTTTTAAGTTAAACGGGTAGTCCATATTTAAATGAATCCAGAACAACGGCTCCTTGTAATCCTGGAATACTTTTCTGTAAAAATCTTTGTACTCGTCCTCTGTGCATTCATTCGGATGTTTGTTCCAGAGCGGTTTTGTATCGTT
This sequence comes from Pilosibacter sp., assembly GCA_045637605.1. Lineage (GTDB taxonomy): Bacteria > Bacillota > Clostridia > Lachnospirales > Lachnospiraceae > Pilosibacter. The sequence continues at coordinate 2,751 of JAZTZT010000147.1, forward strand.
GACCGGAACCGGACGCTGCTCAATTTTATATTTCTGAACTTCATCCTCCAGAATTGTCTCAACGATCACATCACTTTCCAGAAGTTCCTCTGCCTCGATCGTTTCCAGCATCGGCTCTCTGGTCTCATCGTTCACAAAAATCTCTACCGGCATAAATGCACAGTATTTCTGGAGTACTTCACGTGCACGGAATTCGTTGGAAAACTCTGTGCTGTCCTCGTTTAAATAAAGAGTGATCACAGTACCATGCCCCTCTTTGTCACCGTCTGCCATCTCAAATTCTGTACCACCGTCAGACACCCAGTGAACTGCCTTTGCACCATCTCTATAAGATAGTGTATCAATTTCTACGCGGTCAGCCACCATAAATGCAGAGTAGAAACCAAGACCAAAATGACCGATGATCTGGTCTTCGCCTGCTTTATCTTTGTATTTGTTTAAAAAATCCTGAGCACCGGAGAACGCGATCTGGTTGATATACTCATCCACTTCTTCTTCGGTCATACCAAGACCATTGTCTTCAATTTTAATTGTTTTATCAGTTGGGTTGACTGTTACTTGTACTTTGTACTCCGGATTCTCCGGCTCTTCATACTCACCCATCAGCGCCAGCTTTTTCAGTTTTGTGATCGCATCACAACCGTTGCTGACTAACTCACGGTAAAAAATATCATGGTCAGAATATAACCATTTTTTAATGATCGGGAAAATATTCTCGCTGTTAATAGAAAGGCTTCCTGTTTTTGCCATAATAAAACCACTCCTTCATCTATCATTCTCTGCCATTTGCAGATATTCTCATGTTCGCTGCAGATCTGATCGTCTGCAACAAGACATATTGTAATACCAGAAACCGGAAAAGTCAATGATTTTAGCACTCATTTCACAAGAGTGCTAATAAACATTTTATAAACTTTCTAAACCATATCGCCTATAATTGACGTTCATTTCCGGCTCTGATAAAATAATAGTAAGAAAATACTTGTAAAGAAGGTGCCTTCTCATGAAAGAAAAAGTGATTCTCATGTGTATCGACGGTATGAGACCGGATGGTTTCCTGTCATGCGGAAACCCATTTATTCATAAAATGCTGGAACTTGGTTCCTATTGTCTGGAAAGCCGTAGTGTATTTCCATCCAGCACACTTCCGTGTCATATGTCTATGTTCCATAGTGTTCCGCCGGAGCGACACGGCATTCTTTCCAATACGTATGTTCCGATGGTACGTCCGGTATCCGGACTTTTCGAACAGATTCGTTTGATGGGCGGCGTATCTGATATGTATTACGGATGGGAACCGCTTCGCGATATCGGTCAGCCAAAGTCCCTGATGCGTTCCGGATATATCTGTGCACGTGGAGAAGATGATACCGACAATAAACTGACCGAACTGGCCTTAAAACGTATTCGCGAAGACCAGCCTGACTTCATTTTTCTCTATCAAGTGGAAACGGATGAAAAAGGCGGTCATGACAATGGCTGGATGAGTGAACCGTATTTGGGATATATTCATGTAGCGATTGAAAATGTAAAGCGTGTGTATGAAGCAATCCAAGAGGTCCGTGAAAAGACCGGAGACAATTATACATTGATCATCACTGCTGACCATGGCGGTCATGACCGACTGCATGGTACACAGATGAAGGAAGATATGACGATCCCGACCTTCTTTATCGGAGATCGTTTTGAACCTGGAAAACAACTTTCAGATGTCAGCATCCTGGATTTGGCTCCGACAATCGCTGATATCATGGGGGTTCCGATCCCAAGAGAATGGGAGGGAACGATCATTCATTAAGGAGGCATGCATGATGAAAGATTCCATTTGCAATTTTGATCCAAAACAACTGATCCGCGAAGCACGTTCCGCCATGAAACGCGCTTACACCCCTTACTCACATTTTCAAGTAGGCGCTGCCCTTTTGACAAAAGATGGAAAAATCTATCAGGGCTGCAACATTGAAAACGCCGCATATGGTCCAACAAACTGCGCAGAACGTACGGCTTTCTTCCGGGCGGTTTATGAAGGAGAACGTGACTTTGAAGCCATCTGTGTAGTCGGAGGTCTCGAAGGAGTCATTTCCTCTTATACTGCTCCATGCGGAGTCTGCCGTCAGGTCATGATGGAATTTTGTGATCCGGAAACCTTTCAGATTATCATTGCGGTTGATGAAGAGCACTACACGGTTCATACTTTGAAAGAGCTGCTTCCACTGGGATTCGGACCGGAAAACTTGAAATAGTGACGCTGGATTATATGTGTATTTAATTGAGTCAACTTGGTGATAAAGAAGTCCCAGGATGATAGGAATTTTCAAGCGGACTCGCTTTCGCTCAGAGAATTTACGTAACGGTACTAAGGTGCTAAAGC
>JAZTZT010000148.1:0-7470 GCA_045637605.1 Pilosibacter sp.
CTTTCTTCGAAGATGATCTGGATCAGACCGGAACGGTCACGAAGGTCTGTGAAAATGATACCGCCTTTGTTTCTGCTCTTCTGAACCCAGCCCATTAATGTCAGTTCCTGGCCAATATTAGCCTCAGTCACTTCTGCACAGCGACAGGAACGTTTTAAGCCTTTCATAGATTCTGCCATAATCGTTTCTCCTTTATTACTGTCTAAGAGCTTCTTTGTAGAACTCTTTGAACTCTGTATACCCCTCTTTTGTCAACTGATCTTTCTGGAACTTTTTGTTCTTATTCATCTGAGCAAGAAGGATCACTTTTCCGCTCTTTCTCGCTTCCATTGCTTCCTTCATAATAGAAGAAAGTTTTTCCATATCCATGCCTTTTTCGAAGAGCCAAGCTTCTTTTGCATTTACGGACGGTACTGTGAAACCTGCATCCATAAGAATCGTTACGATTCTTTCAAAACCGATGGAGAAACCACAAGCCGGAGTGTCCATACCTGTGAATTTACCGATCATCTTATCGTAACGGCCGCCGCCTGCTACGGAACCGCCGAAACCTTCCATGGAAACCTCGAAAATAGTACCTGTATAGTAACCCATACCACGAACGAGAGTCGGGTCGAATGTTAATGCGAAATCACCTGTGGATACTGCTGCCACAGTCTCAAGGATCTCTGCAAGATTTTCTGCTGCACCCGGCTCCAGAACGCCTTCCAGGATCTCACCCATCTTGCGAACGCCGCTTGCATCGTTTACAACCTGACCCATCAGATCTAAGTACTTGTCAGCTGTCTCCTCAGAGTAGCCGTTTTCCATTAATTCTTTCTTTACACCATCAACACCGATCTTGTCCATCTTATCAACTGTGATGAATACTTTCTCGATGTCATCCTCCGGGAATCCGCTGTATACAGCCATTGCGCGAAGGATCTTACGGTCGTTAACACGAACCTCGAACTTGTTTTCCGGACAGATTTTGGATAAAGCAGTCGTTGTTGCAAGGATCAGCTCAATCTCCGCCTGGTTTGTTGCATCACCAAGAATATCGATATCGCACTGTACGAACTGTCTGAAACGTCCCTTCTGCGGACGGTCTGCACGCCATACGCTGCCTACCTGAAGCGCCTTGAACGGTGCGGACAGGTTCGCATTGTTGTTGGAGTAGTATCTTGCAAGCGGAAGTGTCAGGTCATAACGAAGTCCGCTGTCTGTAAGATCGTTTTCAGTCTCTGCTGTTTCCAGGTTTAACTTCTCGCCGCGCTTTAATACCTTAAAGATCAGCTTCTCATTGTCACCGCCCTGTTTGCTCAGGAGGTTTTCAATGTGCTCTACGCACGGAGTCTCGATTGCGGAATAACCAAAGCCTCTGTATGTCTCCTTGATCTGACCAAGAACGTAGTCACGGATCTGCATCTCTGCAGGCAGAATATCTTTCATGCCGGTAACCGGCTTTTTCTTTAATGCCATAGTGTTAGTCCTCTATTTCATAAAATTTCACTGTATATTACTTTATTATACAAGGTCGAGCTTTTCAAGCATTTTTTCTTTTCTCTCGATCATTTCATCGATTCTCTCAATGTAAAGAGCAACATCCTTTACATTTTCCACACGTTCGAGACGATTTTCCTTCGGGAATACGACTTTCGTTGTGGTTCCTGCACCACATGCCACGATGGTCTGCTTTTCTTCCATGATCAAAATGTTGTAGATACACTCTTTACCCGGAGTTGCATAGCCAACGTTCTCGAAGTTTCCTGCCATATTTTTCTGACGGTACAGATAATACGGAACCAGTCCCATTCCACGAGAATATGCTTCTGTCACATCGATCATTTCCTGTGTATTTTCAATCTTCAGATTCGCATATTTTTCTTTGAACATGTTGAGTTTCGCTGCACGTTTGATTGCCAGAGAATGAACGGTCACACTGTCCGGAGCCAGCTCTTTTACCTGTTCCATGGTCTGACGAACATCTTCCAGATCCTCCTCCGGGAGTCCGATGATCAGGTCCATATTGATGTTGTCAAAACCGAGCTCACGCGCCAGTCGGAACTGTTCTTTTACATGCTCTACCGTATGGAAACGTCCGATAATATCCAGTGTCTCCTGCTTCATAGTCTGCGGGTTAATGGAAATTCTGGTGATCCCATGCGCACGCAGGGTGCGAAGCTTGTCCTCGGTAATACTGTCCGGACGACCGGCTTCCACAGTATACTCCTTCACAGTAGAAAGGTCGAATGTCGTTTCAATCTTTGTGAGAAGCTGGTCCAGTTCATCCGCACTGAGGGAAGTCGGAGTTCCTCCACCAAAGTAAACCGTATCCAGGGTGCGGCCCTTCATCTTCTGTGCTACATACTCCAGCTCTTTAAATAATGCTTCTAAATATAAGTGTACTTTTCCTTTCCAGAGTCCGATCGGATAAGATGTGAAAGAACAATATGCACAAGTGGTCGGACAGAACGGAATGCCCACGTAAAGGCTATAGCCATTTTCATAATCCACGTGAGATAACAGCTCTTTTTCACGGGCTGCGATCTCCACGCTCATATTGATCTTTTCCTCACTGGTAAGGTAAGTTTCACGCATGAAGTCCTTAATATCTTCTTCGTTCCATCCTTCGTCCAGTCTGGTCAGGGCAATCTTCGTCGGACGGATACCGGTCAAGGTTCCCCACGGGAGTACCTTACCTGTACGTTCGGAACAGAGATTATAAAGTTCTTTTTTAATGGTTGTTTTTGCCGCAAGACGATTCTTGTAATCCAGTGGGAATGCGGTCTCTGCCTGAACCTCTCCATTGTCGATCATCTTCAATGTAAAGGTCTCATCGGAGTAAATTCCTTCTATATAAAATGTCACATCATCCTGTTTTTCATGAGCAAAGGTCTCACCCGGATAAAATGCCATCAAAAGCTCTCGGATGTCCTGCTCATACGAATTATCATTCAGTAAAATTCCAATCATCGTTTAATACCTCGCAAGCGGGTTATACTTCTTTTCGTGTGCAATGGTCGTCGGTCCCATGTGACCCGGATATACCATCGTATCTTCCGGAAGTGTGGTCAGAAGTTTCTTGATGGAGGCCAGCATATCGTGACCGCTTCCGGTCGGGAAATCAATGCGTCCATAAGACATCTGGAACAGAGTGTCTCCGGAAAATAATACTTCTTCGTCTGCAATATAGTAACAGCAGGAACCGCATGTATGTCCCGGTGTCAGAAGCATCTTCCAGTTAAAACCGATCAGTTCAAACTCTTCGTCGTTCACAAGAGTCACGTCCGGAGTCAGAGAATACGGTTTTCTGAACCATTTTGTCATCAGATTTTTTGTTCCGTCTTTTAATACTTCCACTTCTTTTACGGAAGAGTAGATGTTCAATCCCCACTCTTCTCTCAGCGCCTCCGCTGCCATCATATGATCAAAGTGACCGTGTGTCAGCAAAACTGCCTCCGGTTTCACACCGAATTCCGCACATTTTTTGCTGATCTCTTTCGGATTGTCACCCGGATCGACGATCACAGCCGCTTTGGTCTCGTCATTATAAATAATGTAGCAGTTGGTCTCTACCATGCCTACAACCAACTGTTTCACTCGCATCTTGCTCATCGGATTTCCTTTCCCGGACCCTCCGGCCCGGTATAAACAGAGCCTGCCCGACCTTACTTGGCAGGCAGGCTCACTGTCTCAATTTAACAACTATTAACCTGTCGTTCTTTCAATATTCAGAACACCTTCCACCTGACGCAGTTTCGACATCAGGTAATTCAGTTCATCGACACCATGTGTATCAAAACTTACCACGATCGTAGTTCTGTCACCCTGTTTATTGATTCGGGCATTGACACTCTTAATATCAATCTGACGCTCTGTAAATACTCTGGTTACATCCATCAGAACGCCGGTACGGTTATTTGCAAAAACAGAGAGTTCTGCAGAATATGCCGCTTCTTTCTGATCTGCGATATCTTCCTGCCACTCTGCATCGATCAAGCGGCTTCGTTCAATCTCCGGAAGGTTCATCACATTGATACAGTCGGTACGGTGGATCGTAATGCCACGGCCTCTTGTCACATAGCCGACAATCTCGTCACCCGGTACCGGACTGCAGCATCTGGAGAAACGAACTGCCAGATCGTGGATACCTTTTACAACGATACCACTCTGGGACTTCGCCTGGGACGGAACCTGAGCTGCACGATTCGGATCGTTTAATGTCTCGAGAAGGGTTGTATCTGTCATCTCACGCTGCATCTTCTTCTCATGGGCCTCGAGCATCTTATTGATAATCTGACCCTCTTTGATCGCTCCGTGTCCAATGGATGCCAGTAACGCATCCCACTCCTGATATGCAAATCGTTTCAGTACTTTTTCCACGTACTCCGGTTTGTTGATTGTTGAGAAGTCAATGTTCTTCGCCTTACAATAGCGATCCAGCATTTCCTTACCGCGCTGGATATTCTCAGCCTTGAACTCATGTTTGAACCATGCGTTGATCTTGTTCTTAGCCTGACTGCTCTTTACGATCTTCAGCCAGTCACGGCTCGGACCCTTGGAGTTCTGGGAAGTCATGATCTCGATACGGTCACCATTCTGGATCACGTAATCGATATTTACCAGTTTACCGTTAACGCGGGCACCTACCATCTTATTTCCGACAGCGGAGTGAATCGCGTACGCAAAGTCGATCGGAGTGGAGCCACTCGGAAGCGCTTTCACGTCGCCAGTTGGTGTGAAGCAGTAAACGCTTTCACCAAACATATCCAGGTCGTTCTTGACCATACCCATGAATTCTTTGTTGTCACTGTTGTCCTGCTGCCACTCTAAAATCTCTCTTAACCAGCTGAGCTTCTTCGCCTCTGCGCCCGCAGCCGCTTCACCGCTTCCGCTCTCTTTATACTTCCAGTGGGCCGCGATACCAAACTCCGCCGTACGATGCATGTCGTAAGTACGGATCTGGATCTCAAACGGCTGACCATTCTTACCGATCAATGTTGTATGGAGAGACTGGTACATGTTCGGTTTCGGCATTGCAATATAATCCTTGAAACGACCCGGGATCGGGGTGTACATCTCATGGATCAGACCAAGAGCCGCATAACAGTCTTTCACGCTGTCCACGATGATGCGGACTGCGAAAATATCATAAATCTGGTCCAGCGTTTTATTCTGCTTGACCATCTTCTTATAAATGCTAAAGAAGTGCTTCACGCGGCCATTGACCTCACACTCGATATCGGATTCGGTCATATGCTGTTTGATCACGTGAATAATATCATTAATATAATCCTGACGCGCTTCGCTGGTCAGGGCAACTTTTTCTTCCAGATCCTTAAACACTTCCGGCTCTAAATAGCGGAGTGCAAGGTCATCCAGCTCGATCTTAATCTTGGAAATACCGAGACGGTCTGCCAACGGAGCATAAATCTCGATGGTCTCCCTGGATTTATCCTTCTGTTTTTCCGGCTTCATATACTGCATGGTACGCATGTTGTGAAGACGGTCAGAAAGTTTGATCAAAATAACGCGGATATCCTTCGCCATAGCAAGGAACATCTTACGCAGGTTCTCCGCCTGCATCTCTACCTTATCCGCGGACCAGTTCAACTGGGTTAACTTTGTAACACCGTCAACCAGAAGGGCAACTTCCTTGCCAAAGATCTCAGCAAGTTCTTCCTCTGTCATAACTGTATCCTCCACAACATCATGGAGAATACCGGCGATGATGGACTCCTTATCTAACTCAAGCTCTGCCAGAATGATCGCTACACAAAGAGGGTGAATGATATACGGCTCACCCGACTTTCTTTTCTGGTCTTTATGGGCATCACGAGCAATGTGATATGCACGCTCTACCAAGTGCAGATCATCGGACGGATGGTATAATTTAATTTTTTTGATCAGCTCTTCATAAAGATCTTCCGGGCTGGTGAAGTCAGCCGGAGTATCAAGAACTCGTTCAACTTTTTTTAATTTATTCTCTTCCATAGGATTCACCCTTCTCAGAATAGATTTTGGGTCATAATAATAGTTAATTATAATTTTTTTTGTCGGAAAATGCAATACTTTTCGCACAACTTTGATTTTCCCGTTTATCACATTTTTAAATTCAAACTTTAATCTTGTAACGTGGTTGCTTTTCGCCACAGCATGTGTTAAAGTATTGTCCATGGCGAATTCGAAACTTCTCACTAATTCGTGAATATACAAAAACTCTTCCACTCTTTGTGGTTTGTTTTTTCGAGTGAAAGGAGTATTGACTTATGGAAACTATGAAACTGGTTCAGCAGCATGCAGAGGAAATGATCGCGATCCGCAGACATCTCCATCAGAATCCGGAGCTGAGCAATGAAGAGTACAAAACTACCGAACTGATCAAGGAGAAATTAACTGAGTACGGTATTGAAGTTGTTGACATTGGTATGCACACCGGCGTGTTAGGTCTTCTCCGCGGTGGTAAACCGGGCAAGACAGTTGCGATCCGTGAAGATATCGATGCTCTCCCGATGGCAGAGCTCGCTGATATCCCGTATCGCTCCACAGTTGAAAATGTGTGTCATTCTTGTGGACACGATATTCACACAACTGTTCTTTTATCGTCTGCAAAAGCACTTGCACAAATCAAAGACGAATTAAACGGTAACGTTCTGTTTATGTTCCAGCCGGCCGAAGAAAAAGGTACCGGAGCAAAACAGTTTATTGAGAAGAAATTCTATGAAGTAGCAAAACCGGATACCTTTATCGGTCTCCATGTTTCTCCGGAATATCCGGCAGGATCCATTGGATTAAAGAAAGGCCCGGCAAATGCTTCTTGTGATATCTTCTATATTAAGGTAAGCGGAAAAGGCGGCCATGGTGCTCATCCGGAAAACTGTATCGATCCGATCGCGATCAGCGCATACGTTCTGACACAGTTGCAGACAGTCGTTTCCCGTGAGAACCATCCGGTATATCCGGCTGTTATGACTGTTGGCGCTATCCATGCAGGTAAAGCTCCGAACATCATTCCGGATTACGTGGAAATGTGCGGTACATTAAGAAGCCTTGACTTTGACAGCCGCGTGAAGATGCAGGATGCGATTGATCGCATCGTCAAATCTTGCTGTGAAGCAATGAGAGGTCATGGCGAAGTAACTTGGGAAAAAGGTATGCCGCCGTTGGTAAACAGTGATGAGGTAATTGATGGCCTTGCAGCAGCTGCTACAGAGACAATCGGTGCAGATCACATTATTACTGTAAAGAATCCGTCTCTTGGTTCCGAGGACTTCTCTTACCTGTTCCCGGAATTTGCACCGGGTGCACAGTTCCGACTTGGATCCGGAAATGATGCAGATCCGAATACCAGACACGGCATTCACAATTCTAAAAACACATTTGATGACAGCTGTATCGAGACAGGCGCTGCCGTGATCGTACAGTACACAAGAAACTTCCTCAAATAGTGTTAAAACAATTATTTCCAAAAGATTGTTGATCCAGACA
>JAZTZT010000149.1:0-34254 GCA_045637605.1 Pilosibacter sp.
GATGCAGACCGGCTGGACAGAGGATGGACTTTATTATCTTGGTGATGACGGAAGGGGACGCACGCGGTGGAAGTATCTGGCTGAGCCGACAGAAGACGATCTTGAATGGGATTCTGAGTATGCCGGTCCGGAAAGTGTCGATGGTAAGTACTGGTTCTACTTTGGCAGCAATGGCAAGAAGTATTGTCCGGAAAGCAGCGGAAGCGATGATCTGTACAAAGTGGTAAAAATCAGCGGAGATTATTACTGCTTCGATGAAGATGGCAGAATGATGTCCGGCTGGGTATATTTAAACGGCGATGCAGATGATGCAGATAGTGATTCTATCGAAGGATGGAGATATTTTGCAGAGAGTGGAATTTCCGGAGTAACACTTGGAACAGCAGTAAAAGGCTGGTTATCTTTAGTTCCGCCGGATGCGATCCAGAATGAGATTGGAGAAGATGTTGTCTGGTATTATTTTAGTGCCAACGGTACACCGGAAGCAGGTCCAGACAAGGAGCATGCATCTACCAGCGATTTTAAACGTATTAACGGAAAATCTTATCTGTTCGATGCGTTAGGCAATCCGGTAAGCGGACTTCGCAAAGTTCAGGTTGCAGCAACAGGCGAAGATACGTCCTATTATTTTGATGAAGATTCCAAGCTTGCGATCACAGGTAAAGTTACTATCGAAGAGGCAGACGGAACAGAAGCTACTTTCTACTTCAATGAAGGCGGCTACGCGGGCCGTGGTTACACAGGAGTGAAGAGCAATTACCTCTACTACATGGGTAAACGTCAGGAAGCGGAAGAAGGTATGAAGTACGCAGCGATCACAATTGAAGACGATGGTGTGAAGAAGACTTATGTGGTAAATGAATCCGGTCGTGTTCAGAAAAGCAAGGAAGTGAAAGATGACGACGGCTATAAGTATAAGACAGACAGCAACGGTATTCTGACACACTATAATGGCAGTGAAGTTGGTTCCAGAACATTTGAGGATCCGATCGAGCCGGTATTTGAAGAGTAATATAATGAGACTGTGAGATTTTTTCTGTAAAAGATCTTCTATGATAAGGATTTAGGAGCTGGGTAGCATTTTAGGCTGCCCAGCTCTTTCTTAACTAATAACAAAAGAATGGTTGCATGTCAAGAGCGCCTGCATTTGCAGACGTTCTTTTCTGTATGTAACGTCTGGACTTTAATCGAGCATTCGACCATCGTACATAATGGACAGTTCTCCGTAGACCTTTCCCCAGTTACGGATTGGCATGGTCCATTTCTTGGTCGCTTCAAAAGTTGCCAGGTACAGAGCTTTCAGCAGGGCTTTATCGCTTGGGAACACACTTCGCTGGCGGTTTAGTTTGCGATACGTGGAGTTCAGGCTCTCAATGGCGTTTGTTGTGTAAATGATAGTTCGAACATCTGCTGAAAATTTGAATATCGGCGTAATCGCATCCCAGTTGGTTACCCAGGATTTCATGGCATTCGGATATTTTTCATCCCATTTTTCCATGACAGCATTTCTGATCTCCTCAGCGCGCTCAGCATTTGGCGCATGATAGATTTTCTTTAAATCCGTAGCAAACAGTTTTCTGTCTTTATCAGCAACGTATTTTAAGGTATTTCTGACCTGATGAACGATACAGCGCTGATATTCAGTCTGCGGGAACGCGGTAGTAATCGCTTCTTTGATACCGGTTAAACCGTCCGCACAGATGATCAGGATATCTTTTACTCCACGGTTTTTCATACTATTCAGAACCGAAAGCCAGTACTTTGCACTTTCATTCTGACCAACCTCGATTGTAAGGACTTCTTTCTTACCTTCCATGGTGATCCCCAGAATCACATATGCAGCCATTTTTCGAATAACTCCATTATCACGAACGGAATAGTGAATTGCATCGATGAATAAGACCGGATAGATCTCGTCCAGAGGGCGGTTCTGCCATTCTTCAATCTGAGGGAGTAGTTTATCCGTCACATCCGAAATAAAACTTTCAGATGCCTCAAAACCGTAGATATCCATAAGTGTTTCGGAGATCTGGCGCGTTGTCATACCCTTGGCATACATGGATATAATTTTCTGATCTATGTCAGAAATATCCTTCTGGCGTTTCTTGACAATCTGCGGTTCAAACGTAGAGTTACGATCCTGCGGAACATCGATGGTCATAGAACCGTAGCTGGTATTAACCTGTTTGCGTTTTGTTCCATTCCTATAATCTGTTTGTTCCGAACGATCAATTCTTTCGGATTTTTCATATCCCAGATGGTCATCCATTTCTGCTTCCATCATCTCCTTAATGGTACCACCAAGAAGGTCCTTGAGGGCATTCTGGATGTCCTCAGCGGTTTCGATATCGTATTCCTGAAGTAACTGTTGGATGATGGCACGTTTGCCATCGGTCATCTGAACATGGTGAACTGGTTTCTTTTCTCTTCTTGCCATAATAAAAGGCCTCCTATGATTTGTATTTTATCATAGAAGACCTTGTTATTAAACTTTTACAGACTTTTTTTCATAGTCTCAAATAATTTGTCATCTGATTTTACCTATTTATATATTTGTTTTTATCCTTTCTCCCCAAAAACTGCGAATACTTTTCGTACACAGTTTGGATGCTGAGCGTACACAGTTCCATACACAGTTTATACACAGTTTTAAAAAAAAGAACTGAAGTATTCCGAACGTAAATGATAAGTTATAACATGCTACTATATACAGAATTAACCCTCTTTTAATGTAAAATACCTCTTTTCCAGCCTAAAAACGCACAAAAAAAGACCCCGAAAATGGTTTTCACCATTTTCGAGGTCAATAATTCAAAAGAAATATTATTTGCCAGCCATCTGCTTAGCAACTTCTTCTGCGAAGTTCTCTTCCTTCTTCTCAAGACCTTCACCTGTCTCGAAACGAACGAACTTCTTGATCTCGATGTTAGCACCGTTCTCTTTAGCAACCTGAGCTACGTACTGAGCAACTGTCTGCTTGCCATCTTCTGCTTTTACGTAAACCTGATCAAGTAAGCAGATCTCTTTGAGCTGCTTGTTGATACGGCCTGCGATCATACCCTGGATAACTTTCTCCGGCTTGGAAGCTTCCTTCGGATCGTTCATGATCTGAGCCATAAGGATAGCTTTCTCATGCTCAAGGTACTCAGCGCTTACTTCTTTGTTGTTTGTGTACTGCGGTCTTAAAGCTGCAACCTGCATAGCTACGTTCTTAGCCATCTCTTTAACAGCGTCGTTAACAACGTCTGTCTCAACGTCGATAAGAACACCAATCTTACCGCCAGCGTGGATGTAGGAAACAACGCAACCGTTCTCTTCTACAACCTGCTCAAAACGACGGATGTTCATGTTCTCGCCGATGATGGAGATCTGGGAAGCAAGAGCTTCTTTAACTGTAAGAGTTGTATCTTTTGCCCATGTCTCAGCCATGAACTCGTCCATGTTAGCTGCTGTTGTGTTGAGAGCCTGAGCTGCAACATCTGCTGCGTATGTCTGGAACTTCTCGTTCTTTGCTACGAAGTCTGTCTCAGCGTTAACCTCTACAACTACAGCTTTCTTGCCGCACTCTGTAAGAGCTGTAACTACGATACCCTCTGCTGCAATACGACCAGCTTTCTTAGCTGCGCCTGCAAGTCCTTTTTCACGTAAGAACTCTACTGCTTTATCCATGTCGCCTTCTGTAGCTGCAAGAGCTTTCTTACAGTCCATCATACCAGCGCCTGTCATTTCTCTTAATTCTTTTACCATTGCTGCTGTTACTGCTGCCATGTTCGTTTCCTCCAATATATGAAAATCAAACTATCGGTTCCTTGTGGATTTCCGATCTGCCACTAGAATTAAGCCTCTACAGCCTCTTCTACAGCAACTTCTACAACTTCTTCTGCTACGCCCTGATTAGCCTCGATAACAGCATCTGCCATCTTGGATACGATCAGCTTAACGGCTCTGATAGCATCATCGTTACCCGGGATTACGTAATCAAGCTCTTCCGGATCGCAGTTTGTATCAGCGATACCGATAAGCGGAATACCGAGTGTATGTGCTTCCTGAACGCAGATTCTTTCCTTCTTCGGGTCAACTACGAAGATAGCATCCGGGATCTTCTTCATCTCCTTGATACCGCCAAGGTTCTTCTCAAGTTTCTCCCACTCTTTCTTAAGCTCGATAACTTCTTTCTTCGGAAGAACATCAAATGTACCATCCTGGGACATTGTCTCGATTGCTTTAAGTCTAGCAATTCTGGACTGGATTGTCTTGAAGTTTGTGAGCATACCACCGAGCCATCTCTCGTTTACGAAGTACATACCGCAACGCTCTGCCTCTGTTTTGATAGCATCCTGAGCCTGTTTCTTTGTACCTACGAAAAGGATTGTGCCGCCTTCTGCAGCGATGTCAGAGATTGCTTTGTAAGCCTCATCAACTTTACCTACAGATTTCTGAAGGTCGATGATGTAGATACCATTTCTCTCTGTGTAAATGTACGGAGCCATTTTCGGGTTCCATCTTCTTGTCTGGTGACCGAAATGTACGCCGGCTTCCAGAAGCTGTTTCATTGAAATAACGCTCATTGTATTTCCCTCCATTGGTTAAATTCTTCCGCCTGCATCTTGCTTCCTTGAAGACTATTCCGTACCCCGGAAAAGCACCGCTCTCAGAATCCGCAGACGTGCATAATATCAGCTCTCCTACTATATCACAAGCATCTTTTTCTTGCAAGTGTTTTTTGCTTATTTTTTCATATTTTTTCAACATTTTCAGCAATAAAAAGAAGTGCCGCAGATTGCAAACGACACTTCTTTAATTAGCAATGGATTTCTTACGAGTTATTTACCATTAGCTGCTTTTAAATTTTTTAATTCTTCAAAGATCACATCGTTGAGAACCTTGATGTAAGTTCCCTTCATACCGGAAGATCTGGACTCAATCACACCTGCACTTTCAAATTTGCGGAGTGCATTTACGATAACGGAACGTGTGATTCCCACGCGATCAGCAATCTTGCTGGCAACGAGGATACCCTCATTTCCATCTAATTCATCGAAAATATGAGTGATCGCTTCTAACTCGGAGAAGGAAAGGGTACTGATCGCAGATTTTACGATCTGAATCTTTCTTGTCTCTTCTGCATTCTCCTCATTTACAGAGCGCATCATCTCAAGACCAACAACAGTTGTACCATATTCGCTCAAAATAATATCATCGATATCATACTGCTCATTCTGTTTGTAAATAAACAGTGTTCCAAGGCGTTCTCCGGCGATATCGATCGGTGTAATAATAGCCTGATACTTCTTAACGTTCTCTTCTGCAAAGCCAAGAGTTGCAAGATTCACATTCTCCTTTGTGGAAAGAACGCTTAACAGACGTTCATTGAGCATCTTATCAATATAACCGCCAACTTTATCTTCGATCAGTTCATGGATCTCATCCACGCCCGGACAGATACTAACGCCTAAAACCTTTCCTTTTTTACTGATCACGAGAATGTTTGATAATAAAATCTCGCTCAGCACTTTACAGATGTCATTGAATACAACTTTGTGCGAATTATTGTTGTGGAGTAGTTTATTAATTTTTCGGGTTTTGTCCAGTAATTCAACACTCATTATCCGAAAACCTCCCTTTCTTCACGATATCGTTTAATAAAATTTATTTATCACTGGAATTGTAGCACAATTTTTTCCTTTTTTCAAGACTTTTTCGGATAATTTCAAAAAAGCATATAAAAAGCGTCTAAAAATCTCCGTTATGGATATTTTTAAACGCTTTCCTTTTGTTTTGTATTTATGAATTTTTTATATTTTCCGTATTATTTGTTTTTTACAAATCCACACTGTTCATCGGCACAGGCAAGTTTGTTTCCTTTTTCAATCATATATCCACCACAGTTCGGGCATTTCTCTGTTGCCGGTTTCTGCCAGGACATGAAATCACACTCCGGATTTGCCTCACAGCCAAAGTATTTACGGCCCTTTTTGGTTTTCTTTATGATGATTTCCTTTCCGCATTTTGGACATGGAATACCTGTTTTCTCCAAATATGGCTTTGTGTTCTTACACTCAGGGAATCCCGGACACGCAAGGAACTTACCGTGCGGACCGTACTTGATCACCATTCGTCTTCCACAAAGTTCACATTCTTCTTCAGATTCTTCATCTGCAATACGAACTGCTTCCAGACTGTCCTTGGCCTCATTTACAGCATCGATAAGATCTGGATAGAAGTTACGCACAACCGTCTTCCATTCAATCTGTCCCTCTCCTACACTGTCAAGAAGATACTCCAGATTAGCGGTAAATGTAAGGTCTACAATACTCGGGAATCGCTCTTTCATGATACGGTTCACAACTTCGCCGATTTCCGTTACATAAATATTTTTATTTTCTTTCACAACATATCTTCTGGCGAGAATTGTAGTGATTGTTGGAGCATACGTACTTGGACGACCGATCCCCTGTTCTTCCAGGGCTTTCACGAGTGATGCTTCTGTATAATGTGCCGGAGGCTGGGTAAAATGCTGTGCACTGACAAGTTCTGCCAGCTCCATCTCCTGACCCATTTCAATTTTGGCCAGATTCTGACTCTTCTCATCCTTCTCGTCAGCTTCTGTGTACACAGACATAAAACCGTCAAACTTCAAGCTGGAAGCTGCCATAGTAAAAGAGTTACCGCCTGCCTTCAACTTCACAGATGTTGTCTCATATACAGCCGGAGCCATTCTGCTGGCTGCAAAACGCTTCCAAATCAGCTGATATAAGCGGAACAGATCTCTAGCAAGAGAATCTTTTACCTTTACAGGAGTTAATGCAATATTCGTCGGTCTGATCGCTTCGTGAGCATCCTGAATCTTGACTGTGTTCTTCTTTGCTGCATCCTGTGCAGAAACATAACGTTCTCCATACTGCTCAGAGATAAATTCTCTCGCAGTCTTATCGGCTTCCTCTGATACGCGAGTGGAATCAGTTCGAAGGTACGTGATCAAACCAATCGTTCCGTGACCTTTCACCTCAACACCCTCATATAACTGCTGAGCCAGACGCATGGTTTTCTGTGTAGAAAAGTTTAATGCTTTAGAGGCTTCCTGTTGAAGGGTACTGGTTGTAAACGGGATCGGAGCTTTTTTTACCCTCTCACCCTGTTTAATTTCTGATACGACGAAACGTTCATCTTTTAAAGATGCAAGAATTGCATCCAGTTCTTCTTTGCTTCTGATCTCACTCTTGCCATTTTTGTCTTTATGGAACTTTGCGATCATCGGCTTCTTAGAACCCGGCATCTTAAAGTGTGCTTCCAGACTCCAGTATTCTTCCGGAATAAATGCTGCGATTTCCTCTTCTCTGTCGCAGATCATACGGAGAGCTACTGATTGCACACGTCCTGCACTAAGACCGCGTTTTACCTTTTCCCATAGGATTGGGCTGATGCTGTATCCTACCATACGGTCTAAAATACGTCTCGTCTGCTGTGCATCTACAAGATTCATATCCAGCTCACGAGGAGCTTTTAAAGATGCCTTCACAGCATTCTTTGTAATTTCATTAAAGCTGATTCGATATACTTTTTTATCTTTAACCTCGTCCAGCTTCAGGGCTTTCATCAAATGCCAGGAAATAGCTTCTCCTTCACGGTCCGGGTCAGTTGCAAGATAAATCTTATCTGCTTTTTTTACTTCTTTTCTGAGTTTGGCGAGAACATCCCCTTTTCCGCGGATGGTAATGTACTTCGGCTCATAGTCGTTCTCTACGTCCACACCGAGGGTACTCTTCGGAAGGTCGCGAACATGACCACCGGATGCATCCACTTCATAAGTGCTGCCTAAAAACTTCTTTATTGTCTTAACCTTTGCAGGAGACTCTACAATCACAAGACTGTTCGCCATTCTAAAACCTCACATCTTTCTGCAATAATTTTGGTTCCCACAACTCTGAATGTATCCGGACAGTTCTAAAGTCATCAGACTTTCTAGCACTTCCGTCACCGGAATTTGGCAAAAAGTAACAATTTCCTCCAGAGATTTGGGGCGAGAATCTATGAAACTATACACCAATTTTTCCCGCTTGGCAAGTCTCTTTTCTGATTTTTTATTTTCCCTTGATGTTACCCTTGTATCCAAGCCAAAAAAATCCAAGATGTCCTTCGGTCCCAAACATACTGCAGCCCCCATCTGAAGCAGTCGATTACAGCCTGCACTGAGCGGATCATTGATCCGTCCGGGAAGAGCAAATACTTCCTTTCCCTGTTCCAAAGCCAGATCCCCCGTAATCAATGAGCCACTCTTTTCACGCGCTTCTGCAATGATCACTACATCCGACAGACCACTGATGATTCGGTTCCTCATCGGGAAATTCATCGCTGCCGGAGAAGTTCCCGGTACAAACTCACTGATGATCCCGCCTGTTGTTTCTATTTCTGTATACAATCGGTAATTTTCTCTTGGATAGCAAATATTTACACCGCACCCCATTACCGCAAACGTTTTCCCCTCCGCCCGAAGGCATCCTTCATGCGCAGCCCTATCTACCCCAAAAGCCAGACCGCTAAGAATCTGGATTCCGTGTGATGCCAGCTCGTAAGCCAGATACTCTGCCGCCTGTTTCCCATATTCCGTACAATTTCTGGCTCCTACGATAGCAACTGTGGGAGCATATTCATCAGGAAGATTTCCCTTCACAAACAGTCCAACCGGCGAGTCTCTGTATGGAAGCAGACGTTTCGGATATTCTTCTTCAAAATATGCTATGTAACCAATCTGCTTCTGTTCTAGCAATTCATATTCTTTTCTCATCTCCTCTTCTCTTTTGTGGCACTCCCAAAAGGCATCTTGTCTTCTTTCATTCAAAATATATGTTTTATTTAAAGCTCGACTGTCACATTTCCAGACAGCTTCATAAGATCCAAAATACTCACCCAATCGTCGGATCAAAATTGTTCCCAAGCCAGTCACGTGACTCAGCATAAATAAACATTCTTTTTCTTTCCCATAATTTATCAATTGTATTACTGCCCCCAATAACGTTCACGAACTCTCACATAAGAAATCGCCTCACACAAATCCTTATGCTCTATGCATCTTCGTCCCTCCATGTCAGCTGTCGTCCTTGCAATTTTTAATATCTTATCGTACATTCGTGCAGACAACTGCATCTCACGAAAAACATCCTTCATAAATTGACTTTCTTCTTTATTTATATAGCAGAATTCCTTGATCTGCCTGCTATTCATCTCACTGTTGCATCGAATGGTTGTATTCTTAAAGCGTTCCTCCTGAATTGCTCTGCATGCCTCCACCCTCTCACGGATCAGAGCCGAAGGTTCATTGTCCGACTGTCGTGTTATCTCATCAAATGTAATCTGATTAGCCTCTACGCAAATATCGATACGATCCAGCAATGGCCTTGAAATTTTTGATAAATATCGTCTGACCTGCCACGAACTGCACGTACACTTTGTGCTGGGAAAATGCCCACAAGGACAAGGATTCGTCGCAGAAACCAACAGAAAATCAGCTGGATATGTGTATGTTCCATTGACACGCGCTATGCGGATTACTTTCTCTTCAAGTGGAGTGCGAAGTCCTTGCAAAGATTCCCGGTGCGCTTCACCAAGCTCATCCAAAAACAGGATGCCTCCCGTCGCCAGAGAGATCTCTCCCGGTTTTGGGCGCACTCCACCTCCTGTTAATGCCTGAGATGTAATCGAATAATGAGGGGCTCGAAATGGTCGTCGACTGATCAACGGTTCAGAAGGATCTAACATCTGAACCACACTATATATCTTTGACATTTCTATGCATTCTTCCAGCTTTAATCGCGGCAAGATTGTCGGCATCCGTTTGGCAATCATAGTTTTTCCGGACCCCGGAGGTCCTATCATCAATAAATTATGATTACCAGACGCGGCCACTTCGGCAGCTCTCCGCAGTACCTTTTGACCGTTTACTTCCGAGAAATCCACATCATAATTGTTCAGTTCAAATTCCGTACACACCTGTCCTCTCATCCAGGATTCAATCCTTCGCTTCCCTTGCAGCATATCAAATAAATCATTTAGATTTTCAATTCCAACCAGTTCAATCTCTTTAATGACCGCCGCCTCGCGAATATTATCCATTGGTAAAAATAACCTTTGATAACCCGATTTCTTTGCCCAGTCTGTCAGCGCCAAAATTCCAGGTATCCCTTTTACTCTGCCGTCCAGTCCAAGTTCTCCGATAAATACGGCTCCTTCCGTAATTCCCGGAATCACCAGACCATATGCACTCAAAATAGCCACAGCGATCGGCATATCAAATCCGGTTCCTTCTTTCCTGATATCGGCCGGAGAAAGATTGATCGTCACTTTTTTCGGCGGCAATGACACATGCAAATTTCGTATCGCCGTCCGGACTCTGTCTTGTGCTTCCTTTACTTCGGATGCCAATACACCAACAAACGAGTAGCCCGGCAAACCGTCGCTCACATCTGCTTCCACAAGTACATGCATGCCTTCTAATCCCTGCAGAAACATTCCATTGATCTTTCCAAACAATGAAACTATCCTCCTTATATTTAGTTATTGTATCTCAGTAAACATTCGGGAATTACATACAGAAATTTTAGAATGAATAGAATTGTAAGAATTTTAGAATGTTTTAAGATAATAAAACTATAACCGACATCGCGGTATTTTACAAGTGCTTTTCTGTATTTTTGCGAGGAAGAAACTGTCGTATCCAAACAACAGAAATATTCCCCGCAAATATACCAATTTCTCTTTTTATGAATTTTCAATGACCCACTCGTAAAGATCTTCAAAGACCTCCCGGCGATTGATCTCATGCAGAATTTCATGGCGTGCACCTTCATAAAGTACCATTTCCAATCGATCAATGCCCGCCTTGTGAAGTCGTTCGTATACTTTGCGTACACCTTTTCCACCATCTCCAACCGGATCGTTATCTCCCGAAATGATCAAGATTGGTGCATCAGTACGAGCATGTCCTGCTATTTCTGCTTTTGAAACACCTAAGATCAAACGGAAGAAATCCTGATAAGCGGCTGTAGTGAAAATAAACTGGCAAGCTTCATCTTCTCCAAAATCCTTAGAAAGAGACTCATCTCTAGTCAGCCAGTCATACGGTGTCTTAACAGGCTTAAATTTAGCATTATAATTTCCAAGGGATAACTTGTACAACAAAGGACTACGATACATTTCGCCTTTCAGTTTCCTCATCACTCCGGCCAAAAGGCTTCCAGCTGACACCAATGCTTCCGACGGCGCTCCGGTTCCCATGAGAATAAATCCATCCGGGCCATCTTTATACACTGACAAATATTTGCGCGCCAGAAATGACCCCATACTATGTCCAAGCAATATCAGCTTATGATCCGGATATTTTTTCTTACAATATACCGTCACACGTCGAATGTCTTTTACCACATAAGTCATTCCATCTTTTGAACCAAAATAACCAAATTCTTCGCGGTTGGACACACTCTTACCATGACCAAGATGATCATGTCCGATCACGGCAATTCCTCGCTCTGCCATCCAAACACAGAATTCACGATAACGCTCGATATGCTCAACCATACCATGTGTAATCTGCAATACAACTTTTATCGTTCCGTCCGGAATCCATTCCATGCATCTCAATTGATGCGTTCCGTCACTGGATGGAAGGAAAAACTCTCTTTCTCTCATCATAATACCTCCACTGGAAATCGAATACATTCTATGTACTATTATAGCACAAAAACCCATCGAGAATCATTTTATACGAAAAAAATCATGTTTTATCAGAGAGCGCCCCACTTAGGTGTCGCTCTCTGCACTTTATAGTAAAGTATCTTTCAATTTTTCCATTGCCTTTTTCTCAATTCGGCTGACATACGATCTCGATATTCCAAGCACTGATGCTACTTCTCTCTGTGTGTATTCTTTTGAATCAAAAAGACCGTATCGCATCCGGATTACGGTCTTTTCTGTATCGTTTAAATTCTTTTCTATTGATTCATAAAGATTCTTTACATCCTGGTTTAAGATCACCTGTTCCAGAGCTTCTTTTCCTTCCAGTTCCAGAATATCCATGAGACTGACTGTCTCACCATCTTTGTCCGTTCCGATCGGTTCATATATAGAAACTTCTTTTGAATATTTTTTTCCGGCTCTGAACAACATCAAGATCTCGTTTTCAACACATTTTGCTGCGTACGTACCAAGCCTGGACCCTTTATCCGGATTAAATGTATCAACTGCTTTGATCAACCCTATGGTACCGACTGACAACAGATCCTCCATCTCGTAATCGGTGCCCTGATATTTTTTCACAACATGGGCAACCAAACGCATATTTCTATGAATAAGGACTTCTCGTGCCTCTTGATCTCCCTCTTTATATCGTTCCAGGTACTCTCTTTCTTCCCGTGCAGATAGTGGTTGTGGAAAAGTTTTCAAAAGAAAGCCACCTCTAGCATTCATTAGTTTATTCTATGCTTCGGTGGCTTTCCAAGTGCTTTTTCAAGATTCAGTTTTATAATTCTTTTAAGAATGCAGCCAATACTTCAAATGTCTGATCAAAGGATGCCAGATCCATCTGCTCCTTCGGTGTATGAGCACCTTCACATGCCGCACCGAGTGTTACCACATCCAGACCAGGGATCAGATCACAGAATACACCGCACTCTAAACCGCCGTGAGTTGCGTGAAGTTCCATTTCGATTCCTTTTTTCTCTTTGAACACGTTGCCGAGGATCGCTCTCATCTCAGAATCCGGGTTAAATTCCCAGGACGGGAATTTGTTGTATACATCAATTTTCATGTCATAGATTCCTGCCAGAATGCAGAGTTCCTGCTCCATCTGGTCACGGTAAGACATTTTTTCTGCACGAAGAGAATACTGGAATTCTACATAGTCTTCTCCGCAGCGCACAGATGCAAGGTTTTCAGACGCGATCGGAAGATCTGCGATCTGAAGGCTCTTATGTCTTAATCCGGTCGGAAGCAAGTACATCAGATCTACGATATCTGCACTAATTTCTTCACAAATAGCGAGACTACCCTCTGCCGGTTCCAGCGTTACCGCAAAATCCGGCTCCTGGAACTTGATCTCATTGTGGATTTTTGCAGTCATCACATCAAATGCCTTACGGATATCCTCTTCCTTCGCTGTGCTGGCAATAATCGCCTCACATTCTCTCGGGATCGCATTATTTTTCAGACCGCCGTCCAGTTTTACAATGCGCAGATCACAGCTACCGGAGATTTCTTTTAAGATTCTTGCACAGATCTTCAGAGCATTTCCAAGCTCACGATTGATGCAGCCGCCGGAATGACCACCTTTTAAACCGGTTACAAACAGACGGTATGCAGGTGCATCGCAAGCCTCAAATTCCACCGGTTTACGAAGTCCGATCATCTCACCACCAGCACTTGTCGTACAAGTTCCGATACCGCCTCCGCCGAAATCCAGGTTGATATAGCGTTTTGCTTTAAAATCTTCTGCTTTCAATGCGAATGCACCGATCAATCCGACTTCTTCCTGAACGGTAAATACACACTCCAAAGCCGGACTCGGAAGGTCCATCTCAAGCATAGCAAGCATGTACGCACACCCCATGCCATCATCTGCACCAAGTGTTGTACCTCTGGCTCTCAGAATACCATCCTCAACGTAAAGATCCAGCGGATCCGTATCAAAATTATGGTCACAATCTGCATTTTTCTCGCATACCATATCGCTATGAGCCTGCAAGATCACTGCTCCGTGATCCTCATATCCTGCAGAAGCTGGCTTGTAAATGATCACATTATGTAATTCGTCTCGTTTATACTCCAGACCATGTGTTTTTGCAAATTCTACTAAATAATCTGCACAAGCCTCCTCTTTATAAGAAGCTCGCGGAATTCTGGATAACTCTTCAAAATATTTCTGATGCGGGATATCGTGATTTAATACGTTCATAATAAAGACCTCCTATTAAAACTTAATTTCCATCGTAATGAGATCACTAGGCTCAGATACAAAGCCACGTGCGATCAATGCCTGTTCTAGCTTCGGATTATCAATTGCAAATGTGCAGGATACTTTTTCCAGTCCCTGCGCTTTCGCATAGTTTACTGCGAAATCCAGACATTTCTCATAATCTCCACCCATCATTGCAATGTGAAGGGTTGCATGATGCTGGAAACGTGCTCCACAAACGATAAAGCTTTCGCTCTCTTTGTCCTCAAACACTTTACCTTCCATTGCAAATCCTTTTGCATTCTCCTCATTTACATGATAGAACGTACGGTTAAAGATCATATAATCATTGTATTCTTCCTTCATCGGAGTGATCAGTTCGACTGATCTCTGCCAACCGACATGTTTAAATCCATGTGCACAGCCACCAGACAGATCTGTCAGATGGTATCCTCTGTGCTGGGCAGCTTTTGAAAGACCGTTGAACATTGCAAGACCTGCACTCACCTCATTTTTCACACCTGTAAACATTGCCATGGATGGACAGCCATACTCTTCTGCAAGCTGTTTGTACATCTTGTAAATCTCTTTTCCGGCTCCTTGTTTCTGCCATTTCGGAACAATACGCAATGTTTCCAACCAACCACTTCCATCAAATAAAACTGTAAATCTTCCGATGCCGATCATCTCGTCTTCATTGTAAACGGTAACCAAACCACCTTTTTGGTTATAAAAATAGTGCCAGGCATCCTCCAAATAACAATAGTTCCCCATTGTTTCTGTTTCGACCCTCGCACACTCTTTCATGTCTTCATAAGAAGCAAGTTTTATTGTAAAAGCCATCTGTATTTTCCTCCTGACTCTTTCGTATTAATGTCATGCAAAAACGGTGTGATAATACTTTACCACACCGTTAATCATACCATTTTTTTACTATACATGCAATTACTTATTCGTTCCGAATCGCTGCTAACGGACTTAATTTCATCGCACGAAGTGCCGGGAATAAACCGGCCAGCATACCGATAAAGATCGCAAAGATTACTGCCATTCCTGATAACCACGGAGGAATTCGCGAAATATCTCCAGAACCTCCAATCAACGCTGCTCCAAGGAAATTATTGACCAAATAAGAGATACCGTAACTCAATCCCAGGCCTACAATTCCACCGATAAAGCCGATGAAGCCTGCCTCGATCAGAAACATATTTCGTATACTTCCGAGAGAACAGCCGAGCACTTTTAGTACTCCGATCTCTTTTGTTCTTTCGTAGATTGACATCATCATCGTATTGGCGATACTGATCGCCGCTACAAACATGGATACTGCACCGATACCGCCAAGTACAGCCTGGATCATGTCGGTTTGTTCCTGCGCCTGTTCCAGCCACTGCATACTGCTGTACGCCTGAAATCCCATCTCAGTAATCGCATTTTGCACGTCAAGAACATTATCCATCTCATCCACGTTCACATAGACCATATCATAAATAAAATAGTTGTACGGTTTTCCTTTTTTATTTGTCGGCTGACCAGGAATCGCATTTTTTCTGTAAATACGTTTCAGCTGTGTTTTCAACTGATCAATATCCGTAAATAAACCATAACTATATTCGTTGTACTCGTCCGAATTTCCTTTTACCATACCGCTGACCGGAAAAACATATTTCTTCTGTTTCCCATTATCCATGCCATTATTCTGGAAGGTAATGAAAAAGGCTCGATTGTACAGATCTACATCCGGCATTTCTCCGGTATCCCAATATCCTCTTCCCGTCTTGGAATTGTAAAAATCTCTGGCAACCATATTTCCAACCACTAGCTGCATGGTAGTAGACTTGGGATCTGGAAGGGTTCCTTCTGAAAGTTCGATTTCTTTCAACATCTCGCTGCTGACACCCTGCAGCCTCGTACCGCTGGTATAGGCGCCTTGGCGCATATTTACATAGGTACTTAATACCGGAGATACATGGGACACATGCGGAATATTCTCCAGGGTCTTAACCGTCTCATCCGTCAGAAATCCAGATTCGTCTATATTGGATCCCCATCCGTAGCTGCTGTTGACTTCAATTCGCGTCAGACTGCCATAAGACGTATACTGTTCGATCGTCATCTCCTTCAGACCAATACCCAGAGAAACCATGACGACAATGGAAGCCGTACCGATCGTAACACCGAGGACTGTAAGTACAGTCCTAAGTTTCCGGCGTTTTAAATTATTGACGCTCATCGTGAGCAGATCAAAGAATCTCATCGTCCATTCCCGCTTTCTTCTTTTTACGTCTTATAAAGAAGACAATGCCTCCAAGAACTGCCACTGCTGCAGCTCCGATCGGGAGTGCGTATTGTTTTAATTTATCCATCCGTGTCGGTTCTGGTACCGGTTCATCCATGATCATAAAATCATCCATGAACGGATCTTCCATCGGCATCGGTTCAGATACAAATAACTGTATTTCCTTATCTACCGAGCTAACTGTACCATTTTCATCCTCATGCGTGATCTTTACCGTGATCATACCATCATCCATTGTTGGCGCAACACCGTAGATCATCGCATCGACATTTCCACTTTCACCCGGTTTGATGTTTCCAATATAGTTTTCACTTCTCTGGATGGAATCATCCTCAAAAATCGCTGTCACATTATAAAGAGTCACTTTTCCGGTATTATTGATATCAAACATGATATTGGTTTCACCACCGACCTGGATCGCATTGGGCATCACTTCAATATTTCCGGTATTCAGTCTTGCTTCCTGCTTGATCGGAACTGCAAACTTCACTGTTTCCTTCGCGTTTTTAAATTCCGGGCTGTCGTACTGTTCTGTAATCGTGATCGTGTAAGAACGCTGTTCCGCACTCGGACTGGAGCTATAATGCATCTCCAGCACTGCCGAAGATCCCGGAGCCAGATTATTGACAACTACAGAGTTAGAACCATTTACAGTTGTAAATACCGGACTGTCACTGACGCTCTCCGGTTCAAGAGTAAATAAGATGTTGCTGGCAGAGATTCTGTCAGAAGCATTTTTCATTTTTACACGCAAGATGAAATCCTGGCCGGCGAATACTGTAGCCGGTTCCGTCTCAAAACTGTCCACGATAATACGTGCTTTTGTTCTCTCATTTTCACCAGCATCTGCAGAAAGCTGATCTTCCGTCTGCTTTCCAATAATGCGGACGTACATGACATCTTCGATCGGCTCAGCAAAAGAACCATTCTCTTCTTCTCTGTAGCGGATTGTATATTTGATCGGATAATATCCGGATTCTGCACCTTCCTGAATAGCCATGCTGTATGGCACTTGAACTGTCTCATTCGCACCAATGTTGTTCATCCAACGATCATAATTTCCATCATTGATCTCAAACGGAAATTCTTTCACATTGGCAGAAAGCTCCATTTCCACGCGCACATCATATGCCGTACGATATCCTGTATTGCGAAGATTAATGTCAAAGTTCATGACTTCTCCGTAAATTCCCTGCGGAGTCGGCTGGTTTTCTCCAAGAGCAAATGCAACCGGCTCTGTCCCGGTTTCATCTTTCTCTGTCGGATCTGTTGCAGTCTTGTTTTTCGCCCAGATGATCATGGTCTTGGCATACTCTCTCTGATTTCCCTGCTCATTCTCAGTCATCACATGGATCAAAACCGGATAATAACCCTCTTCCAGATTTTTCTTCATGCTTACCTTCATGTTTACAGTTTTTTTTGCTCCATCCTTGACTGAACCAATGTTTTTCTGCTTATTTAGAGAGTCATTAATCTCAAACGGATATGTAGTATTCATAGAACGTACGATATCGCTGCTGTCTTCCTCCTCGACATCGATATCGTAGTAATCCTTATAATCCTCTTCTTCCGCGATCCATACATATGTCTTTTTCCAGTCTTCACCGGAATTATTTTTCAAGGTAATGGAAATCGTTGAGGATTTACCGATCGTTACTTCCTCTGTCGATCCGATGACCAAGCGAACATCGGAATTGCCATCATCTTTATAATAAACTTTCGGAATCTCTTCATCCTCTTCATCTGCTAATGCAGTCAGTGAAACACTCGTGAGCATCAGCACTGCTGCCAGCATAAATAGAAAGAATTTCTTTATAATCCTTTTCATTCTTCAACCCTACTTTCATCTGTCTGTTCTATTTTTCCGGAAGAAAATCCCATCTTGTAAGCTTCTTCCAGCGCAACGAGATCCACCTCTCTGTGATTCTCTTCAATATGGACGATCTTTCCATCAATGATCTTAAAAATACGATCAGCATACGTCGCAAGATTATTGTCATGGGTTACCATAACCAATGTCTGATTCTGTTCTTTGACAATCTGCTGCATCAAACGAAGGACTTCCATCGTTGTCTTAGAATCCAGGTTTCCCGTCGGCTCATCTGCGAAAATAATCTGTGGATTTGATGCCAACGCTCTCGCGATACCAACCCTCTGTTGCTGACCTCCTGACATTTGGTTAGGCATATGCTTCATATGCTTTTCCAGACCAACCAACTGCAGATACTTCTTTGCCTGTTTTAATCTGGTTGCTTTCGGTATCCCTCGGAATGACAACGGTAAAGCAACATTTTCAAGTGCATTCATCGTCGCAAGCAAGTTATATGACTGAAAAATAAAGCCAACACGTGCTCTTCGAAAAGCCACCAGTTGTTTTTCATTCAGCTTTTCAATATGTTTTCCTGCAATCACAATCTCGCCTTTGGTCGGATGCTCCAATCCTGCCAGCATGTTGAGAAGCGTTGATTTTCCAGAGCCGGAAGGACCTGTGATCGCACAAAATTCGCCACGATAAATCTCAAAATTTACACCATCCAATGCATGGACCTTCGTGTCTCCCATCCGATATATCTTATATAGATCCTTTACCCGAATCACTACTTCGCGCGCTTTGTCTGCTTCCACATTCTCACCTTCTGTCTCGTCATATTCTGTCTCTATTATAGAAAATTCTTAACGGAATAGAAATATAAAAACTATTAATATTCCTTACGAATTCTTTTCTGTCATCTCCATTGTCTCAGCTGTCACGCGACGTTCAAATTCTTTCAAATATTCATCCACTGAAACATACTGTCCGTTGTTTACACGATATGCCGGATTCCACATCCTTACCACTCGGATCGCCGCATGTTCCTCATTAGATGTCGGACGGAAATTGCTGTCAGCCAGGAAAACATCTCCAACCACCAGATTTTTCCACTTCATATAGATTTCCTGATTTTTCTTCTGTTTTTTGTTATGGAATACTTCCATTACGATCAAACGGAAGATCTCATCACTGCAGCACACGATTGTCTTTGGTTTCAGCAAACGGATCTGTGTTTTGATAAACTCAATATAATACTGTCCGTACTGCATGCTGATATCATCTGCCGCACCTTTACCGCCTCGTTTATTTACATAAAGCACCGCCAACTGCTTCAACAATTTCAGATTAGAACTTTTTGCTGTATTTTTATAAAACTGTTCATTCACGATCTTCTGCATTCCTGCCAGATAGTCCAGATATTCCACCTCACCGGTCAGACTCTTCCCGGATGCTACTTGTTTTCTCACATCCGAAATAACAGGCATCGTCTGTCCCTGCTGAATGAACTTACGCATATTCGTCTCTTTTAATATAAACAAAGTACCGTTATAATCTTCCGGAGATACGATTCCATCGATATGAAAGCTTCTCTGCTCAATCTCGCCATAACAAGTCGCACCATATGGTTCTTCTTCCATCTGCTGCATCATCTGCCATACCAGATACAGTTCTTCCAACGACTCACACTTCGCCGCCTGTCCTTCCAGCACAATCTGCTCCATCGTCTTTCTCATAGGTACCTCCCGAATAAAACACCCCATTTTAATCAATCATTATCTTTTATATCATAGCACAATTTCCTTTGCTTTTGTAAAAAAGTTGTAGAATTTGCGCTTCATATCGTCTATAATTATCTCAATGTAGAAAATCCACATTGCAAAGCCAGAAAGGAATACTACTTATGAGACATTTAATTAGTCCGTTAGATTTTACGGTTGAAGAGATTCAGAAATTATTGGATCTTGCACGTGATATTGAGAAAAATCGCTCCAAATATGCTCATGTTTGTGACAGCAAAAAGCTTGCGACGCTCTTTTTCGAGCCGAGCACACGCACACGTTTAAGTTTTGAATCTGCCATGCTCAGCCTGGGCGGTTCTGTCCTTGGCTTCTCCTCTGCCAATTCCAGCTCTGCTGCAAAAGGTGAAAGCGTAGCCGATACGATCCGCACGATTTCCTGTTACTCCGATATCATTGCCATGCGTCATCCGAAAGAAGGATCTGCTTTTGTTGCGGCAGGCAAAGCCGGTGTTCCGATCATCAATGCAGGTGACGGAGGCCACCAGCACCCGACTCAGACATTAACCGATCTTCTTACGATTTATTCCTTAAAAGGAACTTTAAGTAATATGACTGTTGGTCTCTGCGGTGACTTAAAATTCGGACGCACGGTGCATTCCCTGATCCATGCCCTGGTTCGCTATCCGGGTGTTAAGTTTGTCCTGATCGCTCCTCCGGAACTTCGTATACCGGACTATATCCGCGAAGACGTTCTCGATGCTCACGGAATCGAATATCGTGAGGTAACCAGCCTGGACGATGCTATGGCAGAGTTAGATATTCTTTATATGACACGCGTTCAGAGAGAGCGTTTCTTAAGTGAAGAAGAATATCTCCGTGTGAAAGACTGTTACATTCTCGATAAAACAAAAATGGAATTAGCAAAAGACGATATGTTTGTCCTTCACCCACTTCCGCGTGTCAATGAGATTTCTACTGAAGTAGATGATGATCCGAGAGCTGCATATTTCAGACAGGTGCAGTACGGCGTCTATGTTCGTATGGCCCTCATTATGACTTTATTAGGAGTCGATGAAAACCACAAGCTCGCAGACAAACAGGCAGAGGAACTTCCAGAGTGCCTTACCAACATCATTTATTGTGAGAATCCGCATTGTATCACAACTGTGGAACAGGAGCTTCCGCAGGTTTTCTATCTGGCAGATAAAGAACAGCATATTTACCGTTGCCAGTATTGTGAAGCAAAATATACGTCTAAATAATCTCATATGTTAACGTTACCGATTTTTATCTGCGTCACTCTGGCCTATGTTGTGAAAGGTATGTGTGGTTTTGCCAATACCCTTGTCTTTGGCACACTGGCAGGATTTTTTACAGATAATGTAAATATTTCTCCTGTGGATCTTCTGTTAGGATATCCGTCCAACCTATTCATTGCATGGACTGAACGCAAAGGTATTGATTTTAAAATCTGTGGTCCACTTTGTGCCTTGGTTATTTTAGGCTCCATTCCAGGTGCATTTTTCTTAAAAGTGGGGGACGCAAGATTACTAAAAGTATTATTTGGATTCGTAGTGGTGTTTATCGGTGTAGAAATGTACCTGCGCGAACGAAAAAGTGGGACTTCCAAAGGTTCCCCAATCCTAATGATCGCGATTGGTCTTTTATCCGGTGTTCTCTGCGGTCTCTTCGGTGTAGGAGCCTTACTGGTTGCCTATGTCAGCCGCACCACCAAAAACCAGACTCAGTTCCGTGCCAACAACTGTGTTGTCTTTACAGTTGAAAATACGTTCCGATTGTTGCTATACGGTTTTTCCGGTATTCTAACGATAGAAACGTTGAAAACTGCCGCATGTCTGCTCCCGTTTATGTTTCTTGGACTGGGAATCGGCATTTTCTTCCAGAAGCGGCTCTCTGAACGGACTGCGAAAACCTGTGTGATCGTTTTACTGATTATCTCCGGTCTATCACTCATTTTAAACAATATGTTATAATACAAAAACAGGCTCTGCATCACAATGATACAGAGCCTTTCTTATTTCTTTATAAAATTCTGAGCAAAACGATAAGCCGGGTTATGTCGTGGATGATCATCTATCTAGACCGTCTGTCACCAGACGGCTCAAGCGACCTACCCGGAAGCAGACGGGCCGCCTTATGCTCCCTGTTCGGTCTTGCTTCGAGTGGGGTTTACATGTGCCCTCTCTGTTACCAGCGAGGCGGTAGTCTCTTACACTGCCTTTCCACCCTTACCTGCGAAACGCAGGCGGTTTATTTCTGTTGCACTGTCCCTGGAGTCACCTCCGCCAGACGTTATCTGGCACCCTGCCCTTTGAAGCCCGGACTTTCCTCTCCTGCACCCTTTCGGCCATGCAGCAGCGATCATCTGTCTTACTCAGAACGAAACCCACTATAACACAATTCTTTTTTTCTGTCCAGAGGTGTTTTATACCTTCAGACAACTTCCTCCGATAAACTCGCGGAGAATCGAGTTTTTCGGAACCATCTCACTATCCATTCCAAGGAAATAATCCAAGAACTTGAGAAGTCGTTTCGCCTCATCATATTCTACAGTATCACGCGGAATTCCAAATAAGAGCGGTTCTGCATACTGTTTCAGCACAGCCAATTCATAGACAAGTGCAGAATTGAACATCACATCCGCAGATTCCTGATACGGGAAAATATTTTTATCCTCACCTCGTCTAACCGACTGCCACATCTGAATGGTTTCAAATGCATTTGTTCCTCTCGTTCTGGCATCTCGCACCATGCGTCGGATCAAACGACCGTCTGTGGTCGGGATTCGATTGTGTTCATCAACATTTAACTGAGTCAGCGCACTGATGTATATCTTAAACTTACTTTCTTTCGGTAATGAATAAGACAATTCGTCATTCAAACAATGAATACCTTCAATGATAAGAATATCCTTCTTACCCATCTGGAGATAGTTTCCTTTGTATTCTCGTTTTCCGGTATGGAAATTGAAACGTGGGATTTCCACTTTCTCTCCTGCCAGCAGAGCATTCATATGTTCGTTGAACGTCTCTGTATCTACACATCCAAGAGCTTCCATATCAATGTTACCAAATTCATCTCTCGGATAATCTTCTCGATTTCGGAAATAGTTGTCTACCGCAATCGGATGCGGGTGATAGCCAAGGGCTTGAAAATGTGTTGCAAGGCGGTGGCTAAATGTAGTTTTACCGGAGGAGGACGGACCTGCGATCATGACTATACGTTTGTCCGGATCCTTTGCCGCCATCTCAGCAATATTTCCAATATTCTTCTCCTGCAGTGCTTCCTGCATCATGATCAGTTCTGCACCTTTTCCGTCACAGATTAGTTTATTCAATGCTGCAACATTCGGAACTTCTAACTTATCACTCCATCGATAGGAATCTCTGAGAACATGGAACAGCTTCTCGCGGAACGGTTCTACAACCACTTCTTTGGGATTACGTTCTCTTGGAAGGAGCAATAAAAATCCCTTATGATACGGGATCAGATCAAAATATTTCACATATCCGGTATTTTGAACCATGTAGCCGTAATAGTAATCTTCAAACTTTTCTATGCTGTAGATATTTACTCTGGAAGCACGTCTGAATTTGAACAATTGTTCTTTATCCAGCATTCCGTGATTGTGGAACAATTCGATCGCATCATCTGTATTGACACTGCGTTTCATGATCGGGATCTTCTGTTCTACAATGGAGTGCATTTCTTCCTTCACTTTCTGCAGTAATTCTGCATCCAGCTCCACATCACCCACAAGCTCACCGTAAATTCCATTTCCAAGAGCAAAATCAATCTGAACTTTTTGAATCTTCTCTCGCGGGATTACTTCATAAAATGCTTTCATCAGAACAAAGATTGCACTGCGTTCGTACGTTTTCTTTCCAACCGGATCTTTGAACGTAATAAAAGAAACCTCCGAATCCTCTTTCAGTGTTTTATGAAGTTCCTTCAATTTACCATTGACGCGAACAAGAAGGATATCATCTTCATATTGCGGCTGAAACTCTTTCGCAATCTCCAGAAAAGTGGTTCCCTCCGGATACGTCCGCATTTCACCATTTACTTTTACTGCCAACATATCCATTCCTCCAATCTCAAAACACGTGATTACATAACCACGGATGGAAACGCGATCGGCATACAGAGAATTTCAATCTCCTCTCCGAGGCGTCCTTTCAAATAAGCTTCTACATGCTCCAGGAATATATGTTCCAAACCATAATGACCGGCATCAATGATCAGCAGTCCCTGAGCCTCTGCATCAATTCCTTCATGGTGACCAATATCTCCTGTGATCAGAACCTGCGCACCTTTTTCAATCGCGGCTTTGATCGTACTTCCTCCGGCTCCCGGACATGTTGCCACAACCTTTGCAGGTTCTGTCTCCCAAAGTTCACTGCCATATACAGTTACATATGGAAGACCAAACTCTTCTTTAATCTTCTTCGCTAATGCTCTTCCATTCATCGGTGCTGCCAAAACACCGATCTTTCCAATTCCGTAAGCGACTCCGTTTTCTTCGCCCATTTCTTCTAACGGAGCTCCGAATACAATTCCGATGCGTTCTGCAACAACATCAGCCATTCCGCCCGGAACAGAATCATAATTGGTGTGCATTGCAAAATAAGAAATATCGGATTGAATCATCTTTACGACACGGCGACCGATAAAATCTTCATCGGTAATATGTTTCATCGCACGGAAGATCAGTGGATGGTGGCTTATGATCATATCAGCTCCTTCTTTCACTGCCTCTTCCACTGTTTTATCATCCACATCCACTGTCAGCAGGATTTTCTTTACTTCTTTATCCTGACGACCGGCTAAAAGTCCCGGATTGTCCCAATCACAAGCCATACGCTTCGGAGCCAGCTCCTCCAGGATTTCCATCAGTTCTTTACATTTCATGTTGCACCTCCCGGTTCAAAGAAAGTTTCTCCTCTACTTCTTTCAGGCTTTCTTTCGCTCGTTCGGATTGAACTGCCTGCTTTTCCAAGTTTCCCTTAAGAGTCAGAAGCTTTGCTTCCTCATCTTTTAAAAAGTCCAAAAACACCGGATTCTTCGTATTTCTCAAATAGGTACCGTAACGATAACGTTTTTCTGCTGCAAGATCATTGCTATTACAATCAAATCCATTTTGGTCATCTTTCTTGCGAACATCCATCACTGTATAAAACTTTCCCTCTTCAAAGATCATATCTTCCTTGACGATCATAAAGCCATTCTTTTCCAGCCATTCTCTGACTTTATGCAGTTCCGAATGCGGAGACAATACCCACTGCTCTACCGTATCCCATACATGACGGCCCTCTTCCATGATATGTATCACAAGCTCGCCGCCCATTCCGGCAATGATCACAGACTCTGCCTCTCCGGCAGACAGTTTCTGTACACCGTCCGAGAGTCTCGTCTCAATTTTCTCTTTCATCCTGGCAGCTGCGATATTCTCCTCTGCCTTGGAGAGAGGGCCTTTGCGGACATCCATAGCATACGCACGTTTTACAATCTCTCTCCTTACTAATTCTACCGGAACATGACCATGGTCAGTGCCTACATCCGCAGCTGACTCTCCCGGCTTTACAAAAGAAACCACCATTTCCAGACGGTTTGATAATTTCATCTTTTCTCGATTCCTTCCTTTGTATAATCTTATAGATCCAGATAATCCTTCAGCTTCCTGCTTCTGCTCGGATGGCGGAGCTTTCTCAATGCTTTCGCCTCAATCTGACGGATCCGCTCTCTTGTTACATTGAAGTCTCGTCCAACTTCTTCTAATGTTCTTGGGCGACCGTCGTCCAGTCCAAATCTCAGGCGGAGCACTTTCTGCTCTCGTTCCGTCAAAGTTTCAAGCACTTCCGTCAGCTGTTCCCTCAACAGTGTATACGTCGCTGCATCCACGGGAACCATCACCTGATCATCCTGAATAAAGTCTCCCAAATGGCTGTCTTCCTCTTCCCCGATCGGCGTTTCCAATGATACCGGATCCATGGAGATCTTCATTACTTCTCGAACTCGTTCCACTGGGATTTCCATTGCTGTCGCAACTTCTTCCGGAGATGGCTCTCGCCCTAAGGTCTGTACCAGCTGTCTCTGTGTGCGAATCAAGCGATTGATCGTCTCTACCATGTGAACCGGGATTCGAATCGTGCGTGCCTGGTCTGCGATGGCACGCGTGATCGCCTGACGGATCCACCATGTCGCATAGGTGCTAAATTTATAGCCCTTTTTGTATTCAAATTTTTCTACCGCTTTGATGAGTCCTAAGTTTCCTTCCTGGATCAGATCCAGAAACTGCATGCCTCTTCCCATATACCGTTTGGCAATACTTACTACCAGTCGCAGATTTGACTCCGCTAACTTTCGCTTTGCCTCCTCATCACCAAGTTCGATCCGTTTCGCCAGTTCGATCTCTTCCTCCGTGGAAAGAAGCGGTACTTTACCAATTTCTTTTAGATACATTCGAATCGGATCATCCAATCCGATTCCATCCGGAACGGATAGATCAATGTGTTCCACATCCACATCTTCGTCCGGATCATCTTCCAGGAACAATTCTGAATCAGCATCTTCCTCCATTGACATCCGTATTACATCAATCTTTTTGTTTTCCAGAAAGTCATAGATGTAGTCCAGTTTTTCAGACGAAAGTTCTTCGCCCGCAAACATATCCAGGATTTCATTCTGATCCAGGACATTCTTTTTCTTTTTGGCAGATGCCAAAAGCCTGTCCAGCTTATCCTCTAATGTAAGTACTTTTTCCTCCATAACTTCCCATCCTTTCAGGCTCCCCTGATCAATCCAACGATATTTTCAGGTTTGCCAGTTCAGACTGCTGTCTGATGATTTTCTGTAACTGCGCAATATCGGTTGCTCTTCTGCTCTGTACCTCCAGACTGTTCTTTTTGATCTTTTTTACAGTCTCAGAGAACGCCTTCTTTTGTTCTTCATTATTCAAAGACTCAGCAAGGCTCGCATGAAAGAGCGCTGCCACCTCCCTGTATTGTTCCTCACCTTCAATAAAACGATTCAAAATCTGTGCAGGATTAATATTTCCATTTTTATGCTCTTCAAATACCATTCCGGCCACATCCTGATAAAGCTCATCGATAAAATCTTCCGGACCAATGATACCTTCGATCTTGTCAAACAGTTCCGGTCGTTCGATCAGCCAGGTCAATAATAATCTCTGTGATTTTTTAATACCGTCTTCTTTATCCTTTTTCTGCTTCGCACGTACACTTCCATCGGTTTCTTTCGGTTTCACACCGACTCCGATCTGTCCACCAAGGGTTGCCACAAGGCGTTTTAGATCCTCTGACGGGATCATATACTCACGTGCGACTGCCTCTGTATAATTGTCTCGTTCCAGCTTCTCGGAAAACTCCAATAACTTTCTTGCTACTGCATTGTAGAAACCAGTCTTTGACTCCGGATCCTGCATATTATACTCACTTCGGATCACAGCGATCTCGAACATGAAGCTGTTTACTGCACGATCAATTCGCTTCTGGAACTCATCCTGGCCAAGATTTTTGATAAACTCGTCTGGGTCTTTATATGGTTTCATGTCCAGAACTTTTACCGACATTCCCACTTCTTTCAGGATTGGGATTGCTCGAAGTGCCGCTCTCACACCGGCTCCGTCGCTGTCGTAAGTCAGAACTACCTGATCGGTGTATCGTTTTAAAAGGACTGCGTGCTGAGAAGTGAATGCAGTTCCCAAAGATGCTACTGCATTGGTAAATCCAGCCTGATGAAGTGCGATTACGTCCATATAACCTTCACAGATCAGCATATATTTTGCCCTTGATGTACGCGCATAATTCAATCCGTAAAGATTCCGGCTCTTATCAAATAATTTCGTCTCTGGAGAGTTCAGATACTTCGGCTCTCCTTCTCCCATCACTCGTCCGCCAAATCCGATCACACGATTATTCACATCAAGGATTGGAAACATCACACGATTCCAGAATTTATCATGAGCTCCGCGCTCTTCAATAAAGAAAAGTCCGGTCTCTTTTAAAATTGCATCCGAATATCCCTTCGAACGCATATATTGATACAAGTCATTTGACGTCTTATTGGCAAAACCAAGACCAAATCGCTTGATCGTCTCATCCGTCAGCTGACGGCGTTTCAAATAATCATATCCAATTTTCCCGTGCGGCTGCTTCAACTGATAATAAAAATAGTTAGCTGCCAGTCGGTTAATCTCCAGCAATGTATTTTTCAAATCTGCGGCTGCCTTGGCTTCCTTCGTATATTCCACTTCCGGAAGCGTGATCCCAACACGATCAGCCAACATTTTCACTGCTTCTACAAAAGAATAGTTTTCATATTCCATTACAAAGGTGATCACATTTCCGCCGGCTCCACAGCCAAAACAATAATACATCTGTTTTCCCGGAGATACGGAAAAGGACGGAGATTTCTCATTATGGAAGGGACAAAGACCAAAATAATTGGCGCCCTTCTTTTTTAAGTTTACGTACTGGGAAATCACATCTACAATATCATTTCTCGTTCGTACCTCTTCTATCACATCATCCGGATAATACATCGATTTCCTCCATCGTTTCTAGTGTTTCTTATACCTTCCATGCCTTCGGAACAAAGAGCTCTTCAAACTTATCAATGGCATACCGGTCGCTCATACCTGCAATGTAATCGCACACCACTCGTTCTTTATCTTCCAACCAGTTATCCATCATCGTCAGATACTCCTCCGGAAGCTGCTCTACATGATCCAGATAGTATTGATACAGACTTACGATCAGCTGCTGTGCTTTATACTCTTCTTTTTTGGCCGCCGGATTTTTATATACATTATCAAACATCCATTGGCGGAGGCTCTTCATAACGCCTTCTACATCCGGAGACATGTGAATGTCAGGTTTATCCATGCTATTTAAAATAATATCGTGAACCATGATATCCAGACGCTCCTTTACAGAGCTTCCCAGAATTTCAGAATACTCCTTCGGGATATCATGCTCTGTAATAATCTTTGCTCGGATCGCATCATCGATATCATGATTAATATAGGCAATTTTATCGGAAAAACGTACGATTTTTCCTTCCAGTGTGGATGGCATCCGAGCAGAACCGTGATTTAAAATTCCATCACGAACCTCTTTAGTCAGATTCAGACCACGGCCCTTTTTCTCTAAGACCTCAACCACACGCACACTCTGTCGATAGTGTGCAAATCCTTCTTCGCAGATTTCATTTAATATGTACTCGCCCGCATGACCAAACGGCGTATGACCGAGATCATGTCCAAGGGCGATCGCTTCTGTCAGACTTTCATTCAGCCTCAAGGCTTTTGCGATCGTTCGAGCGATCTGAGAAACTTCTAATGTATGAGTCAGACGAGTCCGATAGTGATCCCCTTCCGGTGCCAAAAATACCTGCGTTTTATGCTTTAATCTTCGGAATGACTTGCAATGCACAATGCGGTCTCGGTCTCTCTGATATGCTGGACGAATATCGCAAGGCTGCTCCCAACGCTCTCTTCCTTTCGTCTCACAGCTCAAAGCAGCATAAGGACTCAAATTCTCACGCTCCCACTGTTCCATCGTTTCTCTGATACTCAAACAGACCGCCTCCTTTGTGTTTGGCTGCTGCCAATACTCTGGCATTTTACATTC
Organism: Pilosibacter sp.; assembly: GCA_045637605.1. GTDB lineage: Bacteria > Bacillota > Clostridia > Lachnospirales > Lachnospiraceae > Pilosibacter. Next base: position 29,468 of record JAZTZT010000149.1, read on the forward strand.
ACGATATCCTTATTATATCACAATGGAATCATTTTTAGAACTATTTTCACACATCAAAGTTCGACAAACAGGGATTTACTTTGGAATACTGTCTGACACACATAAAGCTCCGTATCCCACACGAGGATTGGGATAGTCTGATTCGCCGAGGAGTTGTCTGGCTCCTTTGCGTAAGTATGCTTTTACCTTGTCTCCATACAAATAAGGATCATTTCCCTGAACGATCCCCCATTCCATCAATAATGCTGCAGCACCTGCAGCCAACGGTGCAGCAAATGAGGTACCTGTAACCGGAGCATATCCGCCTCCTCTCTGTGGTGCTACGACCCCAACTCCCGGCGCGACAAGATCTGGTTTTGGAATCTGATAGTCCCTCGTATTTCCTCTTCCAGAGAACGAAGCATACGTTTTTGTTGCATCATCATATGCTCCGACTGAAAGCGGTCTTAACGCTGTGGAAGGTATGGTAAGCGTTGTTTCCGGTATCGGTCTCAAAAATCTGGTCGATCGATTTAGCGCACCTGCAGTTGGCAGCCACAGATCGTATCTTCCGACCACAATATTTCGAGGACGCAGCGTGAATCTCCAAATACCACTCTCAATGTATCTTTCATCAGGAAGAAATTCAAAATATACCTCTTGTGCTTCAGAAAATGGACTCGGTTCCCCGTAATATACCAACACTCTGGCACCTTCCATATCAAGTTCAGATGGACCGACTATTTGTGTGATTGATCGAGTCACACGTCCGGATGGGGTTGTGAGAAAGATTTCAAATTCATCAATATAATGTTTCCACAATTGCACACTAAATCCGGTTTCATAAGGGGCTACCGAGAGTTCAATGATCGCATCATCACTTCCAGATCTGTTTCCAGGATTATGCAATCTCCCTTCCGTATGTCCTGCTTTGTTTCCTTCATTTCCTGATCCAATCACAAAAACACTACGGCCAACTTCCGCAAGCTGATCAATGTATCGTTCAAACAGGCCACTCCCGTCGTGAGAACCATATGCATTTCCAAAACTCAAATTGACCGCAATCGGCCTTCTAAGCTCCACTGCTTTTTGCATAATAAAATCAAGACCTCGCATCACCTGTGTCGTCCTGGGAAATCCCTCAGGATCTGGTATCCCCAAACGTACAACGATCAAATCACTCTCGTACGCTGCCCCTCGATATCTTCCATCACTCTCTCGTCCATTTCCAGCCGCAATTCCAGCCACAGCCGTACCATGACCGGTCGAATCTGTTGACGGGACAATCTGCCTGGCCCCCTCTCTGCTTTCTGCAGCCAGCGCCTGATCAATCTCTTCTTTTGTAAAAACCTGATCTTGTACCTGATCATACAAAAACAAAATTCTAGAACTTCCATCTTCCGTTCTAAAATCTTCATGAAAATAGTCAATTCCAGAATCTACAATACCGAGCAAAACTCCACGTCCGCTAAGCTGCAAGAAATCTGCAGACTGTACAGGCAAAAAGCAAGAGGCTGCTCTTGCTTGGTTTAAAGCAAAATACAGCCTCTTTGGTTTTTCCACATATTCGATTTCTTCTATATTCGTTATAACGGTTTCCACCATCTGTTCTGGAATCTCAAGAATAGCAAATTTTCCGTATAATTCCTGTATCTCAACTTCCGGAAATCTCCTCTGTAAGACTTCGCCCAACTCCCCGCTATATTTGACGATAACTTCCCAGTTTTTCGTTTCCGGATCAAAGCCGATATTCAATTCCTGCGACTGCATCCTTTCACGTTCCGGTATGGATAGTGCCAAATTTAACAGATTTTCTGCCTTTTGACTTGTCATAAAAATCCTTGCCTGATTTTTAATATAGATATGCAGGTCTTGCGACACTCATACGTTTTTCATCAACCAAATACTGCAAACGTCTGCATGATATACATGAAAACAGGAATCGTACACATACTGATGATCGTAGTCATCGTGATCACAGTACAAGCAAATTCATAATCACTGTCATACTGTCTCGCCATAATACCCATCTGTGTCATAGCAGGCATGGTCGATAACATAAAGAATACCTGCTTCATCATCGGAGTGATCGGCATCAGACGAAGGAATAAGATCGACATGATCGGAACCAAAATAAATCTTGTGGCCAAGGCCGCAAACAGATCACGACCAAATGCCATGGAAGACTTATCCATATTGCGAATCACACTTCCGATAAAGAACAAAGCAAGCGGAGAAGTCACTCCACTGATCATTGTCAACGGTTTCTGAACAAAGTCCGGAAGTTCAATTCCGATCAGAACCACAACAATACCACAGATCATACCCATGATTGGAGGATTGATCAACTTCTTTAAGTTCTCAAAAAACTGAGATTTTCCGTCTGTGTTCTGAACTTTTCCTCTCTGCAGCAGCCAGATACCGATGGTCCAGAATGTCACTGTATTGGCTATGTAAAAGATTACACCAATCGTAGAAACATTTTCGCCCCAAAGAGCTTGAATAACCGGAAATCCGATAAACACCACATTAGGGAACGCTGATGCAGCAATAAAGGTACTGGTTCGTTTTTCACTTACCCGAAACACCTTACTTGCAAGAGCGCCCACCAGAATGCTCATCAATGTCACACCAAACGTTACAGGAAGTTTCGTTACCAGATCAAACAGGTTCTCTCTGGTTCCCACATCCTTATAAATATTGTAGAACATATAAAATGGGATCGTTGCCTGGATGGTGAATTTGGAAAGGAAGTCCATTCCTGCCTTTCCAAACCATGGCTTACCGGTAAAATAATATCCCAGGCCAATGATCGTCATTAATGCAAAAACACTTTTTATCGACTGTAATACCATAAAACTACCTCCGTATCCACCAGTCTCACACTGTTTCTTCTTATTTTAAGAAACCATTTACAATCTGCTCTTCTGCTTCCTGCTCTGTCAGGCCAAGAGTCATCAGTTTGATGATCTGCTCGCCCGCGATCTTTCCGATCGCTGCTTCATGAATAAGTGCTGCATCCGGATGATTTGCAGTAATCTCCGGAAGGGAGCTGATCTTCGCATGATCCATAATGATCGCATCACACTCTGTATGACCGCTGCAGGCTGCGTTTCCGATTAAATTAGAATAGAACATCTGCTTAGAATGATCGCGGGCAACAGAACGGGAACTGATCTTCGCACTGGAATTTGCACCGTCCATAGAAACATCAAAGCGGCTGTCTGCATACTGAGTGCCATGAGTCATCAGACGTTCCTGCACAACCAGCTTCGCGCCCTCTTTTAAATGTGCGATCGTCTCACGCTTTGTAGAATCAATGCCTTTGATCTGGACAGACTCCATCTCCATGAGTCCGCCTTCTTCAATGGTGATCTCTGTACGCGGATTCATAATATTTTCGCCTGTGCCCTCACCCTGACCATAATGTTTTTCTACATATTTTAATTTCGCGTTCTTTCCGATAAAGAAACGGTGAATACCATCATGTCGAGACTCCTTCGCGCCTCCATTGTGGATACCACAGCCGGCAACGATCGTTACATCAGAATCTTCTCCAATATAGAAATCATTGCAAACCGCCTCATTAATACCGGACATACTCAAAATGACCGGAATGTGCACGCTCTCACGCTTTGTACCCGGCTTAATGTGCACATCAATACCGGTTCCGTCTTCACGCGGAATAATATCAATATTCTCAGTTGTACCGCGTCCCATAGAAAGACCATTGGCGCGGATGTTGTAAGCTCCCTGCGGAATCTCATGAAGTCCCGCAACTTTTTCTAATAAATCACGAAGAATCGGATCCATCCTTACGCCTCCCTTCTAAATACCGGACATCCGCTCATTGCAGAAGCGGTTCCTAAAATTTCCGGAAGAATTTCATCCTTCGGTCCGTGTTTTAAGATAGAACCTTCAGAAATCACTACGATTTCATCAGCAATATTTAAAATTCTCTCCTGATGAGAAATGATCACGATAGAGCCATGTGTATTCTCTCTCATATTTTCAAACACCTCAATGAGATTGTTGAAGCTCCAAAGATCAATACCGGCTTCCGGCTCATCAAAAACAGAAAGTTTTGTACCTCGTGCTAATACGGACGCGATCTCAATTCGCTTTAACTCACCACCGGATAAACTGCCATTGATCTCTCGGTTAATATAATCCTTTGCACAAAGACCAACTTCTGCCAGATACTTACATGCCTCTGCAGCAGAAAGATCCTTCTTGGCCGCAAGACGGATCAGGTCCAAAACTTTTACACCCTTAAAACGTACCGGCTGCTGGAATGCGAAACTGATGCCAAGATTTGCACGTTCCGTGATAGACTTCTCAGTAATATCCTCTCCATCCAGCAAAATAGAGCCGGAACTCGGAGTCTCGATACCCATGATCATCTTTGCCAGTGTTGATTTACCGCCGCCGTTCGGGCCTGTAATGACTACAAATTTATTTTCTCCAACCGTAAGGCTGATATCTTTTAAGATTTCTTTTTTTCCTGGTCCCGCATCGACACCAAAGGAAAGATTTCTTAACTCTAACATGGTTCCTCCTAAAGCGTAATTTACATACTTTGCTATTATATACTATTTTATAAATAAATACTATCCCGGTTTGAATTTTTCTTGGTAAAATTTGTCTTTCAGAATTTCACTTTAGAAATCAAAAAAAGAGCAAGTCACTCGACTTGCTCTCTTCGTGCGGAAGATGGGACTTGAACCCACACGAGAATACACCCACAAGATCCTTAGTCTTGCTCGTCTGCCAATTCCGACACTTCCGCTTACCGTTGTCTCTCAACA
>JAZTZT010000150.1:0-6243 GCA_045637605.1 Pilosibacter sp.
TGATCAAGGTTGCCGCAACACCGAAAAAGCAGGTATTGACCGATGTGGTAATGGAGACATTGGCGATCATTGCCTACAAACAGCCGGTGACAAAAGCTGATATTGAAAGAATCCGAGGCGTAAAATCGGATCATGCGGTTAACCGTCTCGTGGAGTACAATCTGGTTTATGAAGCCGGGCGTATGGATGCGCCGGGCCGTCCTGCGTTGTTTGCCACAACCGAGGAGTTTTTAAGACGTTTCGGCGTCAGCTCAACGGTAGAACTTCCGGAGATGAATCTGGAACAGCGCGAGGAGATCAAGTCTGAAGTTGAGGAAGAACTGAATCTGAAACTGAACGGAGACGGACTTCCAATGACGGACGAGGAACTGGCGGCATTTGCAGAAGCAGATGCGGAGCCGGAAACTTTTGAATGTGATAACATCACGGAAGAAATTCCCCAGATTGGCTATACTGAAGAAGTAAAAATAAATGAGGAGGAAGAACGCCATGAAATGCAGTGATATCAAGATTATTAAAAAAGACGGAACCAGAGAAGAGTTCAACGTTCAGAAGGTCGTTGTGGCTGTCAATAAATCTGCGAACCGTGCGATGATCACATTTTCCAGAGCGGAAATTAATTTTATCTGCCAGTTTGTGGAAGAGATGGCAGAACAGTTAGACGTGGCGGAGATTCCGATCGCCCAGATGCACAACATCGTTGAGGGGGCTTTAGAGCGTGTCAATCCGATGGTTGCCAAGAGCTACCGCGATTATAGAAACTATAAGCAGGACTTCGTACAGATGCTGGATGAGGTTTATAAGAAATCCCAGTCTATCATGTACATCGGTGACAAGGAAAACAGTAATACAGACAGTGCCCTTGTTTCCACAAAACGAAGCCTGATCTTCAACGAGTTAAACAAATCCCTTTATCAGAAATTCTTCATGACAGTAGAAGAGCTTCAGGCTTGTCGCGACGGATATCTTTATATCCACGACATGTCCGCAAGACGTGATACGATGAACTGCTGCCTGTTCGACGTAGAAGAAGTTCTGACAGGCGGTTTCGAGATGGGAAATCTCTGGTACAATGAGCCGAAGACACTGGATGTTGCATTTGACGTGATCGGAGATATTGTGCTCAGCGCTGCCAGCCAGCAGTACGGCGGATTTACGGTACCGAGTGTGGAAAATATCTTAGCTCCGTACGCAGAGAAATCCTATACAAAATACATTGAAAAATACTTAAACCTGGGACTTTCTCAGGAAAAAGCGGAGGAAATTGCGCTGGCAGATGTACAGCGTGATATGGAGCAGGGCTTCCAGGGATGGGAGTACAAGTTTAACTCTGTATCTTCCAGCCGTGGTGACTATCCGTTTATCACGATGACAGCCGGAACAGGAACCAGCCGCTTTGCCAAGATGGCAACGATCACGATGCTCAATGTCAGAAAAAACGGCCAGGGAAGAAAAGGTCATAAGAAACCGGTTCTGTTCCCGAAGGTAGTTTTCTTATATGATGAAAAGCTTCACGGACCGGGAGGAGAGCTTGAGGATGTATTTGAGGCAGGAATTGAATGTTCCTCCAAGACCATGTATCCGGACTGGCTGTCCCTGACAGGTGAAGGTTACATTGCAAGCATGTACAAAAAATATGGCAAGATCATCAGCCCGATGGGATGTCGCGCGTTCCTTTCTCCATGGTATGAGCGCGGTGGAATGGAGCCGGCTGACGAGAACGATGTACCGAGATTCGTCGGTCGTTTCAATATCGGTGTTGTAAGCTTACACCTTCCGATGATCCTTGCAAAATCCAGACAGGAAAGCAAAGACTTCTTTGAAGTTTTGGATTACTATTTACAGCTGATCCGTAAGATCCACATTCGTACCTATGCGTACCTTGGTGAGCTTCGCGCGTCTACAAACCCGTTAGCTTACTGTGAAGGTGGTTTCTATGGCGGACATCTGGGACTGCACGATAAGATCAAACCGCTCCTCAAGACAGCAACAGCATCTTTTGGTATCACTGCGTTTAACGAATTGCAGCAGCTCTATAATGGTAAATCCCTTGTAGAAGATGGTCAGTTTGCGTTGGAAGTATTGCAGTATATCAATGACAGAGTGAACGAGTTCAAGAAAGCAGATGGAAATCTGTATGCGATCTACGCGACACCGGCAGAGAATCTTTGTGGTCTGCAGGTAAAGCAGTTCAGAAAGAAATACGGAATTATTGAAAATGTTTCTGACAGAGAGTATGTGAGCAATGGTTTCCACTGCCATGTAAGTGAGGACATCACTCCGATCGAGAAGCAGAATCTGGAATACCGTTTCTGGGAGCTCTCCAACGGTGGTAAGATCCAGTATGTAAAGTACCCGATTGATTACAATAAAGAAGCGATCAAATCTCTGGTACGCAGAGCAATGAAGATGGGATTCTACGAGGGTGTGAACCTGTCCCTGTCTTATTGTGATGACTGTGGCCATGAAGAATTAAATATGGACGTTTGCCCGAAGTGCGGAAGTAAGAATCTGACCAAGATCGATCGTATGAATGGTTACCTCAGTTACTCCCGTGTAAAGGGTGACACTCGTCTGAATGATGCGAAGATGGCAGAGATTGCAGAAAGAAAAAGTATGTAATTCAGGAGAATTATATGAGATACCATAATATAACCAAAGAAGATATGCTCAACGGTGACGGACTTCGTACCGTGCTCTGGGTTGCAGGATGCAGTCATGGCTGTAAGAATTGTCATAACCCGATCACTTGGGATATCTGTGGAGGAATCCCGTTTGATGAAGCGGCGAAAAACGAACTGTTCGAGTCTCTGGAGCCAGATTACATTTCCGGAATCACATTCAGCGGCGGTGATCCACTTCACATGCAGAACCGTGATGAAATCGGTGAGTTGATCAAAGAAGTCCGTGAGAGATATCCGAACAAAACAATCTGGGTATATACCGGATACACTTGGGAGGATGTGAAAGATCTTCCGTATTTGAAGTTGGCAAATGTGCTGGTGGACGGTCCGTTTGTGGAAGCATTAAAAGATGTGACCCTTCACTGGAAAGGCAGTGCGAACCAGAGAGTCATTGACATTCAGAAAACTCTCGCGAGTGGAGAAATCGTGCTCCACGCATAAATTGATACGAACTATTACAGCAGGCTTTGAGGCTATCATGGACTCAGAGCCTGTTTTTTGTATGGTTTCCCATTTCTCGGAAAAACTTAATAAAAAAGGTCAGTTCAGAATGATTTCCGAATACCATATACTGGGCTGATCGAATAATGAAGAGGAGGGAACACATGAGGCAGGAATACTTAGCAAATGTGGAGGAGGTTCTGAAGGAACAGCATACGACGGTAAATGGACTGACCAATTCAGAAGCTGAAAAGCGTTTGGCTGCGGTAGGAAAGAACAAGCTGGAAGAGGGGAAGAAAGAATCCTTATTTTCGAGGTTTTTGAAAGAACTTTCAGACCCAATGATCCTGATCTTGATCGTCGCAGCCGCGATTTCCGGAGTGACTGCATGGTACGAAGGGGAAGCTTTTACAGACGTGATCATTATCATGGCGGTGGTGATCATCAATGCAGTGCTTGGTGTGATTCAGGAGAATAAGGCTGAGGCTGCGATTGAGGCATTGCAGGAGATTTCGGCTGCGACCAGTAAAGTACACCGTGACGGAAAGCAAATGACATTGAAAAGCGAGGATTTAGTACCGGGAGATATTGTAATATTGGAAGCAGGAGATTCTGTTCCTGCTGACGGGCGGATCATAGAAAGTGCCAGTTTGAAGATTGAAGAGGCAGCCTTGACAGGCGAATCGGTTCCGGTCAATAAAATCTGTGATGTGCTGAATCTCGGTGGAGAAAAGGATATTCCGCTGGGAGACAGAAAAAACATGATGTACATGGGTTCCACGGTGGTTTACGGGCGTGGGCGCGCAGTCGTGACCGGAACCGGTATGAATACAGAAATGGGAAAGATTGCAGATGCGCTGGCAAAAGCGCAGGATGATGAGACTCCGCTGCAAGTTAAGATGAAGCAGTTAAGCCATATTTTGACCATTTTGGTTATAGGGATCAGTATGGTCATCTTTGCAGTCGGAATTACACGGGCATTTGGAACATCGGAGGGAATTACCGGAGATACGATTCTTGAAAGCTTTATGGTAGCTGTTTCCTTGGCAGTGGCTGCGATTCCGGAAGGATTGGCGGCCGTTGTTACGATCGTTCTTTCCATCGGAGTGACAAACATGTCTCGCAGAAATGCGATCATCCGCAAATTAACAGCAGTGGAGACGCTCGGTTGTACACAGATTATCTGTTCTGATAAGACCGGAACGTTAACCCAGAATAAAATGACAGTTGTGGAGCATGTTTCAGATGATGAGGAGAAACTGCAAATTGCCATGGCACTTTGCTCCGATGCAGAGTTGGATGTGGAATCCGGAGAAGCAGTCGGTGAACCGACCGAGTGTGCGTTGGTTAATGATGCAAAGAAAAATGGATACCTGAAGACTATGCTGAAAAACGATTATGCCCGCATTGGTGAGGCTCCGTTTGATTCTATGAGAAAAATGATGTCTACGGTACATGAAAATTCAGGAGTATGGATCCAGTTTACGAAAGGCGCTCCGGATGAGATTTTGAAACGTTGTACCAAAGCTTATTTCGATGGTGCAGTCGTTCCCATGACCGATCAGATCCTTGAGAATATTTTGATGAGCAATAAATCTATGGCTGACCGTGCGCTGCGCGTATTATGTGCAGCGGAACGTATCTGGAATGAGAAACCTGGGGATTTCAGTCCGGAAAATCTGGAACAGGAGCTTACCTACATCGGTTTATCCGGAATGATCGATCCCGTGCGACCAGAAGTGAAGAGAGCCATTGTAAAATGTCGTGAGGCAGGCATTCGCCCGATCATGATCACCGGTGACCATAAAGATACGGCAGTCGCCATTGCCAAGGAACTTGGGATCATTCAGGATGAAAGTCAGGCAATTACCGGTTCCATACTCAATGATATAAGCGACAAGGAATTGAAAGAGAAGATTGAACGGTTTTCCGTGTACGCCCGTGTACAGCCGGAACATAAAGTGCGGATTGTCAACGCTTGGAAGGCGAAAGATATGGTCACTGCGATGACGGGAGACGGAGTGAATGATGCTCCATCCATCAAAAGTGCAGACATTGGTATCGGAATGGGAATTACGGGAACCGATGTGACAAAGAATGTGGCAGATATGGTTCTTGCAGATGATAACTTTGCGACCATCGTTTCCGCAGTAGAAGAGGGAAGAAGGATCTATGACAATATCCGTAAGGCAATCCAGTTTCTTTTGGCGTCGAATCTGTCAGAAGTACTATCCATCTTTTTTGCGACACTTCTCGGTTTTACAATTCTGGAACCGGTTCATTTGTTGTGGATCAACTTGATCACGGATTGTTTTCCGGCCCTGGCGCTCGGAATGGAAAAAAGCGAATCCGACATTATGAAACGTTCTCCACGTGAGTCGAAAGAAGGGATTTTTGCAGGAGGTATGGCTTTCGACATATTCTTCCAGGGAACGATCGTTACCGTTCTGGTTATGGTTTCTTATCTGCTCGGCCATTATTACGAGAGCGGAGTATGGGAATTCGTTAACAGCAAAGATGGAACCACTATGGCATTCCTGACCCTGTCCATGGTCGAGATATTCCATTCCTTGAACATGAGAAGCCGCCGTGGCTCCATCTTCAGAATGAAAACCCACAATAAATTTTTATATGGAGCGATGTGCGTCTCCCTGTTGCTGACGACACTTGTGATCGAAGTCCCTTTCCTGGCGAAGGCCTTTGCATTTACCCCCATCGCACTGCCAGAATATTTGATGGCACTGGGGCTGGCGATTTTAATCATTCCGATCATGGAGGTTGTGAAGGTAGTGCAGAGGACGTGGAATACGTAATTGTGTATTTAATTTAGTAAAAATAAAATAGAAGTATCTGTAGAAAATTCCCGTACTAACCCAAAATACGGCTGACTACCTTCGCTTCACAGCGTTTTATTCGCCCTTACGCCGGTCGCGATAAGGACGTTTGCGATCTCTGTAAGGGCGCTAAACTTGTGAATCTCAGTCGTCCAGCCTATCATTTGAGATATGTACGGGATTTTCTATCAGATACTTTTTTATTTTTCTAAACCTAAATACTGCATATGGGAATGAACAAAAAGAGGAAATGCTCTTTTAAAAACATTTCCTCAATTAAATAC
>JAZTZT010000151.1:0-15944 GCA_045637605.1 Pilosibacter sp.
GAATATAGTTATTCGGATTAATTTTTTATGGAGGTATATTTATGGAATTAAAGGGTAGCAAGACAGAACAGAACTTATGGGCAGCATTCGCAGGTGAATCCCAGGCGAGAAATAAATATAGTTATTTTGCAAGTGTGGCAAAAAAAGAAGGCTATGAGCAGATCATGGCTCTTTTCCAGGAAACAGCTGACAATGAAAAAGAGCACGCAAAAATGTGGTTCAAAGAGTTAAAGCAGATCGGTAATACAGCTGAGAACTTAAAGCATGCAGCGGAAGGCGAGAACTATGAGTGGACTGATATGTATAAGACATTCGCAGAAGAAGCAGAGGCAGAAGGTTTTACAGAGATCGCAGCGAAGTTCCGCATGGTAGCTGAAATCGAGAAACACCATGAAGAGAGATACTTAAAACTCTTAAATAACGTGGAAGTGCAGGCAGTATTTGAGAAATCCGAAGAAGTTATGTGGAAGTGCAGAAACTGCGGTCACCTTGTGATCGGCAAGAAGGCTCCGGAGATGTGTCCGGTATGTGCTCATCCGCAGAGTTTCTTTGAGGTAAATGCTCAGAACTACTAATATATGGCCAATGACGCCGGAACTGAGTGAGGTTCCGGCGTTTTTTTCCAAGAGAGCCACTTGTTCGTGAGCTGTTTTTCGTGTTGGCAATTTAGAAATTGTATGCTATAATATTTGGAAGAAAACCTACATAGGAGAATGTGAAAACATGGAAATGAAGAGAGTTTTTCTTAAATTAAGTGGCGAAGCACTTGCTGGACCGAAGAAAACAGGTTTTGATGAGGCAACAGTCAGAGCAGTCGCAAAGCAGGTAAAGATTTCTGTTGATGCAGGTGTGCAGGTTGGTATCGTAATTGGCGGTGGAAATTTCTGGCGTGGACGTACAGGCAATGAAATCGACCGTACAAAAGCAGATCAGATCGGTATGTTGGCAACAGTTATGAACTGTATTTATGTATCTGAGATTTTCCGTACAGAAGGTATGATGACTCAGATTTTAACTCCGTTTGAGTGCGGTACGATGACAAAGCTGTTCTCTAAAGACCGTGCAAACAAATATTTTGAAAAAGGAATGGTAGTATTCTTTGCAGGTGGTATCGGACATCCGTATTTCTCTACAGATACTACAATTACTTTAAGAGCGATCGAGATGGAAGCGGACTGTATCCTTCTTGCGAAAGCAATTGATGGTGTATACGATAGTGATCCAAAGACAAATCCGAACGCGAAGAAGTATGACAAGATTTCTATTCAGGAAGTGATCGATAAACAGCTGGCTGTTGTGGATCTGACTGCTTCTATTATGTGTATGGAACAGAAGATGCCGATGGCCGTATTCTCACTGAATGAAGAAAATGGTATTGCAAATGCAATGCAGGGCAACATTAACGGTACGATCGTAACGGCCGAATAAACAGGAGGGTAACAATGAAAGAGCAGTTAAAATTATACGAAGATAAGATGGAGAAAACACTCAACAACCTGTTAGAAGAGTACGCAGGTATCCGCGCAGGTCGTGCAAACCCGCATGTTCTGGACAAGATCAAAGTTGATTACTATGGTTCTCCGACACCGATTCAGCAGGTTGGTAACATCTCTGTTCCGGAAGCTAGAATTATCGTAATTCAGCCGTGGGAGAAGAGCTTATTAAAAGCTATCGAGAAAGCGATCCAGACATCTGATCTTGGTATCAACCCGAACAACGATGGTACATGCATCCGCCTGATCTTCCCGGAGATGACAGAGGACAGACGTAAAGAGCTTTCCAAAGATGTAAAGAAAAAAGGTGAGAATGCAAAAGTTGCGATCCGTAACATCCGCCGTGATGCAAACGATACATTCAAGAAGATGGAAAAGAATGATGAGATCACAGAGGACGAGTTAAAAGAGGCAACAGATAAGATGCAGAAGATCACAGATAAGGCTATCGAGAAGGTAGATAAAGCTGTTGATAACAAGACAAAAGAAATTCTTACTGTTTAAGAACGTGCAGGGGGCAGGGATACCTGCCCCCCTATTTTTAAAATAAAGGAATTACGTCGTAGAAGATTTCCATTACGATAAAAATTCTGTTATCGAATATTTGGAGACAATTATGGAAGAAAATTTAAAGATTCCTGCCCATGTGGCACTGATTTTAGATGGTAACGGCCGTTGGGCAAAGAAACGCGGACTCCCGCGACAGATGGGCCACAAGAAAGGCTGTGAGACAGTAGAGCAGATTGTAGAAGATGCTGCAAGACTGGGAATCAAATATTTGACTGTATATGGTTTTTCAACGGAAAACTGGAAGCGCCCGGATGAAGAAGTTGGTGCGCTCATGCAGCTGTTCCGTTATTATACAAAGAGACTTTTAAAGATTGCGACTGCATCCAATGTCCGCGTTAAGATGATCGGTGAGAGAAGTCGTTTTGCGGAGGACATTATTGAGGGAATTAATCAACTGGAAGAACAGACAAAAGAAAACACAGGTTTAACCTTTATCATAGCGGTAAATTACGGTGGCAGAGATGAGATCACACGTGCGGTACGTAAGGTGATGGCAGACTGCAAGGAAGGCAAGATCGCAGAGGCTGAGATGAACGAATCGATGTTTGCGTCCTATCTTGATACTGCAGAGATTCCGGATCCGGATCTGTTGATCCGTACAAGCGGAGAACTGCGCCTTTCTAACTACTTATTATGGCAGTTGGCTTATTCCGAATTATATGTAACAGACTGCCTGTGGCCGGATTTCAATAAAGAAGAGTTAGTGGAGGCAATTCGCCACTACAGCCGCAGAGATCGTCGTTTTGGCGGCGTAAAAACCGATACGAAATAAGGAGTGGCAATATGTTTGGAAAGAGACTTGTAAGCGGAATCATTCTTGTGATTCTGGCGGCATTTATTTTGATCCAGGGTGGGCCGATTCTGTTCTTCGTATCATTGGGACTTTCACTGATTGGCATATTTGAGCTTTATCGTGTGCTGAAGATTGAAAAAGAGATTCCGGGTGCGATTGGTTATCTGGCAGTTCTGGGATATTATTTTATCTTATGGACAGGACACTCAGAATATGTAACTTTTCTAGTGGTAGCTCTTGTTCTTTCACTGATGACCGCGTATGTATTTACATTCCCGAAATACCAGACAGAACACATTATGTCATCACTGTTCGGTGTGTTTTATGTTGGTGTTCTGTTATCCTTTGTATATCAGGTGCGCAGCCTTCCGGATGGTAAATTCTTGGTTTGGCTGATTCTATTTGGCTCTTGGGGATGCGATACTTGCGCATATTGTTTTGGAATGTTGTTTGGCAAGCATAAACTTGCACCAAAGTTAAGTCCGAAAAAATCAATTGAAGGTGCTGTCGGCGGCGTAGTTGGCGCTGCAGCTCTTGGATTTATTTATGGTATGATATTTGAAGGTCATATGAGTGAAGTGATCCAGCCCGGATTTACAAGTGCATGTGCTTGCGCAATCGGAGCTGTGATCTCACAGATCGGTGATCTGGCAGCGTCTGCGATCAAGCGAAATCATGATATCAAAGATTACGGTCATCTGATTCCGGGACATGGTGGAATTCTCGACCGTTTTGACAGTATGATCTTTACAGCTCCGGCAGTTTATTTTGCAATTGTTTTTGTCGGAATGATGTAAGAGAATGAGGAAATAATAATGAAAAAGATTGCGATTCTTGGCTCGACCGGTTCTATTGGTACTCAGACTCTGGAAGTGGTAAGGGCAAATGGAGATATTCAGGTTGCGGCGATTGCAGCCGGAAGCAATATTAAGATGCTGGAAACTCAGATTCGTGAGTTTTCCCCTTCCGTCTGTGGTGTCTGGGACGAAGAGAAGGCAAAAGAATTGGCACTGAAGGTGGCGGATACTAATACAAAGATTGTTTGTGGTATGGACGGCCTGATGGAAATTGCTGAAATGGAAGGGTATGAAATTCTTGTGACAGCAGTTGTAGGTATGATCGGAATACGTCCGACGATGGCAGCAATCCGTGCGGGAAAAGACATTGCATTAGCCAATAAAGAAACTCTGGTTACAGCAGGTCATTTAATCATGCCGCTAGTAAAAGAGAAACAGGTTCGATTACTGCCTGTAGATAGTGAGCATAGTGCAATTTTTCAGTGTCTGAATGGTGAGCATGGAAACAAAATCGATAAGATTCTGTTAACGGCTTCCGGCGGACCGTTCCGCGGGTGGACCAGAGAGCAGATGAAGCATGTAAAACTGGAAGATGCGCTGAAACACCCGAACTGGGCAATGGGTAGAAAGATTACCATTGATAGTTCTACGATGGTCAATAAAGGTTTGGAAGTGATGGAGGCCAAGTGGCTGTTCGATGTGGATATGGACGATGTTCAGGTAGTTGTTCAGCCAAAGAGTATCATTCATTCTATGGTTCAGTTTGAGGATGGTGCAGTGATGGCACAGCTTGGTACTCCGGATATGAAACTTCCGATCCAGTATGCACTTTATTATCCGGAGAGACGTCCGATGGGCGGAGACAGACTGGATTTCTGGGCGATGAAGGAGATTACATTTGATAAACCGGACTTTGACAATTTCCGAGGTCTTGCTCTTGCGTATGAGGCAGGACGCACCGGAGGTTCCCTTCCAGTTGTGTTT
This sequence comes from Pilosibacter sp., assembly GCA_045637605.1. Classification (GTDB taxonomy): domain Bacteria; phylum Bacillota; class Clostridia; order Lachnospirales; family Lachnospiraceae; genus Pilosibacter. The sequence goes on from JAZTZT010000151.1 coordinate 4,638, forward strand.
AACGCAGCCAACGAGATGGCAGTTGCAAGATTTTTGAATCGTGAGATTTCTTATCTGGAAATCACGGACATCATAGAAGCTTCTATGAAAAATCATAAAACGATCCATAATCCGACTCTGGAGCAGGTTCTTGCTTCTGAGCAGGAAACATATGAATTTATAAAGAGCGGCTGGGGCAGATAGTCTCGGCCGTGAAGCTAGAAAGCAGGTGGAATGAGAAGTGATAATGGCACTTCTTGTACTCAGTATGATCGTACTGTTCCATGAACTCGGTCATTTTTTGCTGGCCAGAGCGAATGGTATCGCAGTACTGGAGTTTTCTCTGGGATTCGGACCGCGTCTGTTGTCCTGGAAGAGTAAAAATAGTGGAACGAGATATTCGATCAAGTGTATTCCTTTTGGTGGATCTTGTGCTATGTTAGGCGAGTTTGGAGATGAACCGGAATTTGATGATCTGCGCGAAGAATTTGCAGATGGAAAGCATGGCGCATCATTCTTTGAAAAGTCTCCGTTGGCAAAATTGTCAGTAGTGGCGGCTGGTCCTCTGTTTAACTTTATCATGGCATTTGTCTTGTCAATAGCCGTGGTTGCCTGGTCTGGTTGTGATGTTCCTGAAATTGCGCAGGTCGTCGAGGGCTGTGCTGCAGAGCAGGCTGGTCTTCAGAAAGGCGACATCATCACCAAAGTAGGTGATCGCAATGTGATGATAACCCGTGACATCATTTTATATATGTATGTTCATGGAAATCAGGATATGGAAGTTCAGTTTAAACGACCGAATGTAGAGGATGGAACATGGGAAACATATAATGCAGTTCTCGATTCGGACTATTACTATTATCAGCAGGGCAGATATTTGTCCGGAATGAATTTCTATGGAAATCGTCCGGCAACAGAATCCATATTTAAGTTATTGAAGTATAGTGCGGCGGAAGTTCGCTACAATATTTTGTCGGTTGTTGACAGTCTGGCCATGATCGGAAAAGGAAAGGTAGAGAAGGATGATATTGCAGGACCGGTCCGCATCGTCAGCATGATTGATGAGACCGTTGAAACTGTATCGCCGTATGGAATGGTTTACGTGATCATGAATGTATTTAATTTGATGATCATGTTTTCTGCAAATCTCGGTGTGATGAATCTGCTCCCGTTTCCGGCCTTAGATGGTGGCAGGATTTTGTTCCTGGTTTGGGAATTGGTTACAGGAAAACCACTGAATCCTAAATTTGAGAATCTTGTGAATATGATCAGCATGGCACTTTTGATGGCATTCATGGTCTTTGTCATTTTTAATGATCTGACATTATTATTTTAGGAGGCGCGTATGTATAGGGAAAATACAAAGGTGATCCAGATTGGAAATCGTGTGATCGGTGGTGGAAATCCGGTCCTGATCCAGTCTATGTGCAATACAAAGACAGAAAATGTGGAGGCAACCGTAGCACAGATCTTAAAGTTGGAAGCTGCGGGTTGTGAGATCATCCGTGTTGCAGTTCCGACGATGGAAGCTGCTGCTGCAATCCGTGAGATCAAAAAACAGATTCATATTCCTTTGGTTGCAGATATCCATTTTGACTATCGTCTTGCGATCGCTGCCATTGAGAGCGGTGCAGATAAGATCCGTATCAATCCGGGTAACATTGGTTCTCGTGACCGTGTGCAGGCGGTTGTAGAAACTGCAAAACAGTACGGAGTTCCGATTCGTGTCGGAGTAAACAGTGGTTCTCTGGAAAAAGAACTATTGGAAAAATACGGTGGAGTAACAGCGGAAGCGATCGTAGAGAGTGCGAAGAAACAGATTGCTTTGATCGAAGAATTTGGTTATGACAATATCGTAGTAAGTATCAAATCTTCCGATGTTATGATGTGCGTAAAGGCACATGAGCTGATGGCGAAAGAGTGTCGCTATCCGCTGCATGTAGGAATTACAGAGTCCGGAACATTATTATCCGGAAATATCAAATCTTCCGTTGGACTGGGTATCATTCTTTATGAGGGAATCGGTGATACAATTCGTGTATCCCTGACAGGAGATCCATTGGAAGAGATTAAGAGTGCGAAACACATTTTAAAGGCATTAAAACTTCGTACCGGAGGTATTGAAGTTGTGTCTTGTCCAACCTGTGGACGCACCCAGATCGATCTGATCGGTTTGGCAAACCAGGTAGAGAACATGGTGGCTGACATTGATATGAACATCAAGGTCGCTGTTATGGGATGCGTGGTCAATGGACCTGGAGAGGCGAGAGAAGCGGACATCGGAATCGCCGGTGGCATCGGAGAAGGTCTCTTGATCAAGAAAGGTGAAGTCCTTAGAAAAGTACCGGAGAGTGAACTGCTCACAGTTCTCAGAGAAGAAATTCTCAAGATGAAGAAAGAACAGGAATAAGCATGGAAAAACCATTTCTGGAAGTATTTCCGGGCTTACATATCGGAGAGGAACTTAAGGAGCTTCTGAAACTTGTCATGGTTGAGAAAATTGCCATGCCGAAGGACAGAAGCTCTCTTCGTATTTATATTGTGAGTCCCAGATTGATCCATAAAAAGAATATTTACAGTATGGAAGACGGAATTGCAAAGCAGTTGTTTCCTGGAAGGTCTCTTACGGTCAAAATCCAGGAAAAATACCGTCTTTCGGCGCAGTATACGCCAAAGAAACTGTATGATGTATACAAAGACAGTATCATGCTGGAGTTTAAGCAGTATGGTATGATGGAGCACCAGATCCTTCGCAAGGGACAAGTTGAATTTGTGAATGAGGATACGATGCTCATCACAGTAGAAGATAACCTGATTTATCGGGAACGTTCAATGGAAGTTGGACGTGTATTGGAAAAAATCTTTGTTGAACGATGTGGTCTTCCGATAGAAGTTCGGTTTAAATTTGTTGAAATTGAAAAAGAGAAAAAGGAAGAAATGTTCCAGCCGTTCGGTACCGGTTTTGGACCAACATTAGGACCGGAAGATCCGGTGCATGATGTCAGTGCTTACATGGAGATGTCCGGTGGTTCGGATGTTCCATGGGATGTTGGTGGAAATCCGGCGGAAACTTCTGCAGTTACTCCTGAAAAGAACTCTGCTCCGGTCAAAAAGGAAGGCAAAACGTCAGACGGCAAGAAGGAGTTCACGAAGAAGAATTTTGGAAATGCCGGAAATGGAGAGAAAACTTCCTCTGCTGCAGCAAAAGGAGAATCCGGAGAAGGTGGATTTAAGCGCGACGGAGGATTTAAACGTGATGGATTTAAAGGTCGCATGCCATATAAGAAATCGGAGAATCCGGATGTACTGTTTGGACGTGATTTTGAAGGTGAAGTGACAGAAATTCGTGAGATTGCAGGAGAGATCGGAGAAGTGACGATCCGTGGACAGATTCTTTCTGAAGAAACTCGTGAATTAAAGAGTGGACGTAAACTGACAATTTTCGCGATCACGGACTTTACCGATAGTATCTCCATTAAGATGTTCCTCCGTGAAGATCAGGAAGAAGATGCAAAAAATGCGATAAAAAAAGGCGCATTTATTAAATTAAAAGGCATTACAACCATCGACAAATTTGATGGTGAGCTGACGATCGGTTCGATTGTCGGAATTAAAAAATGTGAAGACTTTACAACGAAGCGTGAAGACCATGCCCCGGTCAAACGAGTGGAGCTTCATTGTCATACAAAGATGAGTGATATGGATGGTGTGTCAGAGGTAAAGGACATCATCAAACGAGCGAAAAAATGGGGTATGCCAGCGATCGCGGTTACTGACCACGGTTGTGTTCAGGCGTTCCCGGATGCCAGCCATGCACTGGATAAAGGAGATACCTTTAAGGTTATCTATGGTGTTGAAGGTTATCTGGTAGATGATATGAAGGAGATTGTCGAGTACTCCAGAAATCAGAGTTTGGATGATACCTACGTGGTGTTCGATATCGAGACAACAGGATTTTCCCCAATCAAAAATCAGATCATTGAAATTGGTGCTGTGAAAGTTGTAAATGGAACGATTACAGATCGATTTAATGAGTTTATCAATCCGGATGTACCGATTCCTTTTGAAATTGAACGACTTACCGGAATCAATGATTCAATGGTTATGGGTGCTCCTAGAATCGATATAATACTTCCAAAATTCTTAGAGTTTGTTGGAGATGCGGCCCTGGTGGCACATAACGCTTCTTTTGATGTAAGCTTCATCAAACACAATGCAGAGCAGCTTAATCTTGCATTTAGACCTACAGTGCTTGATACTGTTACATTAGCGCGAGTATTACTTCCGAATTTGAATCGATATAAACTTGATACTGTAGCCAAAGCGTTGAATGTCTCATTGGAAAATCATCACAGAGCGGTCGATGATGCAGAGGCGACCGCCCATATTTTTGTCAAGTTTATTGAGATGTTAAAAACTCAGTATGATATGACGCATCTGGATCAGTTAAATATGTTTAACAAAGCAGATGATGCGACTATTATGAAGATGCCGTCCCACCATATTATCATTCTGGCTAAAAATGACCTTGGTCGAGTGAATTTGTACCGGCTTGTATCAGAATCACATGTACGGTATTTTTCCAGACAACCGAGAATTCCAAAGAGCCTCCTTCAGGAGTGTCGAGAAGGTTTGATCATTGGTACTGCTTGTGAAGCCGGTGAATTGTATCAGGCGATTCTTCGCGATGCATCCGATGCAGACTTACAGAAGCTGGTAGATTTCTATGATTTCCTGGAAATCCAGCCGCTCGGTAACGATATGTTCATGCTCCGTGAAGAAAAAAGCTCTGTCAATTCCATTGAGGACCTGATGGATATCAACCGAAAGATCGTTGATCTGGGTGAACAATTTAATAAACCGGTTTGTGCAACCTGTGATGTACATTTCCTTGACCCGGAAGATGAAGTCTATCGAAGAATCCTAATGGCAGGAAAAGGATTTAAAGATGCAGACGATCAGGCTCCGTTGTATCTTCGTACAACAGAGGAAATGCTGGAGGAATTCCAGTATCTGGGCAGTGACAAAGCATATGAAGTAGTAGTAACCAACACCAGAATGATCGCAGACATGTGTGAAAACATTGCTCCGGTTCGTCCGGATAAATGTCCGCCGGTCATCGAGGATTCAGATGAACAGCTGCGAACCATTTGTTACAATCGAGCCCATGAGATGTACGGTGAGAATCTTCCTCAGATTGTAATAGACCGACTGGAACGAGAACTGAATTCCATTATTTCCAACGGCTTCGCAGTTATGTACATCATTGCGCAGAAGCTGGTTTGGAAATCCAATGAGGACGGTTATCTGGTAGGTTCCCGAGGTTCTGTCGGTTCCTCCTTCGCTGCGACAATGTCCGGTATTACTGAGGTTAATCCACTGAGTCCGCACTATTACTGTACGAACTGTCATTATTACGATTTTGATTCGGAAGATGTAAAGAAGTTTAGTGGTATGGCTGGATGCGATATGCCGGATAAAAACTGTCCGGTTTGCGGATTGCCATTGATGAAGGATGGATTTGATATTCCGTTCGAGACATTCCTTGGGTTCAAGGGCGATAAAGAGCCTGATATCGACTTAAACTTCTCTGGTGAATATCAGTCCCGTGCGCATGATTACACAGAAGTAATTTTCGGAAAAGGACAGACCTATCGTGCGGGAACCATTGGTACCCTGGCAGAGAAGACTGCTTATGGATTTGTAAAGAAATATTATGAAGAACGCGGTCAGAGAAAGCGTGAAAGCGAGATCAATCGTATCGTAACCGGATGTACAGGTGTCAGACGTACAACGGGTCAGCACCCGGGAGGTATTATCGTGCTTCCGATCGGAGAGAATATTTATTCCTTCACTCCGGTTCAGCACCCGGCAAATGATATGACGACAAAAACTGTAACCACCCACTTTGATTATCACTCGATTGACCATAACTTATTAAAACTTGACATTCTCGGACACGATGATCCGACCATGATTCGTATGCTTCAGGACCTGATCGGCCTGGATCCGGTAAAAGATATCCCGCTGGATTCCAGAGAGGTCATGAGCTTATTTCAGAATACATCAGCCTTAGGTATCACACCGGAAGATATCGGTGGATGCAAACTGGGTGCCCTCGGTGTTCCGGAGTTCGGTACTGACTTTGCAATGCAGATGTTAATCGATGCACAGCCAAAGCATTTCTCTGACCTAGTCCGTATTGCAGGACTTGCGCACGGTACAGACGTATGGCTTGGCAACGCACAGACGTTGATCCAAGAGGGAAAGGCGACCATTCAGACAGCAATCTGTACACGAGACGATATCATGGTCTATCTGATTCAAAAAGGCATGGAAGAGGGACTTGCTTTCACAATCATGGAGTCCGTGCGAAAAGGTAAAGGTCTAAAACCGGATTGGGAAGAGGCAATGAAAGCCCATGATGTTCCGGACTGGTACATTTGGTCTTGTAAGAAGATCAAATACATGTTCCCGAAAGCCCATGCGGCTGCCTATGTAATGATGGCATGGCGTATCGCTTACTGCAAGGTATTCTATCCTTTGGCATACTACGCATCCTTCTTCAGTATTCGTGCCAGCGCATTCTCTTACGAGATTATGTGTCTGGGAAGAGAGAAGCTGGATCGTCACATTGCAGATTACAAGAAACGCTCCGATTCCTTATCGAAAAAAGAGCAGGATACTATGCGTGACATGCGTATAGTGCAGGAAATGTATGCACGTGGATTTGAATTCCACCAGATGGATGTGTTCAAGGCGAAAGCAAGACACTTCCAGATCATTGATAATAAGCTGATGCCTTCAATCAACAGTATCGACGGTCTGGGTGAAAAAGCGGCAGAATCCATTGAGGAAGCAGCCAAAGACGGACCATTCCTTTCAAAAGAAGACTTCTGTAACAGAACGAAAGTCAGTAAGACGATCTGTGATCTGATGGTGGAACTTGGAATTTTGAAAGATCTTCCGGAATCCAATCAGTTATCATTGTTTGATCTATAAGTAAAAAAGCGTATTTGATATCGAACACCATGATCGGTATCGGATACGCTTTTCTATTTTAAGGGACTTGACAAACCAAAGAGAAATGATATGATATAAACGTACCCCCCAAGGGTATAAAACAACTGAAGGAGAGACACAGTATGGTTCAATATATAGTAACCGGAATGAGTTGTGCCGCGTGTAGTTCTCGGGTGGAGAAGGCAGTTTCCAGTGTACCGGGAGTAACCTCTTGTTCCGTAAGCCTTCTGACCAATTCCATGGGTGTAGAAGGAGCTGCATCATCAGATGCGGTCATCGAAGCGGTTGTCAATGCAGGATATGGGGCATCCTTGAAGGGGACAGATAATTCTTCCGGACAGAGCGCATCTGTATCCATGAATGAAGATGCTTTGGCGGATAAAGAAACGCCGGTTCTGAAAAAACGTTTACTCACATCGATGGGTTTTTTAGTAGTTCTCATGTATTTTTCCATGGGACATACGATGTGGGGCTGGCCGGTTCCGGCATTTTTTGAAGAAAATCATATAGCGACGGGATTGTTGCAGTTGCTGTTATCAGCTATTGTGATGATCATTAACCAGAAATTTTTTATTAATGGCTTTAAGGGGCTTCTTCATAAGGCTCCAAACATGGATACGCTTGTTGCGATGGGATCCGGAGCTTCCTTCATTTACAGTACGTATGCGTTATTTATGATGACAGATGCGCAGCTTAAAGGAGATGCTTTAACTGTAATGTCATATATGCATGACTTTTATTTTGAGTCGGCAGCTATGATCCTCACATTAATTACTGTAGGTAAAATGTTGGAAGCACGTTCAAAAGGTAAGACAACCGATGCATTAAAGAGTCTGATGAAACTGGCTCCGAAAACTGCTACAGTAGTAAGAGATGGAGCAGAGGTAGAAGTTCCAATCGAGCAGGTAAAGAAAGGCGACATGTTTGTTGTTCGTCCGGGTGAAAATATTCCGGTTGACGGAACTGTGTTAGAAGGACATAGTGCGGTAAACGAATCTGCATTGACCGGAGAGAGTATTCCGGTTGATAAAGAGCCGGGAGACCTGGTTTCGGCGGCAACAGTAAACCAGTCTGGTTTCATTCGTTGTGAGGCTACCAGAGTCGGAGAGGATACAACACTTTCCCAGATTATCAAGATGGTAAGTGATGCGGCGGCGACCAAAGCTCCAATCGCGAAAGTGGCAGATAAAGTATCCGGTATCTTTGTACCTGCCGTTATTACAATTGCAGTGATTACCACATTTGGCTGGTTGTTACTGGGAGAAAGCATCGGTTTTGCCATTGCAAGAGGTATTTCTGTTCTGGTGATCAGCTGTCCTTGCGCTCTTGGCCTTGCAACACCAGTTGCGATCATGGTCGGAAATGGAATGGGAGCCAAGAATGGTATTCTTTTCAAAACTGCAGTATCGTTAGAAGAAACAGGAAAAGTACAGATTGTTGCATTGGATAAGACCGGAACGATTACAAACGGAGAACCGAAAGTGACAGATATGATCCCGGTTGAAGGGGTAACAGAGGAAGAATTACTTTCTATGGCGTATGCTCTTGAGAAGAAGAGCGAACATCCGCTAGCAAAAGCGATTCTCTTGAAAGCAGAAGAGAGAGGTCTAAAAGCAGAGGAGGTTACAGATTTCCGTGCACTTCCGGGCAATGGTCTTTCTGCAGAACTATCCGGAATCTCTCTTTATGGAGGCAATCTGAAGTTTATCGGTACAAAGGCAATTGTTCCGGAAGATATCAAAATCCAATCTGAGACATTGGCTGATCAGGGAAAAACACCGCTGTTCTTCTGTAAAGAGGATGAACTGATCGGTATTATCGCCGTGGCTGACGTTATGAAAGAAGACAGTCCAAAAGCGATCAAAGAGCTTCAGAATATGGGAATCCATGTGGTCATGCTGACCGGTGACAATAAGAAAACTGCAAATGCGATTGGTGCACAGGCCGGTGTGGATGAGGTTATCGCCGGTGTACTCCCGGACGGAAAAGAAAATGTGATCCGAAGGCTCCAAAAGAGTGGTCGAGTGGCCATGGTCGGCGACGGTATCAATGATGCTCCTGCTCTTACGAGAGCGGATATCGGCATTGCAATCGGAGCAGGTACCGACATTGCAATCGATGCGGCGGATGTGGTGCTCATGAAGAGTCGTCTGTCTGATGTACCTGCAGCGATCCGTATGAGTCGTGCAACATTAAAAAATATCCATGAAAACTTATTCTGGGCATTCTTCTATAACTGTGTAGGAATTCCGCTTGCCATGGGTCTGTGGATTCCGATCTTTGGATGGAAATTAAATCCGATGTTTGGTGCGGCAGCCATGAGCTTATCCAGTTTCTGCGTCGTATCCAATGCATTACGTCTCAATTTCTTTGATATGCATCGTGCAGACAAAGATAAAAAAATAAAACCAATTGAACGAGAGGAGATTCAAAACATGGAGAAAACATTAAAAGTAAAAGGTATGATGTGTCCGCACTGTGAGGCAAGAGTAAAAAAAGTCGTAGAGAAGATTCCGGGTGTTGAGAGTGCAGTAGCAAGCCATACAGAGGGTACTGTTGTGATCACAATGACAGAAGAAGTTGATCTTGCAGTGATCAAAGAAGCAATCGAAGATCAGGATTACAAAGTGATCGGTTAATAACCGGAAGGGGGATTTTCCTTGGCGGAAGAAATAAAGAACGTACCTGGTATGGAAACGTCTGAAATTGCTGCTTGTGAATGCAGGCATAAACACAGAGATCCCAAAGAGGAAAGAGATTTGATCAATCGATTGAATCGAATCGAGGGTCAGGTACGCGGTGTGAAACAGATGCTGCAAGATGAACGTTATTGTACCGATATTCTGATTCAGGTGTCTGCGATCCAGTCTGCATTAAATGGATTTACGACAAAACTGCTTTCGAATCACATTAAATCTTGTGTCGTGCAGGAAATTAAAGACGGTAATGAAGAGTCAGTCATCGCTGAACTCTGTGATACTATAAAAAAAATGTTGTAATGCAGCGAAAAATCCGATTTTCCTAATGGAGAATCGGATTTTTCCTAATTTGACAAATTGTTTAAAAAAATTAGAAAAAAGCTATTGACATTTTAAATAAAGTAAGTTATACTTACGTACGTAATCGAGGCGTGGCTCAGTTTGGTAGAGCGCTGCGTTCGGGACGCAGAGGTCGCAGGTTCGAATCCTGTCGCCTCGACTTGGTTACTGGCCCGTTGGTCAAGCGGTCAAGACGACGGCCTCTCACGCCGTAAACCCGGGTTCGATTCCCGGACGGGTCATGAAGCTGTTGCATGAAAGTGCAGCAGCTTTTTTACAATTTAAAACTGTTTCCCAGGAAACAAAAAAGCTTCCATGGCTCAGCTGGTAGAGCAACGCATTCGTAATGCGTAGGTCGCCGGTTCGAATCCGGCTGGGAGCTTTTTTAATACCACTAGAAAAGCTTGTAAACTCAAGGGTTTGCGAGCTTTTTTGATTTTCTGGGGTCAATTCTAAAAATCACATCTAAGCTCAAATTACACAGAATTACACACTATTACACAGTAAAAATTGTGTAATTTACGCCGTTTTTTTGTGTAACAAAATGACCTTGTTTCTTATCAATAACCCATAAAGGAAGGATAAGATATGAGGAAGAATGGAAGCACCACACCACGAAAACCAAAGCAACCCCAAAAAGAAGAGTACCAAATAGCAATATTTAAAGGTGGATTCCGATGTTCTGGATCGGTGGTCATGGTCAATGGAACAAAAGAACGTATTCAGGTAACCGCTAGAACAGAAGAAGAGGTACTGACCAAATGGAAACGGAAGATTGATGCTAGAAACGAAGTTATCATGTATGGTGAGAGGAAGAAAGCAGGTGACATCTCTGTTTATGAGGCATGTAAGGATTTGATTTATGAATGGGCATCGGGTGTACCACGAGAGCTTGTTAAGGAAGATAAGATTCTGTCAGATTCATCTATCGCACGGTTGAGGAATGTCCTTGATTATCAGATTAAGCCAACAGCCATAGCAAAGATTCTTGTTAAAGATTTGCAGCCCGTAGATTGTGATATATGGCACAGCGAAGTAAATCGATTGAAATCCCCAAGAGGGGTATTATTATCAGCAAGCACCAAACAAAGAGCTTATGCATTAATCGATGATATGTTAGAACAGTACCGGAGAGGAGATAACCCTATGAAGCGAGGAATGAAACACGGATGGCATCAAAAAGCGAATACCAAGACAAAAAATAATGTATTGCAACCAAACGAAGTAATACAAGTGGAAGAGTACTGCTATGGAAAGAAGCAACACC
>JAZTZT010000152.1:0-1644 GCA_045637605.1 Pilosibacter sp.
AAGGAGAAGATGGTTTCTCTATTTTCTGCCGTGCGATCCCGTACAACTTCTATGCACTGCTGACATTATTGATGATGGCTGGCTTGGTAGTAATGAAGGTAGACTTTGGCTCTATGAAGAAGCATGAAGAAAATGCAGTAAAAGGTGACCTCTTTACAACTGACGGAAGACCGTATGAGGCAGCAGAAGAAGTGGCAGTAAATGCAAAAGGAACAGTCCTTGACCTGATCATTCCGATTGTATCCTTGATCGTATGTTGCGTGATCGGTATGCTGTATACAGGCGGATTTTTCTCCGGTACAGATTTTATTACAGCGTTCTCCAACTGTGATGCATCTTTAGGACTTTCCTTGGGAAGCTTCTTTGGTCTTCTTATTACAATTGTGATTTACCTGGTTCGCAGAATTCTTACATTCAAAGAATGCATGGATTGTATCCCGGAAGGTTTCAAATCCATGGTTTCTGCAATCTTAATCCTGACATTTGCATGGACATTAAAGGCGATGACAGACAGCCTTGGTGCGGACATTTTCGTGGCAACTATGGTGATGGAAAAAGCTTCCGGACTTATCAATTTCCTTCCGGCGATCGTATTCGTAGTTGGTTGTTTCCTTGCATTTGCAACAGGTACATCCTGGGGAACATTTGGTATCCTGATCCCTATCGTTGTAGCCGTATTCCAGAATACAAACCCGGAATTGATGATCATTTCTATCTCCGCTTGTATGGCGGGTGCAGTTTGCGGTGACCATTGTTCTCCGATCTCCGATACAACGATCATGGCATCTGCAGGTGCGCAGTGTGAACATGTAAACCATGTATCAACACAGCTTCCGTATGCGCTTCTGGTAGCAGCGATCTCATTTGTAACATACATTGTGGCAGGTTTTGTACAGTCCGTATGGATTTCCCTTCCGGTGGGTATTGTGCTGACAATCGGTACACTGATGGTACTGAAGATGACAGGGAATACAGTTTCTGAAGATTAAAATTGAATAAAGAATTATAAAAGCCCTGAGAATGCTCGGGGCTTTTACTATTTCTACAAAAATGCCAGAAATGAATGTAATGTCCTATTTTGAGTTAAAATAAGCAAAAATATCTGGAGGTACAATATGGGACACACATTAAGTGATTTTAAAAATTATCTTATAAGGGAAGAACATGCGCTTGGAACAATAGAGAAATACATGCGAGATGTGAAGCGCTTTTTAGAATGGAATCAAGAGAAGGAAATTACAAAGGAAAGAGTGATTGGATGGAAAAATACATTAATCGATAGCAGATATTCCGTAACAAGCATTAATTCCATGCTGGCTTCTCTGCATTGTTATTTTCGATATATACAGATCGATGGATGCAATGTGAAATATTTAAGGATTCAGCGAAAAATTTTTCGTGACGAAAATCAGGATCTGAATAAACAAGATTATCAAAAATTGATCGAAACAGCCAGGAAAAAAAGAAATGAACGATTGGCATTAGTGATTGAGACAATTGGAGCAACCGGGATCCGGGTATCGGAATTAAAATATATAACGATGACTGCTGTTAAGGAAAATCAGGCCGTGATTTCCTTGAAAGGAAAAATTCGGACAATCTTAATTCCAAGAAAGTTGGCAAAGAAACTACTCGATTATGCCA
>JAZTZT010000153.1:0-72661 GCA_045637605.1 Pilosibacter sp.
GGTATGATTGCATACCAAGGACTGTTCCCAATTCGGTGAACAGTTTTTTTTATTCCTCGATAGCTCAGTCGGTAGAGCGCGCGGCTGTTAACCGCGTTGTCGTAGGTTCGAGTCCTACTCGGGGAGCTAAGAAAACGGCCCGGTGGCTCAGCTGGTTAGAGCGCCGCCCTGTCACGGCGGAGGTCGAGGGTTCGAACCCCTTCCGGGTCGCTGCTTGCGAGTATCCCAGTACTCAAGATGCAAGTAAAATAAAAATTGGGGTCTTAGCTCAGCTGGGAGAGCATCTGCCTTACAAGCAGAGGGTCACAGGTTCGAGCCCTGTAGGCCCCATTTTGCCGATGTGGCTCAATTGGCAGAGCAGCTGATTTGTAATCAGCAGGTTATCGGTTCGAGTCCGATCATCGGCTTTTATTTTCATTAGAACGTGCGCAGGTATGTTCTTTTCTTCATTTAATGAGGAGTGATGAAAATAATTTGGGTGGATTCCCGAGTGGCCAAAGGGGACAGACTGTAAATCTGCTGCAACTTGCTTCGGTGGTTCGAATCCACCTCCGCCCACTAAGAACTGCTAAGCAGTTCGAATTTTATTCAAATGAATAGATGGGATATTAGCTCAGTCGGTAGAGCACTTGACTTTTAATCAAGTTGTCCGGGGTTCGAATCCCCGATGTCTCATGTAAAAACTCTTGATTTTTCAAGAGTTTTTCTTTTATAAGTGTATAAATTATAAATCCGTCGGAGTATATCCGGCGGATTTTTTGCGTAGAATAATGCTTATAGTGGAAATGTAAGAATAATTCATGGAGGTTCGTGATATGATAAATCTTCCCTTAAGCATTGATTTTACAAATAAAGTAGTGGTTATTACCGGTGCAGGTGGTATTATTTGTGGGACCATGGCTCGTGCTTTTGCTCAGGCTGGTGCAAAGGTTGCAGCATTAGATTTAAATGAAGATTCCGTAAATGAACTGGCGAGTGACCTGACTGCAGAAGGTTTTATCTGTAAAGGATATAAAGTCAATGTGTTGGAGCCAGAGTCTTTGAAGGCTGTTCATGATGCAGTAAAGTGTGATCTCGGTTTTTGTGATATTTTGATTAATGGTGCGGGTGGAAATAATCCGCGTGCAACAACAGATAATGAATATCATCATGAGGCACAGATAGGAAGTAAAACGTTTTTTAATCTGGATCCCGATGGTGTCGATTTTGTATTTAAGTTAAATTTCCAAGGTACACTTCTTCCAACACAGATATTTGCAATGGATATGGTGGAAAAACAGAAGGGGTGTATTCTAAATATCTCTTCTATGAATGCGTATATACCATTGACGAAGATTCCGGCCTATTCCGGTGCGAAAGCAGCAGTCTCCAACTTTACGCAATGGCTTGCCACTTATTTTGCCGGTTCCGGTATTCGCTGTAATGCAATTGCACCGGGATTTCTGGTTACAAACCAGAATCGTGCATTATTATTTCATGAAGATGGCACACCGACTGCCAGAAGTGCTAAAATTTTAAATAGTACGCCGATGCAGAGATTTGTAGATAGCGAAGAACTGCTGGGTGCAACTTTCTTTTTGTGTGATGCTAATGCATCTTCAGCCATCACAGGAGTTGTTTTGCCTGTGGATGCTGGTTTCTCCGCCTATTCAGGAGTATAAAGATAAAAGTCCGTCGGAAATATCCGGCGGATTTTTTCGAGATGGACAAATGAAAATAGCTGTGATAGAATTTATGCAGAACATATATTCGAGACGGAGACAAAAGGAGGCATATCAGTGACAGCACAGGAATTAACCTATATTTCTATTGATCTGAAATCATTTTATGCCTCAGCGGAATGTCGTGAACGTGGCTTGAATCCGATGACGACGAATTTAGTAGTAGCGGATAAAAGCCGTACAGAGAAGACAATCTGTCTGGCTGTGACACCGGCACTGAAAAAGCATGGTATTCCGGGGCGCCCTCGTTTGTTTCAGGTTGTGCAGAAGATAAAAGAGTCAAATGCAATTCGTTTAAGAAAGACTCCGGATGGAGTATTTACCGGAGAGTCTTTTGATGCAAAAGAACTGGAAGAAAATCCATCTCTTGCCATTTCATATCTGGTAGCACCACCTCGTATGGGACTTTATATGAGATACAGTACCCAGATTTACAACATTTATCTTCGATATATTGCTCCGGAAGATATTCATGTATACAGTATTGACGAGGTTATGATATCCGCAGGATCATATTTGAAAACTTATAATATGACAGCAAGAGAGCTTGCAGTCAAGATGATTTTGGAAATCGAGAAAGAAACAGGAATTACTGCGACGGCAGGGATAGGATCCAATTTATATCTTAGTAAAGTTGCAATGGATATCGGTGCAAAACATGCGGAATCGGATGAGCATGGTGTCCGGATTGCAGAACTCGATGAGATGAGTTATCGAAGAACACTTTGGAGTCATAGACCGCTGACGGATTTCTGGCGTGTGGGACGCGGTTATGCGAAAAAGTTGGAGGCTCATGGGCTTTATACCATGGGAGATGTGGCCCGGTGTTCTATTGGAAAACCGGAAGATTATTATAATGAAGATCTGCTATATAAACTGTTTGGTGTCAATGCAGAATTGTTGATCGATCATGCATGGGGGTACGAACCTTGCAGGATTGAGGATATCAAGGGATATCGTCCGGAAAACAATAGTGTTGGTTCCGGACAAGTTTTAACGTGTCCGTATGAGTGGGACAAAGCACGCTTAGTAGTCCGCGAGATGGCAGATAATCTCGCGTTGGATCTTGTGAACAAAGGTCTGGTATCCGACCAAATGATCTTGACGGTTGGTTATGATATTGAAAATCTAACTGACCCTGAGAGAAGAAAGCAGTACAAGGGTGAAGTGACGATTGATGTTTATGGAAGAAAGATTCCAAAGCATGCTCATGGAACGATCCATATGGATAGACAGACATCTTCAGCGAAACTGATCACGGAGGCGGTCATGGAATTGTTTGACCAGATTGTGGACAAAACGTTATTAGTAAGAAGGATGAATTTGGTGGCCGGGAAGGTTGCTTTTGAATCAGATGTGAGATCAACAGAGGAAACCTATGAGCAATTGAATTTATTTACGGATTATATGGCTTTGCAAGAGAAACAGGAAGCTGAACAGAGGTTGTTGGAGAAAGAGCGAAAGATGCAGCAGGCAATGATCGACATCAAGAAGAAGTTTGGTAAAAATGCAATTTTGAAGGGAATGAATCTGGAGGAAGGTGCGACCATGAAGGAACGAAATCGTCAGATTGGCGGACACAGAGAGTAGATTCGGAATGTTTGATGAAGAGGAGGTGGAAGGTATGGTATTCAAAGACAGTTTAGATAAATATGCAGATATTATAAATCTTCCGCATCCGGAATCAAAGAAACATAAGCGAATGTCCATGCGAGACCGTGCGGCGCAATTCAGTCCATTTGCAGCTCTGACAGGGCATGATGCGGCGATCAAAGAAACTGCCAGATTAACGGATGCTTTTGTAGATTTAGATGAGACTATAAAGCAGAATCTGGATGAGAAATTAGTGTTGATTTTAGAAAAACTGAACGAAAGGCCCAATGTTACGATCACTTATTTTTTGAAAGACCAACGAAAATCCGGAGGTTCTTATGAAGTTGCAGAGGGATGGATCCGGAAAGTAGATTTTTATGAGCGTGTGATCGTGATGGGAGATCAATCGCGTATTTTATTGGACTGCGTTGTGGATATTGACAGCGATATTTTTAGAGAATTATAGATATACATTAAGACAAGGCAAGACCAATGAAAGGTCTTGCCTTGTTTGATTATGTAAGATTAACCTTTGATATAGTTATAAACAGTCTTCACGCCGTAGCCTGTACCGCCCTTCGGGTAACCATCTTTTTTGCTCTTTGCGAATGTAACACCAGCTACATCGATGTGCATGAACGGTTTGTCCTCTTTGAATTCATCTAAGAACAGACCTGCGCAGATACCGCCGGCACCATTATTGGAAGAGTTGTAGAGATCAGCAATATCGGATTTAATGAATTCACGATACTCATCAAAATGTGGAAGGCGTGCGTATTTCTCACCTGCAATATCGCTGTGGGATGCGATCTGCTCAAACATCTCATCATCTGTTGTCAGAACGCCTGCGCAGACATCACTGAAGAAGTTGGAGCAGGAACCTGTCAGTGTGCTGAGCTCGATGATACTGTCGACATTTTCTTTGCGGATCATATATGTGATCGCGTCAGCCAGAGTGAGACGGCCTTCCGCATCAGTACTATGAATGAAGACACTCTTGCCTGCCATTGTATGAACGATATCACCATTTCTGTAGCCTGCACCGTCTACCATGTTTTCACATGCTGCAACCACAGTAACTACATTCTTCGGAAGTTTGTTCATTGCGATGGAGCACATGGCACCGATAACAGCAGCAGAACCAGCCATATCGCCTTTCATTGCGTGCATGTTAGCACCCGGTTTTAAGAAAAGTCCGCCGGAATCGTAGCAGAGACCTTTACCGATCACACCTTTGGCAATACCTTCACCACCGTTATAGCGCATAACGATGAGTTTCGGCTCATTGATACTTGCACGGCCAACTGTCAGGAAGGCGTGCATACCGAATTCTTCACAAGCAGCTTTATCGAATACTTCAACTTCAAATCCATATTCCTTACCGAATTCTACTGTACGGTTTGCAAGTTCAGCCGGAGTGAGAACCTCAGCCGGTTCATTTACAAGGTCACGTGCAATGCAGATACCCTTTGCAATGTTTGCACCTTCTTCAAGGGCAGCAGCGATATCTTCATTTGCGAATACATGAATTTCCTTATCTGTGTATCCGGCTTTTTTGATCATGTATTTATCAAATGCATAGTCACAGAGCGGAAGTGTGCTTGCAAACTGACGAGCGATCTCATCTTTTTCCATAAAGAACATGTTTGTAAAGTTGTCAACAAATACAACTTTGGATTTCAGTTCGTTGAGCTTTGTACCAACTTTTAAAGTAGCTTTTCTGAAAATCGGAAGCGCTTTTTCATAAAGTTTGCAGTTAAAACCAACGAGGACCAGGTTTACAAAACGATCACCCAGTTTCATACGGAAAGATTTTACTGTTCCTGGTTCCAGACCAAAGTCATCTCCACCGAGTGCTGCATCAAATGCTTCCTGAATTGCCGGATCAGAGAATGTCGGTACCGCATCATATTTTGTGTAACGAACGATTGTATCAACGTTCTGCGGACAAGAGGTTACCATCTTAAAATTCATCATTTTATGTTCCTTTCTACAAGTGTGTAGCTTGTCTGTAGTATATGACTATAGAATACCACATTTTGCAATATGGCTCAATGGATATTACACAATCTAAGGAAATATCGGTACTTGTTTCTTAGGGCGTAGTTTGGTAAAATAAACATATTACGCGGAATCATTCGATTGAAAGGAGTACGGGCAAATTATGACAAATACATTATTATGGAATGCCGGCTATATCGATGCGGAAGGAAAACTGCAGAATCATAAGAACATTGAGATTAAAGATGGTGTGATCGCAGCGATCAGCGATTATATAGAAGGTGCACCGCTTCCGGAAGCAGAGGAGCAGATCTGCTGTAAGGACTATATTGTAACTCCTGGTTTTGTGAATATGCATGCACATGCGGCAATGAACATTTTTAAAGGAATCGCAGAAGATGCGTCTGCAGATGCATGGTTCAATGAATATATCTGGCCATATGAGAGCAAGATGACAGACGAAGATGTTTATCTCGGAACAAAACTGGCGATCGCAGAAATGGCGAGCCATGGTGTGACGGCATTTGCAGATCATTATTTTGGTGAGGAACAGGTATTAAAGGCAGTTCATGAAACTAAGATTCGTGCAGATATTGCACCGACCATTTTTGGAACGGCTGGCAATCTTGATGCACGTTTGGCAGAAGTTGGTGATCTTGTTGATAAATACCAGAAAATGAATTCCAGAGTTCATGTGCGTTTTGGTCCGCATTCTCCGTATACTTGTCCGGAACCGTACCTTTCGGAGATCATTAAAGCTGCAAAAGCACACAATTCGGGAATCCATCTTCACATTTCCGAGACAAAAGAGCAGGTACAGCAGAGTATGGCTGCATTAGGAAAGACTCCGTTCCAGGTGAGCTATGAAGCTGGTTGTTTTGATCTGAATTGTCTGGTTGCACATGGCCTTTGGGTAGAAGATGAAGATCTGAAATATCTTGGTGAGAATACTTGGTTCAGTTTCTGTGCAAAAACATATATGAAGCTTGCAATGGGCAATGGTGGTATTTACAGAAACAAAGAGCATCTGAATTTCTCTTTTGGCACTGATGGTGGAGCAAGTTCCAATACTCTGGATATTTTAGAGCAGGCACGTACATTTACCTTAATCGGTAAATATATCTGTGATGATCCGACTACATATGAAACATCTTACATCTGGAAACATCTGATGGATGGTCACAGAGCACTTGGTTTCAACACAGGTAAAGTAGAAGTGGGATATGAAGCAGACCTTGTTATCTGGGATCTGAAGAAGGTCAATACATTCCCTGTATACAATCCACTGACGGCTCTTCTCTACAGTGCAGATGCATCCAATGTAAAATATACAATGGTAAAAGGTGATTTCCTGAAGTATGACGGCAAACTGACATGTGTGAATGAGGACGAATTACTTGCAGATGTTAAGGCTGCTCATACAAAGCTTCTGGCACGTGGTAAAGGTAAGGCAATCGTAGTATATTAAGATAAGGAGATCAATTATGTTTGAAACCATGCATTATGTTGTAGCAAGTATTGATGGTGATTATGCACATCTGAAAAGAATCGATGTGGATGACAGTGAATTGAAACTGGTTGCCAGAGCTCTTCTTCCAGATGGGATTGCAGAAGGAACTAAGCTGAAATATGAAATGCTTCAGTACGAGATTGAAGCATAAGAGGGAGATTTCGGAGATGAAACTTATCATTCTCGTGGATAACAATACCTTTATTGACCAGTACTATTATGGGGAACCGGCGGTCAGTTATTATATAGAAGCAGAAGGAAAAAAGATTCTATTTGATACCGGGTATTCGGATGTATTGATCCGTAATGCAGAACTGATGGGAATTGATCTGAAGACAGTGGACTGTATTGCAATTTCTCACAGTCATAACGACCATACCCGTGGTCTGCAATTTTTAAATGATCATATGGATCTTTCCGGAATCGAATTGATCAGTCATCCGGCTTGTTTTGTGAAGAAATATGTTGACGGCCTCTATATTGGTCCGCCATTTGTCGGGGATGAAATCACAAATGTTGCAAATTTCAAGCCATCCAGAGGAATCAAGCGTTTGACAGAGCGTTTGTATTTCCTTGGAGAGATTCCTCGTACAAACGATTTTGAAAACCTGACTCCGATCGGTGTAGCAGAGAACGATGGCAAGTTAACGGATGACTTTAATATGGATGATACAGCCCTTGTATATAAGAGTGACAATGGTATCTTTGTCATCACAGGCTGTTCTCACAGCGGAATTTGTAATATTGTTGATTATGCAAAGTATGTTTGTGATGATGAAAGAGTGATAGGAGTGCTTGGTGGATTTCACTTGTTTGCAGATGACGAGCAGTTAAGAAAGACCATTGCTTATCTGGAGTCTTGTAACATTGACAAACTTTATCCATGTCATTGCGTTTCACTTCTTGCAAGAGCAAAGATGAT
This sequence comes from Pilosibacter sp., assembly GCA_045637605.1. GTDB lineage: Bacteria > Bacillota > Clostridia > Lachnospirales > Lachnospiraceae > Pilosibacter. Next base: position 7,748 of record JAZTZT010000153.1, read on the forward strand.
GGAAAAACTTCCGGTTGTGGAAACGGGAGTTGGCATGGTGATCGAGATTGATTAACAATGAGGGATATGAAGGAAATGAAATATTCTTATCGTTATTTCGAAAACAGAGAATGTCAGTATTATCCTTGCCACAAGGGAATGGATGAGATCAACTGTCTGTTTTGTTATTGTCCGCTTTACTGTCTGGAGCATTGTCCGGGGGATCATAAGTATATTGAGGTCAATGGGACGAAGATCAAGGAATGTACGGACTGTACATTTCCGCATCAGGAAGAGAATTATGATACGATCATAAAGTTTTTGACGACGAATAGATAAATTATATTGGGAGGAAGAATCATGAATATTTCATGTGTAAAAGCTGTGTATTACAGCGCAGTAGGATCTACAGAAAAAGTAGTAACAGGTGTAGCAGAAAAGATTGCAGCAGCACTTGGGGTTCCGGTAGAGGTGTATGATTTTACACTTCCGGAGAATCGTACTGAGCCGAAAGTATATGCTGCAGATCAGGTGGTTGTATTTGGAACACCGGTATACGCAGGCCGTGTACCGAACAAGATGCTTCCGATCGTTCAGAGCAACTTTAAAGGCGAAGGTGCACTTGCAGTTCCGGTAGTTACATTTGGCAATAGAAACTTTGACAATGGTCTGATCGAGCTTCGCAATGAGCTTGAGAACAACGGTTTCCACACAATCGCAGGTGCCGGCGTGGTATGTGAGCATGTATTCAGCGCTAAGCTTGCAGCAGGAAGACCGAATGAGGAAGACTGGACAAAACTTACTACATTTGCTGAGGCAGTAGCTGAGAAGGTAAAAGTAATGGCAGAGATTCCTGCACCGATCGCAGTTCGCGGCGATGATCCGGTTGGTCCGTACTACACACCACTCGGAACAGACGGAAAACCGGCTGTATTTTTAAAAGCAAAACCGAAGACAAACGAAGAACTCTGTGACAAATGCGGAATTTGTGCAAAAGTATGTCCGGTAGGTTCCATCAGTTTTGAGAATCCGTCTGAAGTAAATGGTATCTGTATTAAGTGTCAGGCATGTATCAAGAAATGTCCGAAGGATGCGAAGTATTTTGATGATGCTGCATTCCTTTCTCATGTAGCAATGTTAGAACAGAACTACACAAGACGCGCAGAGATCGAAGTATTTGTATAGGGATTCAGAACAGCAGCAGAAAATATTTAAAGCTTTTGTGGAAGCTTGTCGATGAGCATGTAATGGAAAGACTTTGGAGGATGAATTAGATTAAATGGACAAAGAACGTTTTCAAAAACAAATTGATTTTATTTTAGAGGCTGATAAAGAAAAGAATATCCTTCGTCAGACACATTTATCCGGTCATGGAAGACGCGAGAATGATGCAGAGCATGCATGGCATATGGCGATGATGATCTATCTGTTAAAAGAGTATTCCAATGAATCCTTTGATCTGGCGAAGGCGATGATGATGGCATTGATCCATGACATTGTTGAAATTGATGCGGGCGATACGTATGCATATGACGGAGCCGGTCTTGCAACCCAGAGAGAGGGTGAGGAGGCAGCAGCAGAGCGTATTTTTGGCTTGTTGCCGGATGATCAAAGAGATGAACTGAGAGCACTGTTTGAGGAATTTGAGGCATATGAGACTCCGGAATCCAGAATTGCACATGTGATGGATAATCTGCAACCATTACTTCTGAACAATTCCAATGACGGAGGAGACTGGATCGAGCACAATGTGTGTAAGTCTCAGGTTATGAAGCGCCAGGGAAAAAATTATCTTGGCTCACGAGAGATCGGTGAGTTTACGGAACAGTTGGTTAATGAGAATGTAAAAAAAGGAAGTATTCGTAATGAATAAAAGAACTCCTGCGATATGGTGATCATAAGACCATATCGCAGTTTTCTTTTATGAAGCAAAGTGGTATAATAATACTGCTATTTTGAATGATAATGGAGGGATATGGCGTGAAACGGAAATTTCCATTACAATTCTCAACAACACAGATTATTTTACTCAGCTTCTTGATTCCTATATTTGTCGGAAGTATTTTGCTGGCATTACCGATCAGCTCAGCGAATGGTAAGGCGGTTCCCTATATTGATGCATTGTTTACTGCGACAACATCCGTTTGTGTCACGGGCCTTGTTACATTACCGACGTATTCGACGTGGAGTCCGTTTGCTCAGCTCATTATTCTGATTTTGATTCAAATCGGTGGTTTAGGTGTCGTGACGATCATGACAGGGGTTTTATTAAGATTTGAAAAGAAAATCGGAATAAGAGAAAGGGTTCTTTTACAAGATGCATTTAATCTCAACTCGATGTCCGGGATTGTCCGATTTATCAAAAAGGTATTGATGGGAACCTTTCTTGTGGAAGGGATCGGAGCTTTGCTATGTATGTTCGTATTTGTGCCAGAATATGGAATTCGTGGAATATGGATTTCCGTGTTCCATGCGATCTCAGCATTTTGTAATGCTGGAATGGATGTGATCGGGGAAAACAGTATGTGTGATTATGCAACGAATCCGATCATCATGTCAGTGACTGCAGTTTTGATTATCTTGGGAGGTATCGGTTTTATTGTCTGGTGGGATGTAATTGCTATGTTCAAGAGTATGAAAGTACACAAAAAGAGATGTATTCAAATCTTATCCCTTCATAGTAAAATTGCCATTTCATCGACGATGATACTTCTGGTCGGTGGAACGATATCGTTCTTTTTGCTGGAATACAATAACCCTTATACAATTGGCCCTAGTGCACTTGTAGATAAAATCCAGGCAGCAGCCTTCCAATCTGTAACAACCAGAACAGCCGGTTTTGCTGCAATTCCACAAGAGAATTTAACGAATGCATCCACGATCATTTCTTTATTTCTGATGTTTATTGGCGGTTCTCCGGTTGGAACAGCAGGAGGTGTTAAAACTGTAACCATCGCAGTTTTAATTATTTCAGCATTGGCAACGATCAGCAACAAAGAAGAGTCAGAGATTTTCGGAAGAAGAATTTCGAAACAGACGATCAATAAGTCCGTTGCAGTCATAAGTATGTCGTTTTTAATTATGTTTTTATCAACGGTTCTTCTGGCAGCGGTAACGGATGCAGATGCACTGGATATCGTTTATGAGACAGTCAGTGCAACTGCGACCGTAGGTCTCAGCAGAAATTTGACTTCAAACTTAAATATGTGGGGCAAATTAATCATTATATGTACCATGTATCTTGGCAGGGTTGGCCCAATTTCATTGGCAATCGCATTCCAAACAAATAGGGAGAGCAAAAATATAATTAAGAATCCAATTGAAGAAATCAGTGTCGGTTAAGATGTTTTTGAAAGAAGGAAATGCGTATGAATTTAAAACAAACTTATGCAGTATTTGGTTTGGGAAGATATGGAAAAGCGGTAGCAAAAGAACTTGTAAAAAGTGGTGCTGAAGTATTAGCTGTTGACATGGACGAAAATGCAGTGAATGCAGTTGTTGCTGAGATTCCGTATTGTAAATGTGCTGATGTGACAGATCCAGAAGTAATTCGCCAACTTGGCATTGCCAATATTGATATCGTGATCATCTCGATGGCAAGTAACCTAGAAGCATGCGTAATGGCTACGATGCTTTGCAAAGAGGCTGGTGTTAAAACCGTTATTGCTAAATGTTCCAGTGAAATGAACTGTAAGATCCTTAGTAAAGTAGGAGCAGACCGAGTCGTGTTTCCGGAAAGAGATTCAGGAGTCCGTTTGGCCAAAAATCTTTTAAGTTCTGGTTTCATTGATATGATAGAACTATCGAAAGATATCTCTATGGTAGAACTGGAAGTGAAACCAGAATGGGAAGGAAAGTCGCTGATGGAATTAAATCTTAGAAAGAAGTACTCCGTCAATGTAGTTGCTACCATTCACGGAACGGAAATTAATACGATCATAGATCCCGAAAAACCTTTAAGCAAAAATGAAACATTGATTGTAATTGGAAATATGACAAAGCTGAGCCAAATGGGATAAATATTGATACAATGAAGGGAAATCGAAAAAGAAATGAGCGATTATACTGCGTATATCAAAGAAGTAAATGAAACGAATCCGTTCCTCCGCCACAATCATATGCAGGCAGTTCATGTATCTGAAGAGCGTGCGATTGTACAGGCCCAGATGTTTCCGGAACTTCGGAATTCTATGGGAGGAGTACATGCGGGCCTAATGTTTTCCATGGCAGAGATTGCAGCTGGTCTTTTGGTCAGAAGTAACGGAAGCAAACAGGTGACATTGGATACCACATTTCGTTATCTGAGAAATTCGACAACAGATGGTGTGATAGAAGCAGAGGCTGTCTATATCAAACGCGGTCGTACGATTACCATGTGTCGCGCATATGTGCGTGAGCAAGGTAGCGACAGGAACCTGGCAGAGGGAGAATTTAGTTTTTACTGTGTGGGGGAATAAGCAATAAGGCAGTAAAACGAGTGATAAATAATAGGGGGAAGCAACATGGAGAATACAAATAACCGAGTAATTAAGGATAGTGGAAGTACAACTGAATTTTCGACCGGTGCACATCGTGATGCAAGAAGCGGAAAGGGAAGAATTGATCTGATCCCGTTGGAAGTTGCATCGAAACTTATGGATGAAGATCCAATTCTCAAGAGTGTAAGAGAGTTCCAGAAGGATGAAGATACAGACCATCTGTATGATGCACTCAAGTGTTTTTGTGAGAAATATTACGGTGGTGTGATGGAAACCATGCTTTTAGAGGTTGGGATCCATTATGAAGAAGGTGCGAACAAGTACGGTGCCAACAACTGGAAAAAAGGAATGGATAGTTATATCTATATTGATTCTGCTCTTCGTCATTATCTGAAGCATAAACGTGGGGACATGGATGAGCCGCATGATCGGGCATTTGTATGGAATCTGTTATGCTGTATTTGGGAGCAGAATTATTCGGAACGGAAATAATACATATGACCCAGATCGCGAAGATAGTAATCGCGAAGAATAGGAGGAATTCTCATTGTGATTGAGAATAATGATATGAAATTGGTTCGTGATGAAAACGGACTGGCACTTGTGGCAGACGGACAGACGCTGCGTGGTGATTTTTCGAAAATGATCCCGAGGGTGAAGCATGGAGCAATCTCTAAAGAGCTTCTGGCGAGAGCGGCGAAGATAAAAGATGCAGATAAGTCTTTAGTGGCGATCGATGCGACAGCCGGACTTGGTGAAGATTCTCTGATCCTTGCTGCAGCCGGATTTCAGGTAAAAATGTTTGAGCGCAACCCTGTGATCCATGAACTCTTAGAAGATGCTTTGAAGCGTGCTGCAGAGATTCCGGAACTGACAGAGATTGTTGGCAGAATGGAACTGAAACATGGAGACAGTGTGGAAGCAATGAAAACTCTCGATTTTACACCGGATGTCATTCTTTTGGATCCGATGTTTCCGGAGAGGCAGAAAAGTGCATTGGTAAAAAAGAAACTGCAGGTGATCCAGAAATTGGAGATTCCATGTGCAGATGAGGCAGAGATGATCTTGACAGCCATGGAGGCAAAACCTAAAAAGTTAATTGTGAAACGACCACCGAAAGGGCCGTATCTGGCTGGTTTAAAACCGGATTTTTCGATAGAAGGAAAAGCCGTTCGATTTGATGGATTTGCCTCACCATATGAGAGACTGGAGAAGTTTCGTAAGACTGTGAATGTAGAAGGATAAAGGATTTATTATTATGGAAATTAGTTTGCTGTTACTGGAAAATCTCCTGTCCATGTTGTTGATCGCAATCATTGGTTATACAGTTGCCAGAAAAGGATTGATGTCGGACAAGGAATGTGCAGCGTTTTCGCGTCTGGTGGTTAATATCTTCATGCCGTGCATGATCATAAAAGCAATGCAGATCGAACTGACCGATGAAAGGATCAGGGGATTTGCAGTACTGTTCGTATTTGCACTGCTCGTGCATGCTGTTTGGATTGTCCTTGGTAGGATTTTGAACAAGGCGATCAAACTGACAGCAGTAGAAGAGGCGACGCTTATTTATTCAAATGCAGGAAACCTGATCATTCCGCTTGTCAGTGCGTTGTTTGGCGAGGAGTATGTTTTTTATTCCTGCGTATTCACGATCGTTCAGCTGGTGTTTATGTGGACTCACGGTGTTTCGTTGATCCGTGAGAGTAAAAGTATTGAATGGAAAAAGATTTTATTGAATCCGAATATTCTTTCCGTAGTGCTTGGCGCATGTTTACTTGTGACAAAACTTCCTCTTCCAAAACCGGTTACATCAGCGATTTCCAGTCTTGGCAGCATGGTTGGTCCCTGTGCGATGCTGATCATTGGAATGACGATCGCAAAGCAGGATTTATGGTCTGTATTTAAGATGAAGCGTGCTTATTTTGTAGCGATTGGCAGACTGGTGCTGTTCCCATCGATCATTTTAGTGTTGTTGTACTTCAGCGGATATCTCGCAAGGAATCCGGAATCATTGACCTTATTCCAGATTGCTTTCCTGGCAGTATCGGCTCCACCTGCAGCCACAGTATCCCAGCTTGCAGTTATGTATGACAAAGATGCGGTAAACGCAAGTATTTTCAATGTAATGGGAGTAGCAGGATGCGTCGTTACAATGCCTGTGATGATGTATTTGCTTCAGATTCTGTTTGCCTAAAAAATGAAAGAAACAGAGTTCCCAAATGTACTTTAGTATGTTAAAATAAACTGACATGTACATAGTAAGGAGAGAAAACATGGGAAAAGTTTATTTATTAGACTGTACCTTGCGAGATGGCGGTTATGTCAATGACTGGCGTTTCGGTGAAAAAGCGATAAAAGAAATTGGTCGTAAACTGGCTCAGACGGGGATTGAGATGTTTGAAGTCGGTTTTATCAAAGGCGATACATATGATCCTGACCGTGCAGTGTATCCGGACGTAGATCACATCAAACCGATGATCCAGCCAAAGGATACCAAGATGAAATATGTGGGCATGGTGGATATGAGTGCTCCGATCCCGTTAGACCGTATTCCTCCGTGTGACGGAACATCGATCGATGGAATCCGCGTGATTTTTAAGAAAAGCAAGATCCATGAAGCATATGAATATTGCAAAAAGATTCAGGAACTGGGATATTTTATCTCTGTAAACTTTGTAGGTACAGATTTATATACGGATAAGGAATTTATTGAAGGAATCGAGCTGTTCAATCAGCTGAAACCATTTGCTGTTTCCATCGTAGACAGCTTCGGTCTGATCAAGCGGAAACAGTTCCTTCGTCTGGTTTATCTGGCAGACAACAATCTGGCAGAAGGAATTACTTTGGCCTATCATGCACACAACAATCTGCAGCAGGCACTTGGTAATGCAGAGGCATTGGTAGAGATGAACCTGAAACGTGATCTTGTGATCGATGCATGTGTATTTGGTATGGGACGCGGAGCAGGAAATCTGAATCTGGAATTGTTCGCGGAGTATATGAATGAGAACTACGATACAAATTATAAGATTGAGCCGATGTTAGAGATCATGGATGAGTATCTCAATGAGATTCATAAATCCAAATTCTGGGGCTATTCGCTTCCGTTGTATCTTTCTGCGATCAATGGATGTCATCCGAATTATGCGATCCACCTGGCAGAGAAGGATTCCCTGACTGTAAAATCTTTCAATGAATTATTAAAAGGAATGCCGGATGAACATAAAGCAATCTACACAAAGGATCGTGCAGAGCAGCATTATCGTCAGTATCAAGAGAATTATTTAGACGATAAAGAGGCGCTGAATCGTCTGGCGGAAGAAATCGGTCAGAAGCATGTGGTTCTTCTGGCACCGGGAAAAGGTCTTCAGGAATATAAAGAAGAGGTATTAAAAGCATGTCGGAACGATCATACCGCGGTCATCGCTGTAAATTTCCCGGCTGAGGAGTTTGAACCGGAATACATTTTCAGCAGCAATATGCGCAGATTTGCGAAGATACAGGAAAACACAGAAAAGAAGTGTATCACGACATCCAATATGAAGGATTGTCAGAAGAGTGACTTCATGGTAAATTTCTCCAGCTATGCATCCAAAACTCCGGAAATCATGGATAACTCCGGTTTGATGTTATTGAAGCTGTTGATCGCGATTGGTGTAAAACATGTTTCCATCGCTGGTATGGATGGGTATTCTGCGTACAGTGGAAACGATTACATTCACCAGAATCTGGTGTTTGATTTCTCTAAAGAAGCGGAACTTCGAAACCGCCTGATTTCCGAGGAAATGAGAGAATTGAAAAAACAGATCGAGATTACATTTATCACACCGACAAGATATTGTGTATAAAGAAAGAACTCGGTTTTTGTCTTTGACGATGATAAAATCGTTGGCAGACAGAAACCGAGTTTTTTATTATTTGTTGAGTGTAAGTGCCATATCTTTGTTCAGCAGATATGGTCTTAAGTATCCAACGGTGCTGCACATTGGAAGCACATCATCGGAGATTAGAATATGTAATTCGTGACGGATATATTGCAGTCTCTGCTGCATGCGTTTCCACAAATCCGGATACTCTTCCTGAATTTGTTTTTTCAGAGTTTCATCAGCCAGTACAACGGTACTTTCTGCAGACACACCAGCTATTCCTGATTTGGAGGGAATGATATCAACCTGGAAGATCATTCCACTTTTTAGTATTTCGGCAGAACCTTCATAGATGGGAGAGGAGAGCCATTCTTCTTCAGCAACCAGATGTCCCGGACAAAGCTCCCAATGGTATTCTGACTTTGGAAGAACGGATTCAATCAGCTCGTAGAGTTCACCACCGGTCATTCCGATTCGGATATTTTTCAGCCATGTGGTGTAGGCTCTATAATATGGGATTGCCAGTTCATCCAAGTAGTTCGCTGCAGATTCTGGGAGTTCCTCCTTTGTGTGAACTGCATATCCGGCGCGGCTGGATAAACCACCTGCATATCCAACAGTCATAGAGATTGGATCACCAAGCTGCACCTTACGAGATGTAGGGAACATATTACCTTTGATAAAACGTTCTCCTGCAGCAGCGATGGTGGTCACACTTGTATGCTGGCCATACCGAACCAATCGGTCACCCAGTTCTAATTCGGATACTCCGATATCCAGCGTATTCATAGCATCAAGCATGGAATCAGAGGCAAGGGATGCACCATATTCATAGTGGGCGATTTCATTGGAATTATTGGTGATCCTGGCACCATCCTCACCAATAAAAAGAGCAGTCTCGTTTGTAATAAGACTTACATCCTCTGCAATAGTTCTGATTGCATCTAAAATGAAAGCCGGAATATCAAACATTTCTCTAACAGGATCTGATTTACTTGTAAAATGTTTCCAACCAACGATTCCGATCCGTTGATGTTTTGCGATACCAGCCTCAGTCAATAAATCAAGGAAGGAACAGTCATTTCGATTCGGTTGATTTGGAAGAGAGAATAAAGAAACATGGATCGGACGGCACTGAAATCTTGCTTTGGAACATTTGTTTAAATTCTCGTTTCCAAGCATCAAAACCATGTCTCCACTTTTGTCTAAGATCAGTAGGGCTTCCTCAAATCTTGTATAAAATCCGACCAGATAAGAAAAATTATTTCCATGCTCCACATCACAGTAGATGATCAGTTTATCCAGATTGCGCGCCTTCATGCGCGCAAGAATCTTTTCTTTCCGTTCATGCAGGGTCTCATCAGTCAACTGGACCGGAACTGCATGATCCATGATCGGGCTTGAGACTGGGCAATAAGTAATTGTAGAATTCATTTCAGTTAGACTCCTTTTCGTACATCAATTACTGGAAACAAAATATTGTTTTAGCCATTTCATCAGGCAGTCCACCCAAGCACGGTCATATGCGATATCTGCAGACATGACTCTCGAAACTTCCGGATTGCTTACAGAAAGACCGTGAGCACCAAATGGGAAAATATGAAGTTCGTATGGAATCTGATATTTGGACAGCGCAGTTGCATAGACCAAACTATTGGTGACCGGAACAGAAGCATCTGATGCAGTATGCCAGATAAATGCCGGTGGAGTGCTTGCGCTGACATTCTGTTCGCAGGAATGATAACGAACTTCTTCTGCTGACGGTTCGTGTCCGAGGAGATTTAAAATACTTCCCTGATGAGTAAAGCTCATATCGGCAGTAATGACCGGATAAGACAGGATCGTAGCAGCAACCTGCTTGCTTTCCGGGAAAACTTCGCGAATTTCCGGAGTATCAAATTTCGTTGCATAACTCGCAGTTAAATGTCCGCCGGCGGAAAAGCCCATCAAAGCAATCTTTGATGTATCACAGTTCCATTCATCAGCATGTTTATAAATAAGTTCCAGAGCAGCAGCAACTTCACGAATCTGTGTCGGATATCGATGCGGTTCCGTAGAATAAGTCAAAAGAAAGGCATTGAAACCTTGAGGCAAGAAGTGGAGTGCAACGATCTCAGATTCGCGCTGGCTGCAAAAGCCATATCCACCACCCGGGCAGATCAAGATACATGGGCGTTTCTGATGTTCTTGTTCCATTTCTGTCATATTAAACGGAAGATATAATTCAAGTGTCGGATCCGCATGATCAGATCCAAGAAATGGATAAAAATCTTTTAAATGCAGAGTCGTATTTCTCATAATTCATGTACTCCTTTCAAGGGGTGGTTACGGTTATTATTGAGTATAGTGTATCATTTTGCCTTGATTCACGTCAAGAATCGCAGGAAAAAGATGAAATATCTGAATTCTTGTCGAAAAAGGGCTTGACGTTTTCATAAAAGTAGTGCAAACTGTTATAGATAGTATTAAAAACTACATGAATGGATTGGGGAATATATATTATGGTAAGAATTATCACAGACTCTTCTACATTATACACCATTGATCAGGCACAGGAAAAAGGCTTTGATTCTGTTCCGTTAAGCATGGTTATCGGTGACTGGGATGGAAAAGATCTCCAGATGGATTATGACCGATTCTACGAAGAAATCGCAAAAGGTAATCATCCGAAGTCTTCTCAGCCGTCTATTGGTGATGTAGTGGATTCGTTTGAAAAATATCCGGAAGATGAGATTATCAATATCTCTATGGCAGACGGTCTCTCCGGTACATACCAGAGTGCTTGCAGTGCACGTGAGATGGTTGATCACAAGGACAATATTACAGTTATCAACTCAAGAACACTTTGCGGTCCGCATCGTTATATGGTAACAGAAGCGCAGAAGATGAAAGAGGCCGGAAAGTCAGCGAAAGAGATTATTGACTGGGTAACACAGAAATCTTTTGAAACAGATTCCTGGCTGATCCCGCAGGACTTCGGTTTCTTAAGAAGAGGCGGACGTATGACTCCGACAGCAGCTGCGATCGGTTCTGTTCTGAAATTAAAACCGGTTCTCTGTCTTACAGAAGACTGCAAGAGATTAGATAAATTTGCGATCAAGAGAACATTTTCCAGCGCAGTAAAAGCAATCCTTGACAGCTTAAAAGATAAGCCGTTTGGAAGTGATTACATCTTCTATGTAGTACATGCACGCGCGTTTAAAGATTGCCAGACAACGGTTGATCTGATTAAAGAATACTTCCCGGAAGTAACAATCGAAACATACGAACTGAGCCATGCATTTATCACACAGGGTGGCCCGGCTTGTGTAGCGATCCAGTATATTAAGAAATAAAATTTGATAGTCTAACAGACATGAGGCAGCAGTGTTTTGTGTCTGTTTTTCTTTTTGAAAATTTCCATAGAAATTGCAAGAGAATCGTAGGTTGTGTTAAAATAGAATTATCGAAGATTCAATATATAGAAAGCGAATAGACAATGGAAGCATTTTACTATAATCAAATGTCAAAGGTAGAGCAGGCAGTCTATCATGCAATGAAGACCGGATTTTCAGAAATGGCAACGTCTTTTCTTGTACCACGTGTGGAAGCGAAAGTATTGGGAGAGGTGTTTTTCCGCATGCGTCTGGATCATCCGGAGATTTTTTATGCAGTAAATTTTAAATACCGCTCATATCGAGATTCCAATAATCTGGAGATCATTCCGGAATATTTATTTGAAAAATCGAAAGTGAAAGATCATCAGAAGGCAATGAAATCTCGTGTTGAAAAATTGGTCCGTCCGGCTGCTAAGATGAGTGAAAAGGAAAAAGAACAGTATATCCATGACTTTATTTGTCAGAATGTCCATTATGATAAATTAAAAAAGGCATATTCTCATGAGATTATTGGACCGCTTGGACAGGGAGTCGGTGTCTGTGAGGGAATCGCCAAAACGGTGAAAATTTTATGTGATAATCTGGGAATCTGGTGTATCATTGCAATCTCGGAAGCAAATCCGGAGAAACAGATCAAATACCGTCATGCGTGGAACATTGTGCGGATTGATGGGAAGTACTATCATCTGGATGCAACATTTGACAATTCACTTGGCAAAAGCTCTCCGGAAATCCGTTATGATTATTTCAATCTGGACGATTCCAGAATGTTTCGAGATCATGAACCGGTGATCTGGAAAGTTCCGGTTTGCAGTGACGGAGAACACTTTTACTATAAAGAGAAAAAGATTTCCTTTACAAAAGTGGAAGAAGTGAAGAAACGTGCGCTTCAAGCTGCAAAAAAAGGAAAAACGTTTATTTTCCATTGGAGAGGCGGCTATCTGACCAAGGAAATATTGAAAGAATTGCTGGAGGCACTGACAGAAGCGGCGACGGAAAAAGGAAGGTATTTGCGTGTCAGCTTAAACTGGCCGCAAGCAGTACTTCATGCAGAGTTTTCCGAGATCCTTCCGGAACAGGCCGTTGTGATGGAAGAAGCGAATGAAGGAGAACAGTTATAGGATGTCAATCCTACATATGGAGGTGTGTACCATGGCATTGTTTCAGAAAAAACCACCACTAGAGAAAGAATGGGAAGCATTGATGAAAGAAGAGCGAAAGTTCTTGCTTTCTCGTGCAGAGAAAAAGGATTCCCTTCTCAATCAGAAACTGGAGCAAGTAATTCCGGATAAATTACAAGATACGTTGGATGCAGCATTTGCAAAAGCATTTGGTCTGATCTTTGATAAGGGAACCGGAGTAATCGAAAAGACATACAACAGAGAGGATCTGGAACAGAATTTTCAGATCAACCAATTTACTTCAGACATAAAAAAAGATGGAAAATCGTTGAAGAAATTTTCGAAGAAAGCAAAACAGTCTGGAAATAGGAATCTTCTGGTATCCGGAGCGGCAGGAATCGGTATGGGAGCCATCGGTGTTGGAATTCCGGATGTTCCTGTTTTTATCGGAATGGTCTTGAAATCTGTCTATGAGATTGCTTTGAATTATGGCTATCGTTATGATACGCCGGAAGAGCAATATTTTATTTTGTTGTTGGTCGAAACAGCAGTGTCTCACGGACGAGAGATGATCGAACGGAACCAAGAAGTGGATCGTTACATCAAAACAGAACAAATGCCGGAACCATACAATCGAGAGAAGCAGATCAAACTGACTTCGGCAAGGTTATCAAAAGAATTGCTTTATATGAAGTTTCTGCAAGGGGTTCCAATTGTGGGCGTTGTCGGGGGAGCATATGACGTGGTTTATTTAAAACAGATCACAGACTACGCGGCACTGAAGTATAGACGTCGGTTCCTGACAAAAAAGCGAATGGAATAGCGATTTTTTGTGTTTACAGATTTTTTTACTTATGTTATAATGACTCCATATGAACAAAAATATAAAGGATGGTTTTGCAATGGCAACTTTACTTGAAAACTGGAGAGGTCTCGCATACGGCGATGGTCTCGATAATAAACAGCAGGAAAATCTCTGGAGAGGTTATTTTACAATCGAGAAAGGTATCTACGAGCAGATCCTTGCTAATCCGACAGAGGTAGTAGAAGGCACAGTAAAAGAGCTCGCTGAGAAATATGATACAGAAGTTCTGATCATGACAGGTTTCTTAGATGGTATCAACGAGAGCTTAAAGGGTTACGCAAACCCGATCGAGACAATGGACGAGAACACAGTTGTTAAGATCGAAATCGACCCGGAGAAGCTTTACTACAACATGGTAGAAGCAAAAGCTACATGGCTTTACGAGCTTCCGCAGTGGGATGCGATCCTTACAGCAGAGAGAAGAGCAGAGCTTTACAAGGAGCAGAAAGCTTCCGGTACAGTTCGTCGTGAGGCAGTGAAAGTTTACCCGAACGATCCGTGTCCGTGCGGAAGCGGTAAGAAGTACAAAAAGTGCTGTGGCCGCAATAAGTAATGATTTTTGACGGACAAGCCATTACCTATTATGTGGGTAGTGGCTTTTTCCTTATTTTAGAATAACTCTCTGGGAGGTCAGATATGGAAGCGTATACCGGTTTTGCAGCTGTTTATGATACTTTCATGGATAACATTCCGTACGCGGAGTGGTGCAAGTATCTGACAGGGCTTTTAAGAGAATATGGAGTGAAGGACGGTCTGGTATTGGATCTGGGATGCGGTACAGGAAGTCTCACAGAACTTCTGGCTGAGGAAGGCTACGATATGATCGGAATCGATTATTCCGAAGAGATGCTGGAACTGGCCATGGAAAAGAAATACGATTCCGGAAAGGATATTCTGTACCTTTGTCAGGATATGCGAGAGTTTGAACTTTATGGTACCGTTGCGGCAGTCGTTTCCATCTGTGACTGCATGAACTACGTTACCGAGTATGAGGATCTGACCGAGGTATTCCGTTTGGTCAATAACTATCTTGATCCCAAAGGCATCTTTGTTTTTGATATGAACACAGAATATAAGTATTCTGTAGTTATGGGTGACACGACGATCGCAGAAGACCGTGAAGATTCCAGCTTTATCTGGGAGAACCAGTATGAAGCTGAGGAGAAGATCAACATTTATGATCTTTCTATTTTCGTGCGGGAAGAGGAAGACCTATACCGCAAGTACCACGAAACACATTACCAGAGAGCCTATTCTTTGGACGAGGTTAAGGCTGCGATCGAGGAGGCCGGAATGGAGTTTGTGACTGCGTATGATGCATTTACAAAGGATGCGCCGAAACCGACGAGTGAGAGGATCTACGTGATCGCAAGGGAACGTGGGAAATTTGAAGAGTAAACAAATACCGTTGATAATAGACAGTAGTATAGAAAGGTTTGAGTAATATGACAGATTATATTATCCGTGCAACGGCTGCCGATGGTCAGGTAAGAGCATTTGCGGCTGTGACAAGAGAGATGGTTGAAACTGCCAGAGGCTTTCACAATGCCAGCCCGGTAGCGACTGCAGCGCTTGGTCGTCTTCTGACAGCCGGTGCGATGATGGGCGTTATGATGAAGGGAGAAAAGGATCTTCTGACACTTCGTATCGAATGTCAGGGACCGATCGAAGGTCTGATCGTAACTGCAAATGCAGCAGGTGATGTAAAGGGCTATGCATTTAATCCGGATGTTATGCTTCCGGCCAATGAACAGGGCAAATTAGACGTTGGCGGAGCACTGGATCTTGGTGTGCTTAGTGTTATTAAGGATATCGGTTTAAAAGAGCCGTACATTGGTCAGACAATCCTTATGACCAGTGAGATCGCAGAAGATTTAACATACTATTATGCAAACTCTGAGCAGATCCCGTCTTCTGTGGCACTTGGCGTTCTGATGAATAAGGACAATACTGTTCGTCAGGCAGGTGGATTTATTATCCAGCTTCTTCCGGGAGCAACAGATGAGATGATCGACATGCTTGAAAAGCGCTTGGGCGAGATCACATCCATCACTTCTCTTCTGGATGCAGGAAAGACACCGGAAGAGATCCTCGAATATCTTCTTGGCGATTTCGGTCTTGAGATTCTGGATAAACTTCCGACTAGATTCCATTGTGACTGTACAAAAGACCGTGTGGAAAAGGCTCTGATCAGTGTGGGAAGAAAAGAACTTCAGGAAATGATCGACGAAGGAAAGACCGTAGAGTGTGGATGCCAGTTCTGCAATAAAGTGTACACATTCGATGTAGAAGAATTAAAGGATATGCTTGCAAAAGCAATCAGACCATAATTCAAGCCGTAACAAAAATGGGCTGTGGCGAAACACATCGTCTCGCAACAGCCCATTTTTCTAATCCCGTTTGCTGCACTATATTTATACTAACCCTGATTTTACATGTTTAGATAAATGGTACAATGAAGAACGGCAGATTATAATTTGGTTACGTTTACTGCCTGCGGTCCTTTAGCTCCTTCGATCACGTCGAACTCAACTTCTGCACCTTCGTCCAGAGTTTTGAAGCCTTCCATGTTAAGACCGGAGTAATGAACGAATACATCGTTTCCAGCTGCGTCGCAGATGAAACCGTAACCCTTCTGGTTATTGAACCACTTAACTGTACCTTTCATGTTTGATACCTCCGAATAAATTACATGCTATAGTATTTACTATAGCTTGCATTTAAGATACCATATTTTGGAGGCAATGTCAAATCGAATCGTGTGAAAGATTTCGCAATTTATTAAAAAAAGGTGGAAAATGATTCGTAATGAGGAAAGATAAATTAAATTTTCAAAACAAAAAGAGAAACAATGCATGGAAGCATTTTATAACAATCACTCAACATAAATGGGTTGTATTGAAGGGGTGTTTCTGTGTGGGCCTTTATAAACAGGGTTTGCTCCATGATCTTTCAAAGTATACATGGGAAGAATTTAAGACCGGAGTTCAATACTATCAAGGAAACAGAAGTCCAAATGCAGCAGAAAAAGAAGAAAAGGGATATTCGTCTGCATGGCTGCACCATAAAGGCAGAAATAAGCACCATTTTGAATACTGGATGGATGTTGGTATGAAAGAGCAGAACTGGAAAGTGATCGGTGTGAAGATGCCGGTGAATTATCTGGTGGAGATGATCATGGATCGTATTGCTGCCTGCAAGATCTATCAGGGTAAGAATTATACAGATGATATGCCTTATGCGTATTTTGCGCGCAGCAAGGACTATATCACGATGCACCCGGAAACAAAAGCGATGCTTGAAGAAATCTTGCTGATGCTTAAGGAAAAAGGTGAGAAAAAGACTTTTGCATATATTCGAAAGCTTTTAAAGCAGGGAACGTATTAATAAGACAAAAGGGAACCGCCCGTGAGGTCAGTGTTGTGGCTGATCAACGGGCGGTAAAAATATCTTTTAGAAGTCTATGGATGTAACGATTCAGAGTTTCGCTGTCGGAAAAACAATCCGGACAGAATTCAAAAAAGCAAGTTTTATCTTTGCATGAATTTTTAAAATCCGGTGTCCAAAACGGCTCCGGCTGAGGAAGGAAGGTTCCGGATTTCTTTGTGTAACAAGTTTCCTTGGTCGCTTTTACTTTTGCATCTCGGTCTACGTATTCTCCGACACTTTTGTGAATGGCAGTGTCTTCGTAGATCAGATAGTAGTAATCTTTGTAGTTTGGATAGAAATATTTCAAGGTTCCCTCGTAAAGACGAATGGAAAGGGTTAGCATATTCTTGTCTGCTTTTATTGCATAGGAAGGAACAGAGGCAACTATGGATATCGGTAAGCATGTGGACTCATCACAGCAGAGAGTAAGAAGCAGTCTTGGTGATTCACCGGACGCTTTTTTCATTTCTATAAGAGAAAAGTCCTGATTGAAAAAATCCGAATAGTGCAGGATCGGAAGAAGCTGCGGCATACCTTTCAGATCATCCTCATTGTGCAGCAGCAATAGTTTTAAAAGATAGGGATCTTTTGTCTGTAAATATTCTGTATAGACTTCGATCAACTGTCCGCCAGTGTATTTGTCGTCTCGGGTGATGTCAAGGAATGTTTCAATGGATTTCTGCTTGAGGTTTTCAAGGCCGAGATATTTTTTGTATGGTTTGATCCGTTTGTAAATATCGATGCTCTCCAGATGTTCAAAGGAATGAGGCAGTGTTAATGCATGACAACGCTTTTCAATGAATGGAATATCGAACGTATCGCCGTTGAAATGAACCAGAGTCTGATAGTTTTTTGCAAATGCAAAAAAGGAGTCAATGACTTCTGTTTCAGCTTCTTTGCTGTCGGCAAACCACTGGATGAAATGGGCTGATATCCTTGTAAAATAGACACAGCCGATCAGATATACTTGATGATAATCTCCGGAAAATCCGGTAGTCTCTATATCAAAAAACAGAAGCTCTTCCCGTTTTCCAAGGTTAGATAGCGGATAGGATTCTTCAAATAAAAATTCTTTATCGATGGTAATCATATAAACTCCAAAATGAGTAGATTTTATGATAGTATAAGGGTATTTTAAAAAGAAGTCAATCGAACAGAAAATTTGTTCGATTCTTTTCTGCGATGACTTGCAAAGATTTAGGGGCTATGGTATGATTCTTATGGTGGTCGTTTTGTGACCGGATGAGAGTAAGGCGGAGGAAGAGTGTGTGATTTCATATGTAAAGGGATCTCTGGAAGAGAGATTTGAAGATTCAGTCGTGGTAGAAGCCGGTGGGATCGGATATCGGATTTATGTACCGACTTCGGTCTTGGAGCATTTGCCAAAGACTGGAGAGACTGTGAAAATCTATACATATTTTAGTGTACGTGAAGATGCGATGAGTCTGTATGGATTCTTATCCAGACAGGACTTGGAGATGTTCCGTCAGCTGATCGGTGTCAATGGTGTGGGACCGAAAAGTGCTCTCGGAATTCTTTCAGCGTTGAGTCCGGACGTATTGCGTCTGGCTGTGATCTCCGGGGATGCGAAAGCGATTTCCAAAGCGCCGGGTGTAGGAAGCAAGACTGCTCAGAGGATTATTCTGGATCTGAAAGACAAAGTAAAGTCAGAGGATATTCTGGATGGATTTGCAGAACCAGCTTCCGGTCATGGAGAGGTTTCCAGTGTCGGCGAGATCGGAAAAGAAGCCATCGAGGCTCTGACTGCTCTCGGATATTCCGCATCCGAAGCATCAGGCGTAGTTAAGAAAGTTACAATTACAGAATCAATGACAGCCGAAGATGTTTTAAAGGCAGCATTAAAACATCTGGCGTTTTTATAGGTAGGTTCCCATGAGTCGAAAAATTATCACTACGGAAGTGACAGAGGAAGATAAGAAGATAGAAGGTTCTTTGAGACCTCAGCATTTAAATGAATATATCGGCCAGGAAAAGATCAAGTCTACACTGAAGATCTTTATTGATGCTGCAAAGAACCGTGGAGAAGCTTTAGACCATGTGCTCTTTTATGGCCCTCCGGGACTGGGCAAGACGACACTTTGTGGGATCATCGCAAACGAAATGGGAGTTAACATGAAGGTGACTTCCGGTCCGGCCATTGAAAAACCGGGCGAGATGGCAGCGATCTTGAACAATCTCCAGGAAGGAGATGTACTCTTCGTGGACGAGATTCATAGGCTGAACCGTCAGGTGGAAGAAGTATTGTATCCGGCGATGGAGGATTTTGCCATCGACATCATGCTCGGCAAAGATTCTTCTGCGAGATCGATCCGTTTGGAGCTTCCGAAGTTTACATTGGTTGGTGCGACAACAAGAGCCGGACTTTTGACCGCTCCGTTGAGAGACCGTTTTGGTGTGGTTCAGAGAATGGATTTCTATTCTCCGGAGGAACTAAGCATTATTGTAAAACGTTCTGCAAAGGTACTGGGTGTGGAAATCGAGGATAGCGGAGCATATGAGATCGCGAGACGATCCAGAGGAACCCCACGTCTTGCAAATCGTTTGCTGAAGCGTGTTCGTGATTTTGCTCAGGTAAAATACGATGGTGTGATCACGAAAGGAGTGGCGGATTTTGCTCTTGATATTCTGGATGTAGACAAACTGGGGTTGGACAACAACGACAGAACCATTCTCCTGGCATTGATCCAGAAATTTGGTGGCGGTCCGGTTGGACTGGATACGTTGGCAGCAGCCATCGGCGAAGATGCGGGTACCCTGGAAGATGTTTATGAACCGTATCTTTTGATGAATGGACTGATCAATCGTACTCCGCGCGGACGTATGGCAACAGAGCTTGCATATCGTCATTTGGGAATTACAAAGGAATAAACATATTTAATATTTGACATAGATTTTACGAATCAGGAGTTACAGACAATGGATAAAAAGAACTATACAGAAGTACTGATCGATGGAAATATTTATACATTAGGCGGTTCTGAGGAACAGGAGTATCTTCAGAAAGTTGCTGCATATATCAATCAGAAAATCGGTATTTTAAAGGCGCAGCCGGGCTTTACAAGACAGAATAAAGATTATCAGGAAGTGATGATCTATCTGAATCTGGCAGATGATTATTTTAAGACTCTTCAGGAGGCAAAGATGCTCCGTGCCCAGAAAAATGATCTGGAAAAGGAAATCTACAGCCTGAAGCATGAACTGATCGGTGTTCAGATGAAATTGGATGCCCAGATGGAAAAGAACGAGAAATAGTTTTAAGGCTGCTGCATAGTGTTATGCTGCGGCCTTTTGTACCCTTATGATTCTGTGTGCTGGACATGTTATCCTGGACACAGAAGTGTGGATAAACAGATGGAGGAAGATATGAGAAAGAGGAATGTGGAGATTCTTGCGCCGGCGGGGTCCTTTGAGAGCATGGTGGCAGCAGTCAATGCAGGTGCGGACGCGGTGTATATCGGAGGAAGTCGATTCGGAGCCAGAGCTTATGCAAATAATCTGGACGAGGATATGATGATCCGTGCCATTGACTACGTGCATTTGCATGGTGCGAAAATTTATATGACAGTGAATACGTTGGTAAAAGAAAAAGAACTTCCGGATCTCTATGATTACTTAAAGCCGTATTATGAAGCGGGTCTGGATGCAGTGATCGTTCAGGACCTTGGTGTATTCCGTTATGTACGTGAACATTTTCCGAAGATGGACATTCATGTAAGTACTCAGATGACAGTAACCGGAAAATACAGCGCAGCGAAATTAAAAGAAATGGGAGCTGTCCGTGTGGTACCGGCTCGCGAATTGACATTAGGAGAGATTCGTGAGATTTACGACGAGACAGGTCTTGAGATCGAGACCTTTGTTCACGGCGCTCTTTGTTATTGTTATTCCGGACAGTGCCTGTTTTCCAGCTTGATCGGAGGAAGAAGCGGAAACCGTGGACGCTGTGCACAGCCGTGTCGTCTTCCGTTTGATGTGGTTCGTGACGGAAGATATATCAATAAGAAAAATGAAAAATATGTACTCAGTCTGAAAGATCTTTGTACACTGGATCTGATCCCGGATATTCTGGAAGCTGGAGTATGTTCTCTGAAGATTGAGGGACGTATGAAGAGTCCAAGATATACGGCAGGTGTTGTTAGTATGTATCGCAAATATGTGGACATGTACTTAAAGAATGGTCGAAACGGATATAAAGTAGATCCGGCTGACAAACGTATGCTTTTGGACTTGTTTGACCGTGGTGGTCAGACTGACGGTTTCTATCATATGCATAACGGCCGTGATATGGTTGTCTTGAAAGAGAAACCTGCGTTCCGCGAAGGAAATCAGGAACTGTTTGACCGTCTGGACCGTATGTATGTTGATGCAACTAAGAAAGAGAAGATTCAGGGAACTGCGTATTTTGAGGTTGGAAAGCCGGCCAGATTGACATTGTCTGCACCGCTGACAGGCAGAGCGGCTGAAAATGAAACGTTTGATGCGAAACTTGCAAGTGCAGCCTCCGTTATCTGTTGGGTAGATAGTGATGTTGTAGAGGAAGCAAAGAATGCTCCGATGGATGAGGCAAGGATCCGCAAGCAGTTAATGAAGACCGGAGATTCTCCGTTTGAGTTTGAAAAACTGGACATTACGATCAAAGGCAATGTTTTTGTACCGGTTCAGGCTTTAAACTCCATGAGACGTGAGGCATTAGAGGGGCTTGAAAAAGGATTGCTGCAAGGTCATAAACGTCAGTTGGAAGATCCGGAGACGGATGGTACAAATCTTAACGCTTTGACAGAACAGCTTGTGCAGTCAGGATGCCATTTAGTGGGTGAACAAAAGGAGTTTACGGCACTTGTAAACAGCAAGGAGCAGTTTGAAGCAGTATTCAATCGTATGGCTGAGTGGAAAGAGAAAGAAGTAGAAGCTTTCTTTGGCATCTATCTTGCATCGGAGGAGTTTGATGCGAGTGATTGGAAAAAATATGTTGAGCGATGCCATGATGCAGGTATCTATTGTTATCTGATGCTTCCGAGAATCTTCCGTACACATGCTGAGCGTTATTTCCTTAAAAATCTGGAATTGTTAAAAAATGCCGGATTTGATGCCTTTGGTGTGGCGGCGATGGAGGAGCCTGGATTTATGCAGAGATACGTTCCGGGTGCAAAATTATACTTCGACCATGGCATGTATACATTTAACTCTGTGGCTTCCGGGATGATGGATGTGTACGGGGCAAGCAGAAAAACGATACCGGTAGAATTAAACGGACGCGAGATCACAGAACGCGGCGGTAACGATGAGATGATCATATACGGTTACCTTCCGATGATGGTTTCTGCAAACTGCATTCGAAAGACAACAGAAGGCTGCAGCGGAAAGCCGGAGCTTCTCTTCTTAAAAGACAGAAAAGGAAAAGAGATGCCGGTTCGTAATCAGTGCCGATTCTGTTACAATACGATTTACAATGAAAGTCCGATGTCTCTTCTTGGCCTATCTGAGGAAGTAGAGCGATTTGCACCTTCCGTTCTTCGCCTGAATTTTACGATCGAAGACAGGGTAGAGACAGAAAAGGTTCTGACTGCATTCTATGCAGAGTATATGGAGGGCAGAAAAGCAGCTCCATTGGCAAATTTCACCCGCGGACATTTTAAACGCGGCGTAGAGTAGGTGATAAATTGACAAATCTGATCGTGGAGATTTCCAGGTATCTGATTATTTTATTGATCGCGATTTACACATATTACAATTTCCGGTTCTTCTCCATGCGCAATGAGGAGGACCGGAACTATGCATGCAACCGACAGATCGTCTGTATGTTTATGCTGCATTTTCTGGCGAATCTGCTGATCATGCTGAATACAAAGTCAGAAGAGCTGATTTTGTTTTATGGCATGCAGGTGTTGTTTTTTGTATGCTATCTGTTTTTGTCAAAACTTATTTATAAGAGAATATCACGACTGTTGTTGAATAATATCTGCATGCTTTTAGGTACCGGATTTATTATCTTGACAAGATTAAATCCAGAGCGTGCCATGCGACAGTTTCTAATAGTAGTCGTGTCTGCTGTTGTGACCTGGATCATTCCGTTTATCATTGACCGAGTGTGGCAGCTGGTAAAACTTGCGTGGGTGTACGGCATATTAGGAGTACTCATTTTGGCAATTGTATGCGTTGCGGGAAATACTTCCTTTGGTGCACAGCTAAGCCTGACGGTCGGAGGCATCTCGGTTCAGCCGTCAGAGTTCGTGAAGATCAGCTTTGTGTTCTTTGTAGCAGCCAGACTTTATCGGTCGACAAAGTTTAAAGACGTGGTGGTCACGACTGTGATCGCGGCCCTTCATGTGGTGATCTTGGTATTATCCAGAGATTTGGGAAGTGCATTGATCTTCTTCACTACGTATTTATTTATGTTATTTGTGGCTACCTCCAATTGGCTGTATTTGGGAGCAGGAGTATTGAGTGGCTCTGCAGCAGCTGTTGTTGCGTACAAGCTGTTTTCTCACGTTCGCCGACGTGTGGAGGCCTGGAGAGATCCGTGGGCCGATATTGACGATAAAGGATATCAGGTGACACAGGGATTGTTTGCCATGGGAACCGGAGGATGGTTTGGCCTGGGGCTCTATCAGGGCATGCCACAGAAAATTCCGGTTGTAGATAAAGACTTTGTATTCGCTGCCATATCGGAGGAATTAGGTGCGATTTATGCTCTCTGCTTATTGTTTATCTGTGTGGGTTGCTTCCTTCAGTTCATGATCATTGCAGTAAAAATGCAGGCAATGTTTTACAAGCTGATCGCATTTGGATTAGGGATCATGTACATTACGCAAGTGTTTTTGACGATTGGCGGAGTTGTGAAATTTATTCCATCCACAGGTGTGACACTTCCATTCGTCAGCTATGGCGGCAGTTCTATTTTGGCAACATTTATTCTATTTAATATTATCCAGGGTCTCTATATTTTGAAGCGAACGGAGGAGGAAGAACATGAAGAAGGCTAAACCAAATCCGAAGGCCAACCGAAATATTCTCCTGCTCACGTACCTGATCGTGGGCCTGTTCATCGGGATGAGCGTATACCTTGGGTATTTCATTCAGGTACAGAGTGAGGATGTGATCAACAATCCTTATAACAGTGCCAGATTGAATAACTTCGAAGAGAGAGTGGTGAGAGGAAAGATTCTCGCTAATGATGGTTCGATTCTGGCAGAGACGATGGTATCGGAAGACGGCACTGAGATAAGAAGTTACCCTCAGGGAAGTCTGTTTTCTCATGTAGTTGGATATTCGTCCATGGGAAAAACCGGAATTGAATCGCTGGCAAATTATTATTTGTTAAGTTCTCACATCCATCCTTTGACTAAGGCATTGAATCAACTGGCAGATCAAAAGAGTGACGGAGATACGGTGGTAACAACGCTGGACAAAACCATGCAGAACATTGCTTTCGAGGCGTTGGGAGACCGAAAGGGAGCTGTTATCGCAATGGCGCCTGGGACAGGAAAGGTTCTTGCAATGGTATCAAAACCGGTATTTGATCCGAACCTGATTGAAGAGCAGTGGGAAGTGCTGGTAAATGGAGATCAGACAGAAGCTCTTCTGCTAAACAGGGCGACACAGGGATTGTACCCTCCTGGTTCAACATTTAAGATCGTAACGGCCCTGCAGTATATGAGAGAACATCCGAGAGCATATAACGATTATCGATTTAGCTGCGACGGAATCTATGAGTTTCAGAATTTCTCCATTCAGTGTTATCATAAAACGGCTCATGGAGAAGAGGATTTTGAAATGGCATTTGCGAATTCCTGCAATGGCGCATTTTCAACTCTTGGACAGGAATTGGATCTTATCGGGTTAAAGAATCTTTCCGAACAGTTATTGTTTAACTGTGAACAACCTCTTTCAATCCCATACAGCATGAGCGCATATGTTATGGAAGATGGCGTGAAAGCATGGGAGATTGCACAGACTGCGATTGGTCAAGGCAGCACATTGATGACTCCAATGCACAATCTGATGCTAACTTCAGCGATTGCAAATGGCGGCATGCTTATGCAGCCGTATTTGATCGAGCGCGTAGAAAATGTGAACGGAGAAATCGTAAAACAGTTTATGCCGGCTCAGTATGGGGAACTGATGACGGCAGATGAAGCGAAAGGCTTACACACTCTGCTTGAGCGTGTTATTACGGACGGAACAGGCTCTGCTTTACGTACAGAAGCATATTCGGTTGCGGGAAAGACCGGATCGGCAGAGTTTGAAAAAGAAAAAGAAACGCATGCTTGGTTTGTGGGATATGCGCCGGCTGAAAATCCGGAAATTGCGATTTGTGTGATCGTAGAGGAAGGTGGTTCTGGTGGTAAGGCCGCAGCTCCCATCGCAAGGCAGATGTTTGATGCATATCTTTTACATTAAGGGGGATTACAGATGAAACGTATTGGTATCAAAGATTTTATGAACTACAAGTATCCAACAGGTATTACCGTTGCTCCGGATGGCAAGCATGGGGCTTTTGCAGTTGTGACTGTAAACGAAGCGGAAAACAAATATGATTCTTGCCTGTGGCTGATGGATATGGAGTCTGCATCCTACAGAATGCTGACAAGTGGAAAGAATGAACGTAAGTTTATTTGGCTGAACTCCGAAGAGATTTTATTTGTAGCAAACCGAGATAAGGCGTATACAGAGAAGATTAAAAACGGCGAAGAGTGGACTTGCTTTTATAAGATGAAGATTCATGGCGGTGAGGCAGAATTTGCATTTGCAGTTCCATATTTTGTAACGTCTATGAAGCTTGCAGGTGATAAGCTGGTCCTTGCGATCGCATATGACTACAGTCGCCCGGATTTTGCCTCCATGGATGCGACGACCAGAGCAGAAGCTGTGAAAGCCTGGAAAGAAGAGATGGACTACGAAGTCTTTGATGAGCATCCGTTCTGGGCAAATGGCATGGGTGTAGTGAATAAAAAGAGAATGCGTTTGGCTGTCTATGATAGGAAGAACCAGAAGACAGAGATCATCAGTCCTGATTATGAAAACGTGGAAAAATTCTGGGTGGAGGATGATGCTATTCTCTACACAGGAAATCTCTATACAGAGAAGAGAGATCAGTATCAGGGATTGTACCGCATCAACCTGATGGATAACAGCCGTGAGACCTTGGTTCCGCAAGGCAATATGCGAATTGACTATGCGTGCGTGATGGACGATAAGGTTCTGTTTCTTGGTTCTGATATGGAGTCATATGGAATTAATGAAAACCCGGAACTTTATGCGATCGAAGACAACGAGATCAACTTTGTTGCAGAGTTTGATACAAGTGTGAAAAACTCGATTGGCTGCGACTGTAAGTTTGTGGATGGTCCGGGAATCGTACACGATGAAGACTATATTTATGCGATCGTGACACTGAGAAAACAGAGTGTGATCGCAAAGATCGATAAGCACGGAGTTATGACTTTGATCAATGATCGCCAGGGTAGTGTGCATGCGATTGATGTAAATGACGGTAATCTGTATTTTGCAGGCGCCCGTGATCTGGGAATAACAGAAATTTATGCTCTTGAAAAAGGAGCAGATGCGAGCGGCGAGAAGAAACTGACCTCCTTTAATGATGAGATTCTGGCCGGCTCCAGTGTTTGCGAGATTGAAGAGTTTACTTTCTATTATAAAGATGTAGAATTAGACGGTTATGTGATGAAACCGGCTGATTTTGATCCGAATAATACATACCCGGGCATTCTGACTGTTCATGGTGGTCCGAGAACTACCTTTGGTCCGACATTCTTCCATGAGAGCCAGATGTTTGCCAATATGGGATATTTCGTATTCTTTACTAACCCGGTAGGAAGTGATGGACGTGGAAATGTATTCGCAGATCTGATCGGCCGTTACGGTACGGTAGACTATGACAATCTAATGGCATTTACAGATGAGGTATTGAAGAGATATCCGCAGCTGGATGAAAAGCGCCTTGGTATGATGGGCGGAAGCTATGGTGGATTTATGGCGAACTGGATCATTGGTCAGACCGATCGTTTTGCAGCAGTGGTTTCTCAGAGAAGTATCTCAAACTGGATCACACTGAGCATGACTACCGATATTGGTTTTACATTCGATATCGAGCAGGTGGCAGGCGACCCGTGGAGCAATCTGGAGAATATGTGGATGCAGTCTCCGTTAAAATGGGCACACAGAGCGAAGACACCGACGTTATTCATTCAGTCTGACCAGGACTATCGTTGCTATATGGCTGATGCACTTCAGATGTTCACTGCTCTGAAATATCATGGTGTGGAAGCGAGAATGTGTCTGTTCCATGGAGAAAACCATGAACTTTCCCGCGCAGGAAAACCGAAGCATCGTGTCCGTCGTCTGACAGAGATGGTGAATTGGTTTGAGAAATATCTGAAGGCGGAATAAACACCCCTGAATTGAAATCAATGGTTGCAAATATCCACAAAAAGAAGTATACTATCATCAGTTAGACAAACACACCTAGGGAGGCAGTGCGCCATCCTAATGTTTAGGAGGGATCGCGATGATAGAAGCAACAAGCTGTGGCGGTGTGGTTATATTCAGAGGTAAGATTCTGGTACTTTACAAGAATTACAAAAACAAGTACGAAGGATGGGTTTTGCCGAAAGGAACTGTGGAACCGGGCGAAGAGTATAAAGAGACAGCCCTTAGGGAAGTGAAAGAAGAGACTGGTGTATCAGCACAGATCATCAAGTACATCGGAAAGAGTCAGTATTCTTTCAATACCCCACAGGATACCGTGGAGAAAGATGTCCACTGGTATCTGATGATGGCAGACAGTTATTACAGTAAACCACAACGAGAGGAATATTTCGTTGATTCCGGCTACTATAAGTTTTATGAGGCCTATCATCTCTTAAAGTTCTCCAACGAAAAACAGATTTTGGAGAAGGCCTACAATGAGTATCTGGATTTAAAACGGAGTAACCTCTGGGGCAACAGAAAATATTTCTAGCATGATTAAAAACCCCTGCGTATGTCAGGGGTTTTTAGCGTACAGGAGGATAATATGAGAATTATTGATGCACACTTTCATTTTTGCCCAGGATATGGACATTTCGACGAGCTCGCTGTAAGGGCAGAGCATGTAAATACAGCTGAGCACTTAAACGAAGCATACAAAGAACTTGGTATTGTCGGCGGCGTTGTTATGGGAAATCGCGGAATGGAGCCGGAAAAGCACAATTATCCGGAGTTTATGCGCTACTGTATCGGAATCGACAGAAGTTATATGGCAGAGCACAAACTATCAGATGCATATGATCTTGTTGAAGCAAATCTGAAACGTGAGGCGTGTGTCGGAATCAAACTATATCCGGGATACAATAAACTCTATATCACAGATGATGCGTATGAACCGATCTATGATCTTGCAAAAGCTTACAAGAAACCGGTCGCTGTACATATGGGACAGACTGCCGGTTCTAATGCATATTTAAAATACAGTCATCCGTTGACTATGGACGAAGCAGCTGTGCGTCACAAAGAGGTCCAGTTTGTTATGTGTCATTTTGGTAATCCATGGCTGATGGATGCGGCTGCTGTTGTGGATAAGAATGAGAACGTTGCAACGGATCTTTCCGGACTGTTAGTGGGCAAGGTAGATCTGCCTGCATTGATGAAAAAACAGAAATTGTATCTGGATACAGTGAAAACATGGATTTCCTATTGTGATAACTATGATAAGTTCATGTTTGGTACAGATTGGCCGCTTGCCAATTACAAAGATTATATTGAACTGACGAAGTGGCTGATCCCGGAAGAGAACTGGGATGATGTATTTTATAAAACTGCAGAACGTGTTTATAATTTAAAGGGCATCTGGAAATAGATGCTCTTTTTTTGTCTGAAAAGTAGTAATAATATAATAAATACTTTAATGCATAAAAGTTTAAAAGTTTAAAGTTTTTTGGTATTGACGTGATTGTGAAATGGTGGTACAATCGGTCTTGTTCAAGGAACAATGAATGTGTAAAAGCACATCCAATTAATAAATACATTGACAGGAGATTTATACTATGAAGAAATCAACAAAACTCGTATCTCTGATTCTTGCAGGAGCCATGGCACTTTCTATGACTGGATGTTCCTCCAAACCGGCAGAAACTACAGCCGCTGCAACAACTGTGGCAGAGACAACAGCCAAAACAGCAGACGCAGCAGATAGCGAAACATATAAGATCGGCGTTCTTCAGCTTGTACAGCACGTAGCTTTAGATCAGTCCAATGAAGGATTCTTTGCAGCACTTGACGATGCAGGTATCAAATATGAAGCAGATCAGCAGAATGCATCTGGTGAACAGGTAAACTGTATGACAATTGCTGAGAAGTTAGTGAATGACGGTAATGATCTGATCCTTGCGATTGCAACACCGGCGGCACAGGCAGTGGCAGGTGTGACAGAAGATATTCCGATTCTCTTAACAGCAGTTACAGATCCGGCAGCTTCCGGTCTTGTTAACGACAATGCAAATCCGGGTGTAAACGTATCCGGTACTTCCGACTTAACACCGGTAAAAGAGCAGATTGATCTTTTACATCAGATCCTCCCGGAAGCAAAAACAGTAGGTCTCCTGTACTGTTCTGCAGAAAGCAACTCTGAAATTCAGATTTCTATGGCAAAAGAAGCTTGTGACGCGATCGGACTTAAATACGAAGAATATACAGTTCCGGGATCCAACGAGATTCAGACAGTGGTTGAATCCATGGTTGGAAAAGTAGATGTTATTTATACTCCGACAGATAACGTGATCGCAGCCGGTATGGCAACAGTAGCGATGGTAGCCAGCGACAACAATATTCCGTGTATCGTTGGTGAAGCTGGTATGGTTCAGGCCGGTGGTCTTGCAACATACGGTATTGACTACTATCAGTTAGGTTACATGGCTGGTGAGCAGGCGATCGAGATTCTCGTAAATGGTGCTGACGTTGCAACCATGCCGATCGGTTATCTTCCGGCAGAGCGTTGTGAACTGACTGTAAACAAGACAACAGCAGACGCACTTGGAATCGACATTTCCGGACTTGAAAACGCAGTAATTGTCGAATAATAGATCAAGACAGCGTTACGTAAAGTCGTAAGACGATAACGAAAGCCAGATGGGAGTGAAAATCTCCTGTCTGGCTATCTGAATGTGATGGAGGATACATATGAATTTCGTAGCATTACAGGGCGCGGTTGCCCAAGGCGTACTATGGGGAATTATGGTACTTGGCGTTTATATTACATATCGATTACTAAATATCTCCGACTTGACTGTGGATGGAAGCTTTGCCCTTGGCGGTTGTGTATGTGCAACCTTGATCATCAACTTTGGTATGAATCCGATTCTGGCCCTTGTGATCGCAGCTTTGGCAGGAATGGTGGCAGGCGCAGCGACCGGTATTTTACATACGGTATTTGAAATTCCGGCAATTTTAGCAGGTATTCTGACTCAGATTTCTCTCTGGTCCGTGAATCTGCGTGTTATGGGAGGAAAGAGCAACCTCCCGTTATTAAAGACAGAAACTTTGATCTCCAATGTGGGTGACAGATTTGGGATCACTCAGGCACAATCCGCAATGATCGTAGGTATTATCGTGGCGCTCCTGATCGTTTGGGCATTATATTGGTTCTTTGGTACTGAACTTGGAAGTGCTTTACGTGCAACCGGCAATAACGAGTTCATGATCCGTGCTCTTGGTGTAGACACAAATCGTATGAAATTGATCGCCTTAATGCTTGCCAATGGACTGGTTGCTTTGTCAGGTGCTTTGGTATGTCAGAATCAGAAATATGCTGACATCAATATGGGTCGAGGCGCCATCGTAATTGGTCTCGCAGCTATTGTTATCGGCGAAGTTTTATTCAGTAAAGTGATCAACTTTGGTCTGAAGCTTTCTTCTGTTGTAGTAGGCGCAGTGGTATACTTCCTGATTCGTGCGATTGTACTTGACTTTGGTCTTAATACAAACGATATGAATCTGTTCACAGCACTGTTCGTGGCAGCAGCCCTCAGCATTCCGGTATTCATGGCGAAATACCATGCGAAGCATGATTATTCTGAAACCGTAGAGGAGGATGAAGTATAATGTTAACAATTTCCCACGTTAGAAAAACGTTTAATAAAGGCACGATCAATGAGAAGAAGGCTCTTCAGGGCATTAACCTTCATCTGAAACCAGGCGATTTTGTGACCGTTATTGGTGGTAATGGAGCCGGAAAATCAACAATGCTAAATATGATAGCCGGTGTGTATCCGATCGATTCCGGTAAGATTGAGATTGACGGCATTAATATTTCCAGAGAGCCGGAGCATAAACGCGCCCAGTATATCGGCCGTGTATTCCAGGATCCGATGCGTGGAACAGCAGCTGGCATGCAGATTCAGGAAAACCTGGCACTGGCACTCCGACGCGGACAAAAAAGAGGACTTTCCTGGCATATTAAAAATGAGGAAATGGACTTCTATAGAGAAGCATTGACCAGACTGGATCTTGGCCTACAGACTCGCATGACCAGCAAAGTAGGACTTCTTTCCGGTGGACAGAGACAGGCGCTGACTCTTCTTATGGCGACCTTGGAGAGACCGAAGCTTTTGTTACTCGATGAGCATACAGCAGCACTGGATCCGAAAACAGCCAGAAAAGTATTGGAACTGACTGATGAGATTGTCACAGAACAGAACCTGACAACACTTATGGTAACCCACAACATGAAAGATGCGATCCAGTATGGAAACCGCCTGATCATGATGCATGAAGGTCGCGTTATTTATGATGTAGAGGGTCAAGAGAAAAAGAAGCTTCAGGTTGAAGATCTCCTTAAGAAATTTGAGGAGCACAGCGGTGAGGAATTTGCCAATGACCGTATGATGCTTGCGAAATAACAGGATAATAGAAACTCCCAGTTCGATATTCGGAAGATAGTTCCGGAATCCTACCGGGAGTTTTTTGACTTATATGGTTCGGTAACAGAGTTAATCTCCGCTCCGATAAATAAAATACAGATGCCCCAATACAACCACAGCATTAGGAGAATAATGGCGGTCAGACTTCCGTAAGTGGGAACGAAATTTGTAAAATTACGAAAATAAAAAGAAAACGCCCATGAAAACAAGGACCAACCGATCGTGGTAAACAATGCGCCAGGCAGTTGTTGATAAATATTCTGTTTTCGGTAAGGCAAAACAACATAAAATGCTAAAACAAAGAAGAACACCATAATAACTGAGCCGATGCCGAAAAAAACAAGACTGATAGCACAGAAAAAAGTGAAAAGCAGGATGTATCCACTGCAGACCAGTCTGCGAATAAAATAGTTTCTTGTTACCTCGATCCCATACGCTCGGTTTAGTCCTCGTTCGATGCTGAGCATTCCTTTTGATGAAGACCAGATAGCTGCCAGTGCGCTGACAGAGAGCAAGGCAGCAGAGGTTGAGGTTTGAACATCGTGGATAACGGTAATTGCAAGTGCATCCAGATTATTAGGAAGGAGGTCGACGACTCCTTCTAGAAGATCTGATTCCTGCAGCATAGGGATCCAGTCAATCAAGGACAGTAAGAGCATAAAGAATGGAAAAACTGCTAAAATAATAAAAAATGAAGCTTGTGCTGCATAAACAGACATCTCATCATTGGAATATGCCCAAACGATCTTTTTAATATAATGTATACATGGTTTCATAGCATCCTCCATTGCAGATATCATATGCAGGAACCTTGCAGAAAAAACATAAATTATTTCAAAGTTTTTGTTCTAACATTTTGCAGCCCGGCATAAATATAATAACAGGCCGGAAAACCGGGCAAGATCAATAACGAATAAAAAGGAGAAATACAATGTCAGAAAAAGGAATGGAAAATAACAAAGTAACCGTGATTGGAACAATCGCATCAGAATTTACGTTTAGTCATGCAGTTTACGGAGAAGGGTTCTATCAGGTTGATCTATTAGTAAATCGTCTCAGCGAGCAGGCGGATATCATACCACTGTTAATTTCGGAGCGATTGATCGATGTGAACAGAGATTACAGAGGATGCACGATTGAGGCGATCGGACAGTTCCGCTCTTACAATCGACATGAGGGATCAAGGAATCGTCTGGTACTCTCTGTATTTGTACGAGAAGTAAATTTTATGGAAGAATTTACGGACTACACAAAAACGAATCAAATTTTCCTGGATGGCTACATATGCAAAGAACCAATCTATAGAAAAACACCATTGGGTCGAGAGATAGCAGATCTCCTGGTTGCCGTCAACCGCCCTTATGGGAAATCTGATTATATCCCATGCATTTCATGGGGAAGAAATGCCAGATTTGCTTCCGGTTTCACAGTTGGTACCAGGGTCATGATCTGGGGACGCGTACAAAGCCGAGAATATACGAAAAAGCTCAGTGAGACCGAGTGTGAGAAGCGTGTCGCATATGAAGTGTCCGTGAGCAAATTAGAGTGCATCGAATAACAATTTAATACTTTGATGAGATAACATAAAGATTGACAATTCAGAGGAAAAATGATACCATAAAGGCTAGTAAAAAGAAGAGCAGAGGTCAAGCCGACGCTACTGATGATGACGATTTAGGAGCTGACATCTTGTGCATGCCAGCTCTTTTTTATTGTTAAAAAGAAATATTATTAGTTATGCTACATAGGAGGAATAAACATGAGCATTTTCACAGGTGCGGGTACCGCGATCGTAACACCGTTTAAGGCTAGCGGTGAAATTGATTTTAACAAATTTGAAGAACTGATCGAAGATCAGATTGCAGGAAGTATTGACTGCATCGTTGTTGCAGGCACAACAGGCGAAGCAGCAACTATGTCCGACGAAGAGCAGCTGGCTGCAATTAAATTTACATGTGATGTAGTAAAAGGCCGTGTTCCGGTTGTTGCAGGCACAGGTTCCAACAACACAGCACATGCGATCCACCTTTCTGTTGAGGCAGAGAAATTAGGTGCAGATGGTCTTCTCTTAGTATCTCCGTACTACAACAAAGCGACTCAGAATGGTTTAAAGGCACACTTTACAGCAATCGCAAATTCTGTAAAAATTCCATCCATTCTTTACAACGTTCCGTCCAGAACAGGTATGAACATTGCTCCGGCTACTGTTGTTGATCTTTGTAAAAATGTGGAAAACATCGTAGCAGTAAAAGAAGCAAGTGGAAACTTCTCCCAGATCGCACAGCTTATGAATCTGGCTGATGGCTGCGTAGATGTATACTCCGGTAACGATGACCAGATCGTTCCGCTCTTAGCACTTGGCGGAAAGGGTGTTATCTCCGTACTTTCCAATGTGGCACCGAAGGAGACACACGATATCTGTGAACTGTTCTTCAAAGGTGATATCGAAGCCAGCAGAAAGCTTCAGTTAAAAGCTCTTCCGCTGATCGATGCTCTGTTCTGTGAAGTAAATCCGATCCCGGTAAAAGCTGCATTAAACCTTATGGGTAAAAATGTAGGAATTCCGAGACTTCCACTTACAGAGATGGAACCGGCTCATCAGGAACTCTTAAGAAGAGAACTTATCAATTTCGGTCTTATGAAATAATTTTTTCGGAGGCAAATGATGGTAAAAGCAATTATGAACGGCTGCGGCGGCGCAATGGGACGTGTGATCACAGATATCATTGCAAATGATGAAGCCATTGAGATCGTAGCAGGCGTAGATATGAATACAGAGATTCAGGCTGGTTATCCTGTGTATAAAACACTGGAAGAGTGTCCGCAGGCAGATGTTGTGATCGACTTCTCCGTTGCCAAGGCAACAGATGGTGTGCTTGCGTACTGTGAGGCAACAAAAACTCCATTGGTACTTTGTACAACAGGTCTCTCTGAGGCACAGCTTGCAAATGTGAAAAAACTTTCTGAGACAAGTGCGGTATTACGTTCTGCCAACATGTCTGTTGGTATCAACCTTCTTTTAAAAGTATTAAAAGAAGTGACTCCGGTATTGGCAGATGCAGGTTTTGATATCGAGATTCTTGAGAAACACCACAATCGTAAACTGGATGCACCGAGCGGTACAGCGATCGCACTGGCAGATTCTATCAACGAGAGTCTGGACAACGCTTACCACTACAAGTATGACAGAACTTCTGAGCGTGTGAAACGTGATAAAAAGGAAATCGGCATTCAGGCTGTTCGCGGCGGTACAATCGTTGGCGAGCACGATATTATTTTTGCGGGCCAGGACGAAGTGATCACATTCAACCACACAGCATACTCCAGAGCAATTTTTGGTAAAGGTGCGGTTCAGGCTGCAAAGTTTCTTGCAGGAAAAGGTGCAGGTATGTATGATATGTCCGATGTGATCGGCTAAGATGAATATTCTCCTTTCTGACGTACATAATAGGGTTAGAAAGGAGAATTTTTTATGGGAAAAATCAAACGTTTGGCTTTGATCACAATGCTGGCAGCCGTTGTCAGTATTGTTGTTGCCTGTGGAAGAAATGATAACAGCGGCAGTACTTCCGGAAGCACTGCGGGGACAACTGCTCAAATGACGGAAGCAACTACAAGCACAGGAGACACATCTTCGGAAGCTTCCGAACCATATGTAAATGATGTAACAAACGGCAATTATACGGAAGAAACCGGGGGCATTTTAAGAGATATGGTGGATGATGTGGAACAAGGCATCAATAACATGACAGATGATGTTGCGAACGGAACAACAAATAGCTCTGCCGGTCATGCAGGCGGAGCAAATGCCCAGTAATGATATGGATATGACAGCCCCATAGAAATATGAGGCTGTCTTTTTATTTCAAATATGATACAATCGTTGTAAGGTATTTGGAGAGTACGGAAAGGAGTTTTTTTGAAACAGTATGTTTACAAACCGTACCATTCATGGAGACACGGATATAGGAGAGAGAAAACTCATGCTTTGGTTATTTTTTTTCTGCGAATAATACTGGTGGCAGAATTATTTATTTTATCCAGTCGTTATCTGAAGGAACATATGACTACACAGATGCATGATAAAGAAATTACATATGAAACCGGAGTGGAAAATGTCTATGGCATTGGATTTGAACCGGAAAAAGGAGACTGGTTCTGGTTTCATAAAAAAACAGAAGTGGAAAATGAATAAAACGAGAGATTTGTCTGAGTGTCGGAGTTTTCGGCACTCAGTCTTTTTTTAGTTTGATTTGACCTAAATTTCACATAAGTTGTATTTTGGATTTTACATAGCGCTGTTATACTTTGTTCACGTAAAAAGGAAAAAGACAGATGTTTTATAAAAATAAAAGGTTTGTAAGGAGTATGAATCATGAAGAGAAAATTTAAAAAAGTATTAACTGTATCTGCTGTGGCATTGATGACATTAACTGCATGTGGTTCTAATGAAAGTGCTGTAACAGCACAGACAACTGCAAGTGCAGAGACAACAACGATTGAGACAACTGAAATTGAGAAAACTGAAGCGGAAGCATCTGAAGCAACCGCACAGGAGAAGCCTCTGGTAGTATATTTAAATGATTTTGATGCAGTGATTCCGGATATGTTCAAGGAAGCTACTGGTTATGAAGTTGAAGTAGTAGTTGGAAACGGTGCAGAGACAATGTCTCGTATCGCAGCAGAAAAGGGCAATCCTCAGTGGGATGTGGTTTGGATTGATTCCATGTATGATGTATACAACCTTTCTAAAGAAGGGGAATTGATGACAGATATTGAGGTTGAGAATGGAAAAAATCTGACAGAGTTTTCTAAAACTCTGGTTCCGGAAAATAAATGTTTCTATCCGACAGGTATTCATGCTGCAGGTGTTCTTGTATATAGAAATGATGTATATTCTGCAGAGGAAGCACCGAAGACCTTTGAAGAATTAACTGATGTAAAGTATGCGGATCAGGTTGGTATGGCGGATCCGGGTGTTGCAGCTCCGGCCTATCCATTAGCAGCTTACTTTATGGATAAAATGGGAATGGAAGACGGACAGAACTATTTTACAACGATGTTTAGCCAGGGATTAAAAGTATTCCCGAAGAATCCGCAGGTTGTTCAGGCACTTGCAAGTGGTGAAATCAGTGTGGCATTGCTTCAGGAGTCAAACGCATATGGCATGATAGCAAGTGGTGAGCCGGTTTCTATTGTATGGCCGGAAGATGGTGCTCCGGGTTCCACTCGCGTTGCAGCAATCAGCGCGTCCACAAGTCAGCCGGAGGTTGCAAAAGCATTTGTAAACTTCCTTCTTGATTCCAAAACACAGCAGTCTCTTGTTGAACTTGGTGATGAAGGTTACTTTGAGCCATCTGTTGAAGGCGTTACATTAAAGGCAGAACGAGATGCGAATGCAAAACTTGCAGTTGCTGATGTTGAGTTTGGTTCTGAGAATGAGGGCGATATCAAAGCATGGTTCGCAGATATGTCTGCACAGTAAATGAAATATGAAAAACAGAGATAATACAGCTGGATTCGGTATATTGGCAATCCTCACGATTCTGGTTCTGCTTCCACTGGCAGCAGTTTTGGTTCAGATTGTCTGCCCGAATCTCGATCCCAAAAAGTTTGATTTAGGTAATCTTTCCCTGCTTCTGCAGGTGTTCGTACGTCCGCTTTGGAAAAAAGCATTTCTAAACTCCGTAGCACTGAGTATGGGAACTACGATCGTAGGACTGATCCTGGCAGCATTTTTAGCACATGTGCGAGTTCATTATGTGTTTCCGGGAGCAAAGATGATCGATATCGTAAGCTGGATTTTGATGATTGTTCCATCTTTTATTCTGGCACAAGGCTGGGTGTACTTTTCTTCCGGAAATGGAATAGCAAAAGCGTGGCTTGGTATTGACGGCGTCAGCAATTTTATATTCAGTTTCTGGGGGCTTGTAACAGTAATGGTTCTTTGCAAGTATCCTCTTGCATATGTAACAATTAAAAATGCAATGGAATGGTATCCGAAGCGTCTGGTATATGCAGCCAGAATGAACGGTGCCTCCAGTTTGAGAGCGTGGTTTCATGTACAACTTCCGCTCTGCATCCCGGCATATTGTTCTGCTGCGATGCTTATCTTTATGGACACGGTCGGCGACTATGGCATGTCATCAACGATTACAGCAGTCTATTCGTTTCCGACTTTACCATACACAATTTACAGTGCCATTTGTTCGTCACCGGTCCGATTTGATATGGCCGGAGTGTTATCCACTTATCTGATGATTCTTATTGTGATTGCGATGATCATTCAGGGAATTGCTATGGGTAAGAAGAAGTTTGACTTTTTGGATAACGGTACAGAGCATGTTGCTCCGAAAAAGGTGAGTCCCACAAAGACTGCATTATTTTCCACTATTGTGGGACTATTTCACCTTGTGGCGCTTGGAATCCCGCTGGGTTCCAATTTGATTATGTCATTTTCGAATTCTGTTAGTATTAAAAAGTTTCAATTTACATTGGAGAATTACCGTCAGGTATTCCAGACTGGCAGTAAATTGCTGATCGGCGTGAAGAACTCTCTTGGCTTGGCATTTTGTGCAGCAGTCATTGGCATGATTGTAGGATTCTGTGTGGCATATGTACTGACATACTCTGATTTCAAGCTCAAGAAGGGAATCGACATGCTGACCCTGGTTGCAATGGCAGTTCCTGGTGTTGTTCTCGGAATCGGTTATATTTTCGTGTGGAATCAGAAATGGCTTACAAATGTGGGACTTCATTTATATGGAAAACCGTCGATCCTGGTTCTGGCCAGTGTAGCAGCTGCAATTCCAATGATCAACCGTGTTTTGGTTGGCGGAATGGCGAAAGTGCCAAAATCGCTGCTTATTGCTGCACAGGTACAGGGTGCTGGTTTCCCAACCAGATTGAAATCGGTACTTCTTCCTCTCCTTCATGATAGTACGGTTTCTGCGATTCTTGCGGCTTTTGGTGGAAGCGTATTTAATCTGGCGATCACAACTATTTTGTATCCGCCGAATTACAGTACTCTGCCGGTATATATAAGTGATGCGTACAATGACCTGGAATTTGGTCAGGCTGCAGCAGCAACGATCGTAGGTGCAGTATTCATTATCAGTATCATGTTGTGTATGGAGCGCATATTAAATATTGGTCGTAAAAAAGGACCTACGGACGTTCACTAGAAGCGAAAATAAAGGAATCAATATGGAAAATATACTTGAAATCAAAGAAGTGCGTAAGCACTATGGAAAAAAGGAAGTTTTAAAGGGGCTCAACCTGTCTGTGAAGGAAGGAGAAATCATTAGTGTTCTCGGTCCGTCCGGATGTGGTAAATCCACCTTGTTGAATATTATTGCAGGTATTCTTCCGCTGGATGGCGGTGCAGTCTGGATTCATGGAAGAGAAGTATCCAGTGAAAAAGGAATGCTTCCGACAGAAAAAAGAAATATCAATATGGTGTTTCAGGATTTTGCTCTTTGGCCGCATATGAGTGCCCGTGATAACATTCTTTATGGACTCAAAATCAAGAAAACAGACAAGACAGAAATGGAAGAGAGACTGAAAGAGGTAGTTTCTCTTTTGCACCTGGAAGGACTCATTGATCAGTATCCATCAGAGTTATCCGGTGGTCAGCAGCAACGAGTGGCAATTGCAAGAGCGTTGATCACAAAACCTGCAATCGTTCTCCTGGACGAGCCACTTTGTAATCTTGATATCCAGTTACGTATTGAAATGCGTACGGAAATGGCACAGTTGTTTCATTCTTTAAAGACAACAGTGTTCCATGTGACCCATGATCCATCAGAGGCATTTGCGATGGCGGACCGTATTATCGTTATGAACCGAGGTCTGATTGATCAGAATGATATTCCGTCTATGTGTTATATGCACCCAAAGACGGCGATGGTTGCCGGACTTCTCGGAGCCGGAAATTCATTAAAAAAAGGTGAAATGGTAAAACGCGGCGAGAATACAGGATGTGTATGTATTGGTGACGCAAAGCTTGATGGTCAGTATTTCAGACAAAATAAATGTGAGGCCAACACCGATAATAATGGAGTAGAACTTCGCTTCCGCCCAGAGGAATGCAGCTGGCATGACAAACCAGAAGAAAATTCAATTCAGGTAAGGGTTACAATGTCTACGTTTGAAGGCGGCACATACCGTGTGAAGGTACAGACAAAGGATATGGAAGAATTTTGTGTATTGCATACAGAATTTCTTCACGTGGGAAAACGTGGTTATGTATGTATTCCAAAAGAAAGGCTCTATATTTATGAATAAATTGATGATGAGAGGCGGCTATGGAGAACATGGCCGCAGCTGTTTTTTAGTTGAAATAGAACATGACAGACGCATGTATATGGTAGATTGCGGAATCATGGACACAGATCCGAATCCTTATCCAAATGTGACAACAGAGGAATTAGAAAAAGTAGAGTTTCTGTTTCTGACCCATTGCCATAAGGATCATTCAGGAGCCTTTGATCATTTTGTAAAGCAGGGGTTTCGAGGAACCTTAGTGACAACGCGGATGACTTATAACCTTGCCGGGATTTCCTATGAAAAGACGGTATTCTTAGATGTTTCAGAAAATAATCAGGATTTTGATAATCGCTGCATATTGGGTCCATTAACCATTTGCTATGGCAGGACCGGGCATTGTCCGGGAGGATTGTGGTTTGAAATTACAGAAGGCACAGACACGATATTATTCAGCGGCGATTATCAGGAAGACACACTGGTGTATTGCTGTGATCCGATTCAGGAGCGGAGGGCTAAAATAGCGTTGCTGGATTGTGCACATCGAGAAACTGAACTGAATGCAAAAGAACTCCGGGCTCAGATTGTACGAGTGGTTTCAGAGAAAATCCAGAATGGACAGAAGGTAATACTTCCGGTTCCTCAGTTCGGAAGAGGACTTGAATTATTTGTATTGATGAAAAACGCATTTCCGAATCTTCGGGTACGGGTGGATCGCGATTTTGTGGATTATGCGAAGCGCATGCTGGAAGAACGTGTCTGGTATCTCACAGAGGCATATGATAGCCTTAAGTTGGACGAGATGGACGTGATCGATATACTTGGAGATCAGATGACGAAATACGATTATGATATTCTTCTTCTTGCTGACACGCATCTGAAAAAACAGAAAAATGAGGATTTTGTACATCATCAACTGGAAAATGGAGAAGCAGTCCTGATCAATGGTCGTGTGAAGAAAAATGGACCGGTTGGAAAACTTCTAAAGGAAGGAAAAGCAGAGAAATTCTTATTTCCACATCATCAGAGCTATGGAGATTTAAAACGAGTAGCTGCATCAAATCAGTTTGATATGATTTTACCTTTTCACAATCATGAGAAAGAAATATTGATTTAAAATAAGAGAACCATAACTACTGGATGAAAATACGGTAGTTATGGTTCTTTTTAGTCGTTGTCAGAGTGTTCATTTTTATCTTTTCCCATTTTTGTAAACAAAATCATTCCGTGAATGACAACCGGTATCATGATCAAACAAAATATAAATGCCATGATCGTTCCGGCAGAGGCACCTGTCGCGGCACAATAAACAAGTGCAGCAAAGACTGCAATGATGGCAATAATTCCAATCCATGCAAGTGTGCGTTTCAATTCAATCCCTCCTAACTGTATTTATTATAGCGCATGTTAAGTAAAATGAAAAGAGGAGAAATCCAGACAATGGAACTTGACGGAATGTGTTCTGGTTGTTAGAATAGAAATAGAACAGACAAAACAAATCAAACAACGAAAGACGGTGAATCGATGATACTAAAAATTGATTTTAACAGTGAAGAGGCTCTGTATATTCAGCTATGCAATCAGATTATTATGGGAATCGCTACAGAGATGCTGCACGAAGGAGACAGTCTGCCGTCTGTTCGTCAGCTGGCAGACGAGATCGGAATTAACATGCACACAGTGAACAAAGCATATGCTGTCTTAAGGCAGGAGGGATTTCTTCGCCTGGATCGCAGACGAGGAGCTGTTGTTGCGTTAGACATGGATAAATTACGTGCGTTAAATGAGATGAAACAGAATTTAGCGTTGATCATAGCAAGAGGAATCTGTAAGGATGTATCCAGAAATGAAGTTCACGCACTGGTAGATCAGATTTACGATGAATTTTGCGGACGATTATAAGGAGGAGCAAGATGCTTTGCGAACAGTGTAAGAAGAGGGAAGCAACCGTGAAATATGTGGAAGTTGCGAACGGTGTGAAAACAGAGCACAATCTCTGCGGAATCTGTGCCTCTCAGTTGGATATCGGACCGTTCTCAGCTGTTTTTGAGGGAGAGATTTCCCTTGCAAGCCTGCTTTCCGGACTTCTCGGAATTCAGGATACAGAAAAGAAGGATGGAAGATTCGCAGAGGTTCTTTGTCCGACTTGTGGAACAACATATGAAAACTTTATTGAAACCAGTCGATTTGGTTGTGGAGACTGTTATAGTGTGTTTGGCCCTTTATTAGGCGAAAATATTCGTCATTTACATGGAAGCGAACACCATGTGGGGAAACGTCCGGGGCATGTGATCCGAGAAGAGGCAGCAAAAGCCCAGACTCGTACGCAGAAAACAGAAGAAGATCATTTGCCAAACCTTACAAGAGAAGAACAGATCAAACTTCTTCAGGCGAGGATCAAGGATGCAGTGAGAAGAGAAGACTATGAGGAGGCTGCGGTATTGCGAGATGAGATCCGCGGTTTAAAAGAGGAGAACGTATAATGGTAAAATGGTATGAAGTACCGGAAAGTACAGAATCCAACGTGATTTACAGCAAAGTTCGTTTGGTGCGAAACTGGTCCGAGTATCCGTTCCCGGGAAAGATGACCAAAGAACAGAGTCTGGAGATGACAGCACGCATTTTGAGCGGAATGCAAGGGCTAAACGAATTAGATCAAAAATCCTATTGTTTTTCTTACCTTCATCAGATGACAGACCTGGAAAAAGCAGTGCTCATGGAACGCAAGGTTTTGAACCAGGGAATTTTAAAAAAGAAAGATGCCGGTGGCCTGGTATTATCAGATGATGAAAGTGTTGGCATTACCATCAATGGAGATGACCATATTCGGATCCAGGTTCTGGAAAAGGGTTTGAATCTTATGGAATGCTATCAAAGGGCAAACAGGATCGACGATCATATTGGAGAACATGTGGACTATGCATATGATGAAAAATATGGATATTTGACAGCATTTCCGACGAATATGGGAACCGGGCTGCGTGCTTCGGTGATCGTTCATCTTCCAATGCTTTCCCGTCGTAAAAATTTTAATAGTCTGGTTGCAGATATGGGACGTTTTGGAACTACGATCCGAGGTGTTTATGGAGAAGGAAACGAAAACTATGGTTCCCTTTACCGTGTATCCAATCAGAAGACATTAGGACAGACAGAAAAAGATATTATCGACCTGATAAGTAAGGCTGCAACGGAGTTATCTTTGCAGGAGCGCAGGCTTCGCAGAGAGGCATTGAAACATCACGCAGTCATTTGTGCAGATGAAGCATATAAATCCTATGGAGTATTAAAATATGCCAGACGGTTATCTAAAAAAGAAGCGATGGAATACTTATCCCAGTTGATGTCTGGAATTTCAAGTGGGATCTTGGAAGTAACAGAACCTTGCTCCATCCATGAGTTGATCTTGGGTGCACAGACGGCAAATCTTCTGAG
This sequence comes from Pilosibacter sp., assembly GCA_045637605.1. Taxonomy (GTDB): domain Bacteria; phylum Bacillota; class Clostridia; order Lachnospirales; family Lachnospiraceae; genus Pilosibacter. Next base: position 51,493 of record JAZTZT010000153.1, read on the forward strand.
CCATGCGGACAGACCGTTAAATAAAGAAGAAGTGGATGAGGCACGTGCAGACTTTCTGCGCGAGCATCTTCCGGAAATCCGATAACAGGAGGATGAGAAAGAAATTATGGAGCGATATACAGAAAAAGCCAAGGAAGCATTAGTTCTTGCAGGAGAAGCTGCAGAAGATTTGGGTTCCAGAACAATTGGAACCGAGCATCTCCTTGTCGGACTGATCGAAGAGGGAAACGGAACTGCAGCAAAAGTTCTTGAGGCCAACGAGGTCAAACTGGAACGTGTACTGGAGTTGGTTCAGAAGCTGGTTTCTTCTTATCAGACTACAAAATTGCGTGAAAAAGAAGGATACACTCCGAGTGCGAAACATGTGTTGGAAAACAGCTACCGTGAGGCAGTCCGTTTCCGTGCGCCGCTGATCGGAACCGAGCATATTTTGATGGCGTTGTTAAAAGAGACAGACTGCGTAGCGATCCGTCTGCTCAATACACTGAACATCAATATTCAAAAGATTTATATCGATCTGCTCTCTGCCATGGGTGAAGACGGAGCAGCAGGAAAAGAAGAGTTTACTCAGGGACGCCAGGGAAAAGGATCCGGTGCAGCGACACCGACGCTGGACGAATACAGCCGTGATCTGACTGAACTTGCCAGACAGGGCAAATTAGATCCGGTTATCGGTCGAGAAAAAGAAATCCAGCGAGTGATCCAGATCTTGAGCCGCAGAACAAAAAACAATCCGTGTTTGATTGGTGAACCGGGTGTCGGCAAGACAGCAGTTACAGAAGGACTTGCGCAGATGATCGCGAACGGAACCGTCCCGGAGACGATCAAGGGTAAGCGCGTGGTGATCATGGATCTTTCCGGAATGGTAGCAGGATCCAAGTATCGCGGAGAGTTTGAAGAGCGAATCAAAAATGTATTAAAAGAAGTAAGTGAAGCAGGAAATGTTCTTCTGTTCATTGATGAGATTCATACAATTATCGGAGCAGGAGGGGCAGAAGGTGCTCTGGATGCGTCCAATATTATGAAACCGTCCCTGGCGCGTGGTGAGATCCAGCTGATCGGAGCTACAACCATTGACGAATACCGGAAGCATATTGAAAAAGATCCGGCTTTAGAGCGTCGCTTCCAGCCGGTGACCGTAGAAGAACCGACAGAGGAAGAAGCGATCGCAATTTTAAAAGGACTGCGCCCGAAATACGAAGAGCATCATAAGGTGACGATCACAGATGATGCGATCAAAGCTGCGGTTCAGATGTCTTCCAGATATATCAATGACCGTTTCCTTCCGGATAAAGCCATCGACCTGATCGATGAAGCATCTTCAAAGGTTCGTTTGACGGTATTTGTTGAGCCGAAGGGACTCAGGGAGTTAGAAGCAGAGATCAAGACTCTCGAAAAGGAAAAAGAGGAAGCCATCAAATCTGAGGCTTATGAAGAAGCCGGAGAGATCAAGAAAAAACAGGAAAAGAGACGAGAAAAGATTAAAAAGCTTCAGGAATCCTGGGAAGAAGAAAAGCGCTCCAAAGCATTGTTTGTGGATGAAGATGAAATCGCGGATGTGGTTTCTGGCTGGACGAAGATTCCGGTCAACAAATTAAAAGAAGAAGAAACCGAGCGTCTGTTGAGACTGGAATCGATTCTTCATGAGCGTGTGGTAGGACAGGAAGAAGCAGTTGTAGCCGTATCCAAAGCGATCCGTCGTGGTCGTGTGGGATTAAAAGATCCAAAACGTCCAATCGGTTCCTTCTTGTTCTTAGGACCGACAGGTGTAGGTAAAACAGAGCTTTGCAAGGCACTTGCAGAGGCCATGTTTGGAACAGAACAAGCGCTGATCCGTGTAGATATGTCAGAATATATGGAGAAGCACAGTGTTTCCAAGATGATCGGTTCTCCGCCAGGATATGTAGGATTTGAAGGCGGTGGTCAGCTCAGTGAAAAGATACGCAGAAATCCATATTCAGTTGTGCTGTTTGATGAGGTTGAGAAGGCACATCCGGACGTATTTAATATTCTCCTTCAGATGTTGGATGATGGTCATATTACAGATTCACAGGGCCATAAGATTGATTTTAAGAATACAGTCGTGATCATGACATCAAACGCCGGAGCAGAAAATATCATCGCACCGAAGCTTCTTGGTTTTGCCTCTCAAGATGATGAACAGGCGAAATACAATCGTATGAAGAACGGTGTTATGGATGAAGTAAAGCGTCTGTTCAAACCGGAGTTCCTGAACCGTATTGACGAGATCATTGTATTCCATCCATTGAATAAAGGCCATATGAAGGAAATCGTATCCATCATGCTGAATACAGTCGGAAAACGTACCAAACAGCAGATGTCCATTCGCTTAAATGCAGGTGATGAGGTAAAAGAATTCCTGGTTGAAAAGGGATATGATGAAAAGTACGGTGCGAGACCGTTGAAACGCACGATCCAGCAAATGGTGGAAGATAAACTGGCAGAAGCAGTGTTGGAAGGACGCGTGCGTGAAGGCGATTCAGTAAAGATCGTTTTGAAGGATGGTCAGCTCAAATTTTCTGCCCGACACCCACAAACGTCTAGAAAATCAGACTGAACTATGGTAAAATAAACGTACCGCAAAGCATAATGATGAGTGGGTTCTCTGAGATATTGGAGGACCTGCGTAACACACAAAAGGAGACGAAGTATTATGTCAGCAATTAACGAATTAATTCGTACAGAAGAAAATGGTTCCATCAGCTTTGGTAACTACATGCTGGATGCAAAGTCCAAAGTAGAAGATTATGAGCATGATGGCGATCTTTATAAAGTAAAGACATTTAACGAGATCACAAAGCTTGAGAGAAACGGTATGTTTGTTTATGAGTCTGTTCCTGGAACAGCAGTAAACAATTTCAGTGTGAAGAATACAGAGGTAACGTTCACAGTATCCGGTGCACAGGATGCACAGATCACGATCCAGTTAGAAGATGATATGGATTATGAAGTATTTACAGACGGTGTTGCTGTTGGTGGTATGAAGACGAACATGAGTGGTAAATTAAGCCTTTCCGTAGAGCTTTCCGAAGGAAAAGAGGTAGACGTAAAGGTAGTTCGTAAATAAGAAAGGATTTTAATAGTGGCAAAAGCAAAAAATAATCTCGTATTTTTCTGCAAAGAATGCGGCTATGAATCCGGTAAATGGATGGGGCAGTGTCCGGCGTGTAAAGCATGGAATTCGTTTGTGGAGGAGCCGGTGGTTTCTGATAAGAAATCGCAGGCAGCCGACAAGATTCGTATTCCGGGTCGGGGCGCTGCCCCTGTCCGTATCTCAGAGATTTCCATCGAAGATCAAGATCGCACCACTACCGGATTCGGAGAACTGGACCGTGTTCTCGGAAGCGGAATCGTGAAAGGAAGCCTTGTTCTCGTGGGCGGAGATCCGGGAATCGGAAAATCCACATTGCTCTTGCAGGTATGTAGAAATCTGGCTCATTCTGCGCAAAAAGTATTGTATATCTCAGGTGAGGAATCCCTGAAACAGATTAAGATGCGAGCGAACCGAATCGGACAGATTGACGGAGAACTGTATTTTCTTTCTGAGACAAATCTCGATTTGATATCCGGTTCCATTGAAGAAATGAAACCGGATATAGTTATCATTGACTCAATCCAGACCATGTATCGGGAGGATATTACGTCAGCTCCGGGCAGTGTAAGCCAGGTAAGGGAGTCGACCAATCTTTTGATGCAGATTGCAAAAGGATTAGGGATTACCATCTTTATTGTGGGTCATGTGACGAAAGAAGGCGTAGTGGCCGGACCAAGAGTGTTGGAGCACATGGTTGATACAGTACTGTACTTTGAAGGAGACCGCAACGAAGCTTATCGAATCTTACGTGCAGTAAAGAATCGATTTGGTTCTACCAATGAGATCGGTGTCTTTGAAATGCAGGAAAAAGGTTTGGTTGAAGTGACCAATCCTTCCGAAATGATGATTTCCGGAAGACCGAAGAATGCCTCAGGAGCAGTTGTTTCTTGTGCGTTGGAAGGAACACGACCGCTTCTTTTGGAGGTACAGGCACTTGTGGCTGAGACCAACTTCGGTATGGCAAGACGAACAGCCAATGGCGTAGACTTTAACCGAATCAATATTCTCTTGGCAATCTTGGAAAAACGCTGTGGTTATGCCATGAGCCGTTATGATGCATACGTGAATATCGCTGGTGGCATGAAGATGAGTGAACCTGCACTGGACCTGGCGGTTGTAATGGCACTGGTTTCCAGTTACAAAAACCGTGAAGTAGATCCGGGCATGTTGATTTTTGGTGAAGTCGGACTCTCAGGAGAGGTACGTGGCGTTTCTCAGGCGTCTCAGCGTGTTGCAGAGGCAATTAAGATGGGCTTTACGACTTGTGTTCTCCCAAAAGCGAACCTTGAAAAGATCAAAGGCGAAACGAGGATCAAACTGCTCGGAGTCGAAAATGTAAGAGAGGCTATCGGACTGTTTTAGTCCTGAAAAAGAATTAAACGTAGTTGTATAATTTGTTTAAACTTTTTTGAAAATTATTGTTGACATTTTGCATTTCCCGTGTTATTATAAACGAGCGTTGAGGAAATGCGAAATGCATAGGGGATTAGTTCAACGGCAGAGCAACGGTCTCCAAAACCGTTAATGGGGGTTCGAATCCCTCATCCCCTGCTAAGGCTGAAGTCTTTCGAGATTTCAGCCTTTTCTATTTCTGTCAAAGATTATAAAATACGGAACATCTTAAAAGCTGAACGAATATTCAGCTTTTTTTGTATTATACTGATAATTTCAATAGTATAAATAATCAATCTTTTGTTGACGAATCGAAGCGGTTCTGCTATTATATTTTTAACAATTAAAGTGTTAAAGGGCTAATACGGAGAATTGAGGAGGATATAGATTATGAAAGTCGGTTGCGTAAAGGAAATTAAAAATAATGAGTTCCGAGTAGGTATGACCCCGGATAACGTGAAAAGCTATGTAAATGCTGGTCATGAAGTATATATTGAGTGTGGTGCCGGTGTAGGTTCCGGTTTTATGGATGAAGAGTATGCGGCTGCAGGCGCGATCATGGTTGATAATGCAAAGGATGTATGGGATGCAGTTGAGATGATGGTTAAGGTAAAAGAGCCGTTGGAAGAGGAGTATCCGTTATTCCACGATGGTCTGATCCTTTATACATATCTTCACCTTGCAGCAGATAAACCGCAGACAGATGCGTTGTTAAACGGTAAGGTAAAGGGTGTTGCTTATGAGACACTGATCGAGCGCGACGGAAGTATTCCGCTTCTTGCTCCGATGAGCCAGATCGCAGGTCGTTTAAGCATTCAGGAAGGTGCCAAGTATTTAGAGAAGATTTTTGGTGGATCCGGTGTTCTTCTGGCAGGTGTACCGGGCACTCCGAAGGCCAATGTCGTGATCCTCGGTGGAGGTACCGTTGGTACAAACGCATGTAAGATCGCAGTTGGTATGGGGGCTAATGTTACGATCATGGACATCAACTTAAAGAGACTTGCGTATTTAGATGATATCTTTGGTGCAAGAATCCAGACGCTGGTTTCCACCGATGCCAATATTGAAAAGGCTGTAAAGGATGCAGATCTGGTAGTCGGTTCCGTTCTGATTCCAGGTAAAGCTGCTCCGAAGATTTTCAAGAAAGCATACTTGAAGAATATGAAACCGGGTTCCGTATTTGTAGATGTTGCTGTTGACCAGGGTGGCTGTGGTGAGTCTACAAAGGTTACTTACCACGATGATCCGATCTATGTTGAAGATGGTATTGTACATTACTGTGTAGGTAATATGCCGGGTGCGGTTCCGAGAACATCAACCATTGCTCTCACTAACGCAACATTATCCTACGGCTTACAGATTGCCAATAAAGGTTTAGAGCAGGCATGTAAAGAGAATGATGTGATCTATTCTGCGATCAACACATATGATGGAAAGCTGACTTGTAAGAATGTAGCAGATAGTTTTGACTGCTATGAGTACACAGATATTCGCTCCATTTGTGGTTAAGATTCCGACGTAGATTGTGCATGTTTTGCAAATAGGCAGATGAAACCGGTGTCAAAGTATCAATATTGGATTGTTTTTGAGTAAAAGTACTAAAAAGATACGAGAAAACGGAAAAAGATGGTGGAATGTGTCCGTTGACTTTTGGCGGGTAAAAATGGTATAAATCAATTGACTAGAAGAAAGACAGCTATTATCCGCAAAAAGGAGATTCACACAAAAATGAAAACACAGAAAAAAATCAAACTCACAAGCATCATGGATGTCAAAGAGTTTGTAACAGTTGCCGGTGAGTGCGATTTTGATGTTAACATTTTCTATAACCATATGGTTGTTGATGCAAAATCTATTTTAGGAGTTTTAAGCTTAGATTTATCCAAGGCGCTGACTGTAGAGTACGAAGGATATGACAGAGCGTTTGAGGAGATTCTGGACGCAAAAGATGCAGCAAAGATTACAGCTGTAGCATAATTATAACAGAAAAGAAGAAATGAAATGACGCCGCAGATGAGTAAAATCTGACGGCGTCGTTTATTATTTATGACTCTGTTACTAATTTGCCACACATATGCTCCGGAGACAGCTTCATGAGAAGGGTTCTGTGACCGTGGAGACGGATTTCTTCTTTAATGTATTCATCGTCCTGAACAAAACGGTAACTGAGTTTTGTAACGATATCAATGATCTGTTCCATATCGTCGATGATCTCGATCTTACCGAAGATGATGACACTTTTTACTTTATAAGCCCATTCATTTTCTTCTTTGTAACCCTGGTCAAAGACACAGAAGGAAACTTTGTTGTGTTTCTGAAGAGCTTCGAGACGGTGACCGATATTTCCGCAGTGGAAATAGATGTTGCCATCTTCTTCATTGTACCAGAAGTTCATAGGCATACCATATGGATAATCATCGTCGCCTAAAACGGATAAGACACCGCGTGTCTCAGACTTTAATAATTCAATGCAGCTTTCATTGGAAAGCTGTTTGTTTTTTCTTACCAGTTCCCTAAACATAATAATACCCTCCTAATAATGCGTTGGATTGATAGGAAAATTATAGCATAAATGGGAATACTTGCATAGGGAAGTGATTGGATTTATAATGAACATAATTGATAGATAATTAAAAAGGAGGTGCAGAACATGGCAGAGAAACGTCTGGTTCGTATTTCCGTACGCAATTTGGTCGAATTTGTTCTGCGCTCCGGAGATATTGATAATCGCCATTCCGCTGGCGCACAGAAGGAAGCGATGCTGGCTGGAGGAAGGATTCATCGTAAGATTCAAAAACGCATGGGTGCTAATTATCGTGCAGAAGTTCCGTTAAAGTTTTCCGTTGAAGATGATGAGCAGGAGATCATTTTGCTTGTAGAAGGCCGTGCTGACGGTATTATGGAAGAAAATGGGATTGTCACCATTGATGAGATCAAAGGCATGTATATGGATGTCTCACGTCTGGAAGAACCGATCATGATCCATCTGGCGCAAGCAATGTGTTACGGATATTTTTACTGTTGCGATAAAGAGCTGGATGGAATACGCCTGCAGATCACGTATGCAAATTTGGATACCGAAGAGATCAAGCGGTTTCACGTGGACCGTTCCAAAGAAGAACTGGAGCAATGGTTCAAGTGTGTTGTCCATGAGTATTTTAAGTGGGCACGTTATCAGTATCACCATGAACTGGTGCGTAATGATTCGATTCATGGTCTGGAATTTCCTTATCCTTACAGAGAAGGTCAGCGAGATCTGGTTGTTTCTGTGTATAAGACGATCGTACGGGGAAAGAAATTGTTTATCCAGGCTCCCACAGGAATTGGAAAGACATTGAGTACTGTATTTCCATCTGTAAAGGCTATTGGAGAGGGAAATGGTGAAAAACTGTTTTATTTGACTGCGAAGACGATTACCAGAACGGTTGCAGAAGAAGCATTGAGGATTTTACGAGGCAAAGGTTTGATCTTTAGTTCCGTTACGATCACGGCCAAAGAGAAAATGTGTCCAATGGAAAAAATGGAGTGCAATCCGGATACTTGCCCGTATGCGAAAGGTCATTTTGATCGAGTAAATGAAGCTGTTTTTGACATTCTTCATATGGAACAGGAGATGACCAGAGAGAAGATTCTAGAATATGCGGATAAATATCAAGTGTGTCCGTTTGAATTCTGTCTGGATATTTCCAATTGGACAGATGGCATTATCTGTGATTATAACTATGTGTTTGATCCAAATGTGCGCTTGAAACGTTATTTTGCAGATGGAAATAAAGGAGAATATCTATTTTTAATTGATGAGGCGCATAACCTGGTGTCCAGAGCCAGGGAAATGTACAGTGCATCTATTATAAAAGAAGATGTTCTGGAAGTGAAACGGATCATAAAAGGAAAATCTCTGAAATTGGAAAAGCAGTTGGACAAGTGCAATAAGATTCTATTAAATATGAAGAGAGAGTGCGAGGAATGGGAGATCTGCGATGATATCACAGGACTTGCAGCGAGCATCATGAGTGTCTTTACGGAGATGGAGACATTTATGGAAGATTTTCCGGAGTTTGAGGGTAGAGATTCCGTTTTGGATTTCTATTTTTGTCTGAGAGATTTTCTGAATGTATATGAACAGTTGGGGGATCATTACCGCATTTATGCAGAAAATATTGGAACCTCTTGCTTTCAGGTACGTATGCTCTGTGTAAATCCGGCGAAGATTTTGTCACAGTGCATGGGACAGGGAAGCAGTACGATTTTATTCTCTGCAACACTGCTTCCAATTAAATATTATAAAACATTGCTTTCCGGAAAAGAGGAGGATTATGCAGTATATGCCAACTCTCCTTTCCAAGAGGAAAAACGATTGCTGATGGTTGCCACAGATGTGAGCAGCAGGTATACAAGACGAACAGAATCGGAATTCCGAAAAGTGGCAGATTATATTCGAGCGGTCGCATCAGGAAAGCATGGAAATTATATGGTATTTTTCCCTTCTTATCAATATATGTCGGAAATTGAAGCGATGTTTGAAGAAGAGCCTCTGCAGGCAGATTTGATCGTGCAGGGCCAGGGAATGGGAGAAGCAGAGCGTAAAGAATTTTTAGAAGAATTTGAACATGAACGTGAACATTCTCTGGTTGCATTTTGTGTGATGGGAGGTGTATTCTCAGAGGGTATTGATCTGAAAGAAGAACGATTGATCGGAGTGATCATTGTCGGGACCGGACTGCCGATGGTCTGTGTGGAACAAGAGATATTAAAAGGATACTTTGATGAAACTGAGGAACGTGGATTTGATTTTGCTTATCAGTATCCGGGAATGAACAAAGTATTACAGGCCGCAGGTCGTGTGATCCGGACTCAGGAGGATGAAGGTGTGATCCTGCTGCTAGATGATCGTTTCTTAAGACGAGAATATCTGGAGTTGTTTCCGAGAGAATGGGAACATTATCATATGGTGAATCGGAATAATGTATCACATTGTATCGCGGATTTCTGGAAATCCCGAGACTGCAGAAAATAAGAAATGGATATCCTGCTAAAACAGGATATCCATAAAGTGTTTTGCTGCTTGCGAGATTGGAAGAGATTCGTTGTATGCAACTACAAGTTTTCTGGAAGGAAGCTCTTCATTTAATTTCAATGCAAATAGTTCATGTTCTCCTTCCGGAATACAGAAATCCGGAACAAAAGCGATACCGAGACCGATTCTTGCAAGATCAATCAGAAGATCATTGCTGCTGAGCTCGATTTCCGGAACCAGATCCAGATGAGATTTTTGGAAAATAGAGTGAAGGAATTCACTGGTAGTACTTTTTCGATCTAACATCATGATCGGATAATGTAACAGTTCATGAAGGGAGAGTGTTTTGTTCCGTAATGGAAAATATTTAGAATTTGCCACAAAAATATCACGGAATTCTTTGATCGTGCGAATATTGTTAACATTGGAGAGTCCGGAGTTCGGGAAGTTGCTGATGACAAAATCAACCTGACCGGTTTCTAAAATATGAGCACAGTCGATGGAAGTAGAATTCGTAACTTTGATATGAACATTCGGATGATCTCTGTGAAATTTATTTAAATACGGAACAAGGAAATAACGGCAAATTGTGTCACTGGCTGCAATGCGAAGCTGACCACCGTTCAATGTGTTTGCTTCAAGAAGCTGGTTCTCACCCTGACGGATGAGATTCATCGCTGGTTCAATGTGCTTGAAAAGAATCTCTCCTTCCGGAGTTAACTGTACACGTTTGGTGCTGCGGATAAACAGGTTCTGTCCCAGCTTTTTTTCCAGAACTTTTATAGACTGGCTGACTGCTGACTGGGAGATATAGAGCTGTTTGGAAGCTTCGGAAAAGCTTAATGTACGGGCTACATAATAGAATACTTTATATAATTCGTAGTTAACATCCATCATTAGACCTCCTTATAAGAACGAATTCATTTTATCATAGGAATTATCGTTTGAAAAGGGGGGAATTTATGTTATATTAAAAATGGAATAGATAAAGGAGTGAGTAGATATGGGAAATAAATTTGATGATATGGAATTACAGCAGGAGATTCTTGATGAATTAGAAGCGGATGCTGCAGCAACAGAGGAAGCAGAAAATCAGGAAGATGACGGAATGCAGACAGAAGATATCTATCGAGTATATATGGAAGAACTTGCTGCAATTCAGCCGTGTACAGCTGCGGAAAATGAAGAACTTCTGGGAAAGGTGAAAGCAGGAGTGGCAGGAGCCAGAGAGCGTCTGATCGAAGGCAACCTGAGAAACGCGCTGATGCATGTACAGAGTTACATCAATCGCGGTGTGCCGATGGCAGACCTGATCCAGGAAGCCAGTATGGAACTTATGATGCTTGTAGATGATGCATTCGAGGGCAGTTTTGAGAAGCTTCTGGAAAGCAGGATCCGTGTACGCATGGAAGAGGTGATCAGTGAACAGACTTCTGCAAGCAATATTGAAGAAGAAGTGCTTGCGCGTGTAAATGTTCTTCAGGAGGTATCCAAAGACTTAGCAGAGCGTTTTGGACGTGAGCCAAAGTTGGAAGAGTTAGCAGAGTACATGAAGATGACCGAGGAAGAAGTTCGTGAGATCATGAAAGTGACCATGGATGCTCTGAGTCTCAGCGAAGCGAACCGGGCACTTCAAAGTTAATGATATTGATTAGAACATATTATAAATACGATTAAATATATTAATTTTACTAATCTAATTGCGCTGTGATAAGATGATATATGTAACAATTTGGTTTTTCAGTATCACTATAAATAAATCAATGTGTAAAACACACAAGGAGGAAAACACATGAGCGTAAAGCGCGTATTTGTTGAAAAGAAGCCTGCATTTGCTGTTCAGGCGAAAGAACTCCGTTCTGAGATCGAAAGCTATCTTGGCATTTCCGGTGTTACAGGAGTTCGTGTACTGATCCGTTATGACGTTGAAAACATTTCCGAGGGTACTTATGGACAGGCTCTCGCTACTATTTTCTCTGAGCCGCCGGTAGACGAGGTGTTCGAAGGAACATTCCCGCACGAGGCGAACGACACAGTATTCTCCGTAGAGTATCTTCCGGGTCAGTTTGACCAGAGGGCGGACTCTGCTGAGCAGTGTGTAAAACTTTTAAATGAAACAGAAGAGCCGGTGATCAAATCTGCTACTACATATGTTATTTCCGGTGAATTAACAGCAGAGCAGGTTGCTGCGATCAAGTCCTTCTGTATCAACCCGGTAGATTCCCGTGAGGCTATGGAAGAGATTCCGGAGACACTTGTAACAGTATTCGAGACTCCGGCTGATGTTGCGATCTTCGAGGGCTTTATTGGTATGAACGATGAAGAACTTGAGGCTCTTTACAAATCCTTAAATCTTGCTATGACAATTAAGGATTTCCAGCACATCCACAATTATTATAAGAACGAAGAGCATCGTGATCCGTCTGTAACTGAGATCCGTGTTCTTGATACATACTGGTCTGACCACTGCCGTCATACTACATTCTCCACAGAGCTTAAGAACATCACTTTCACAGAAGGTGATTATAAGAAGCCGATTGAAGAGACATTCTTAAAATATCTTGCAGATCATCAGGAGATGTACAAAGGCAGAGATGACAAGTTCGTTTGTCTTATGGATCTGGCTTGCCTTGGTGCAAAGAAACTTCGCAAAGAAGGCAAAGTAGAAGATCTTGAAGTGTCTGAAGAGATCAATGCATGCTCCATTGTTGTTCCGGTTGAGATCGACGGAAAGACAGAGGAGTGGCTTGTAAACTTCAAGAACGAGACACACAATCACCCGACAGAGATCGAGCCGTTCGGCGGTGCTGCGACATGTCTCGGTGGTGCGATCCGCGATCCGCTTTCCGGTCGTACATATGTATACCAGGCTATGCGTATCACAGGTGCAGCGGATCCGACAAAATCCTTAAGTGAGACTATGAAGGGTAAACTTCCGCAGAGAAAGATCGTTACTGAGGCTGCTCACGGTTACAGCTCCTACGGTAACCAGATCGGTCTTGCGACAGGTTATGTAAAAGAGTTATATCATCCGGGCTACGTTGCTAAGAGAATGGAAGTTGGTGCTGTTATGGCAGCTGCTCCGAGAGCAAACGTAATCCGTGAGACATCTGATCCAGGCGATATCATCGTATTACTTGGCGGACGTACAGGCCGTGACGGTATCGGTGGTGCGACAGGTTCCTCCAAAGTTCATACAGAGGAATCCATCGAAGTTTGTGGTGCAGAGGTTCAGAAGGGTAATGCGCCGACAGAGCGTAAGATCCAGAGAATGTTCCGCAGACCGGAAGTTTCCAGATTAATTAAGAAGTGTAACGACTTTGGTGCAGGTGGTGTATCTGTAGCGATCGGTGAGCTTGCAGCTGGTCTGAACATTGACCTTGATAAAGTTCCGAAGAAATACGCAGGTCTTGACGGTACAGAGCTTGCTATTTCCGAGTCCCAGGAGCGTATGGCAGTTGTGCTTGACCCGAAGGATGTTGATGCATTCTTAGGTTATGCAGCAGAAGAGAACCTTGAGGCAGTTGCTGTTGCTGAGGTTACAGAGAGCCCGCGTCTTGTGATCAACTGGAGAGGCAAAACAATCGTAGACCTTAGCCGTGCATTCCTCGATACAAACGGTGCACATCAGGAAGCTGATGTTACTTTAGAGGTTCCGAACCGTGAAGGCAGACCGTTTGATAAGAAAGAGATCGCTGATGTTAAGGAAACATGGATGAACATGTTAGGTTCCTTAAATGTATGTTCCCAGAAGGGTCTTGTTGAGCGTTTTGACGCTTCCATCGGTTCCGCAACTGTTATGATGCCGTACGGTGGTAAGTTCCAGCAGACAGAGATCCAGACAATGGTAGCAAAACTTCCGGTACTGGAAGGCAAATGTGATGCGGTAACTCTCATGAGCTATGGTTTCGATCCGTACCTTTCCAGCTGGAGCCCGTACCACGGCGCTGTTTACGCAGTACTTTCTTCCATCGCGAAGATCGTTGCAGCAGGTGGTGACTATACTAAGATCCGTTTCTCCTTCCAGGAGTACTTCAAGAGAATGGCAAATGATCCGACACGTTGGGGTCAGCCGTTCGCAGCACTTCTCGGTGCTTACGATGCTCAGCTTGGTTTCGGTCTTCCGTCCATCGGCGGTAAGGACAGTATGTCCGGAAGCTTCAAGGAGGAAGGCGGCGAGGAAGTAAACGTTCCGCCGACACTTGTTTCCTTCGCAGTAAACGTAGCAGATGCTAAGACAATGATCTCTCCGGAATTCAAGAAAGCCGGCAACAAGATCGTTGTATTCAATATTGAAAAAGACGGCTATGATCTTCCGAACTACGAGCAGATCATGGACGGTTATTCCAAGATTTTTGCTGACATCGCAGCAGGCAAGATCGTTTCTGCTTATGCGGTTGAGGCAAACGGTGTAGCTGAGGCTGTTTCCAAGATGGCATTCGGTAACCACATGGGTGTTAAGATCGACAACATGTCTGCAGAAGATTTCTTTGCAGCTGGTTGGGGTAACATCGTTTGTGAAGTTCCGGCTGACAAAGTGGCAGAGCTTACAGCAGCTTGCACAGTGATCGGTGAAGTGACTGATACAGCAGCATTCGAGTTTGGTGCAGCATCCATCACAATGGATGAAGCTCTTGCAACATGGAACGCAACTCTTGAGGATGTATTCCCGACAGAGTCCGGCGTTGAGCAGGTTCCGGTAGAAAATGATGTTTACGAGGCTAAGAACATCGTGATCTGCAATCACAAGATCGCTACTCCAAACGTATTCATTCCGGTATTCCCGGGCACAAACTGTGAGTATGACAGTGCGAAAGCATTCACACGCGCAGGTGCTAATGTAACTACAAAGGTATTCCGCAACTTAAGCGCAGAAGATATCCGTGATTCTGTTGAGGTATTTAGAAAAGAGATCGCAAAAGCTCAGATCATCATGTTCCCGGGCGGATTCTCCGCTGGTGATGAGCCGGACGGTTCCGCGAAGTTCTTCGCTACAGCATTCAGAAATGAAGTGCTGAAAGAAGAGATCGAGAAGATGTTAAATGAGCGCGATGGTCTTATGCTCGGTATCTGTAACGGTTTCCAGGCTCTTATCAAACTTGGTCTTGTTCCGAACGGTACAATCTCTGAGCAGAAACCGGATTCTCCGACATTAACATACAACAACATCGGTCGTCACATCTCTAAGATGGTGAACCTCAAAGTTGTTTCCAACAAGTCCCCGTGGCTTGCAGGTGCTGAACTCGGCGGCATTTACGTAAACCCGGTATCCCATGGTGAGGGTCGTTTCGTTGCAAGCGAAGAATGGCTTAAGAAGCTGTTCGCAAATGGACAGGTTGCTACTCAGTATGTGGATGCAAATGGCAATGCTACAATGGATGAGTACTGGAACCCGAACGGTTCTTACATGGCAATCGAAGGTATCACTAGCCCGGATGGCCGTATCTATGGTAAGATGGCTCACTCCGAGAGACGTGGTGATGCAGTTGCTAAGAACATCTACGGTGAGCAGGATCTCAAACTGTTCGAGAGCGGTGTGAAGTACTTCAAGTAATTTCAAAATCAATAATTGGACCGGCATTCCTATTGGGGATGTCGGTCTTTTTGGGAGTGAGGCTTGTTTTAAAAGCAGTTGTTTTTCTACTGTTTTGGAAGATAAAAGTATCAATGTGAAAAAATCAGTACTGTTGATACCGTAATTTTTATTTTGGGGTATCAGAAGCACTGATTTATTTCATATAGAGAAATTTTGCTCTAAAAAGCACAAGCTAGAGGTGGATTTTCGACTGGTTGGGTATCAAATTATAGTGAAATTCTGTATAGATACCAGATGCAGTATAATGGCTGGAATTATAAGAAATAATGCGAGCAAACCCAGGAAATTTCTTCATAACTCAGAGGATGCTCTTTCGTTTCATACGTTGTAATTAGCTGAATAGACGGAACTATTCCATATGTCGCATAAAGCTGCAATTTGGAACATGTGTTTTTCGCATACATAGAATCATCCATCATACCAAAGTGCTCATAATAATATACCTTTTCTGTGTGAGGATGCAGAATCGTGAAATCCGGGTAAAGTGTTATACCTCCAAGCGAAAGTGCACATTCGTAGCGGAAAGGAATCTGATTGGTGTGTAAAAAGAGAGCAATCATTGCCTCCGACTTAGAACGGACAAAAATACCATTACTAGTACGGTGAATTAAGTTTTCCGGATGGCTCATGTTTCTTTCATACGGAGTGTTCATCCATGCTTGTAATTTTGCTGATTTTGGTGTGAAATAAGGAGAGAGTAACTCTTGATAGCCAGGATGGTTTGTCAATAAATCTTCGGCTTTCGTTGTTTCATTAGAATGATGTTTAAGATAAAATTCAAGGGCAGTCTTCTCTTTTTCCAACTCTGCCAGAGTAGTTGAAAGATACTTTTTGAATGCCAGTTGTTCGGCCAATTTCCGATTTGATTTCGGGATATAAGATCGTTTGTGTTCAATCGTGTTATACCACTTATAACAATTGTTACCACGTGCACATGTCAATTTTCCATCTGGCAATAAAGTTAATTTTTTATGAATTTTACTAATTTTGGATTGAAGAAGATGATATTCTTCAAGGATTTTTTGATAGATCATACATACCTCCGTCTAGAAATAAAGAATTGAATAAAGAATTGTCTAATAGGGTTTTATGATATTAAAGAAGATAAGCAATGTCAAGAGGAACTAAGAAAAGTTGAATCCGTAATAAAAATAATAGCATTGACAAAAGAATAACAAAACAATTCCTATTTCTTGTATCCTGAGGAAATATGCTTTACAATAGAGTAAACAATCAAAATGAATCTATCCGATAGTACAAGGAGATTTTATGGCGGAGGAAAGAAGGCGGATCGAATTCCGTGGCCGAGTTCAAGGCGTAGGATTTCGTTATCAAGCACAAAAGTACGCATCAGCCTATGGTTTAAATGGCTGGGTCAGGAATGAATATGATGGTTCTGTTACTGTGGAAGTTCAGGGAATCCCTGAAATGATCAATATGATGCTTAAACAGTTGACATCAGATCGATACATACAGATCGACTGGGTGGATTCGAAGAACATTCCGCTGGAGGAAGGACGTGGATTTCATGTGCGATATTAAGAAGCGCGCAGCAGAAATATTTGGCAAGTGGGATGAAACAATATTATGCTCTTGTCTGCAGGGGGTAATGGGAGAAACATTCGTCTGCCAAGCTGCGGCTGCCGCGTGGCTTGGAGATTTTTGTTTGCTTGCGGGTGAAGCAGATTCCATCATGCTCGAAGAAGTCAGAAAGCGTATGAAAGAACGTGAACAAAAATATCTGATTCTTGTTCCGAAAGATGAAGCTTGGGCAGATGTGATCGAAAGCCACTTGAGTGGTCATGTAAAAAAGATCAGTCGGTATGCGATTAAAAAAGAGCCAGATATATTTGATAGAGAACGATTGCAGATGGCTGAAGATGCAATACCGGAAGGTTATATTTTGGAAAAGATTGAAAAGAACGAATATGATGCTTGTCAGAAAGAAATATGGTGCAGGGATCTGGTTTCAAATTTTCAAACCTATGAACAATATGAAAAGATGGGACTGGGATTTGTTGCGGTAAAAGATGGTGAGATCGTTGCGGGAGCATCATCGTATTCGGTTTATCATGGTGGTCTGGAAATTGAGATTGATACCAGAATGGATCACAGACGAAGAGGATTGGCATACGCTTGTGGTGCGAAATTAATTTTAGAATGTTTGAACCGTGGAATTTATCCGAGTTGGGATGCTCACAATCTGGCTTCGGTATCTTTGGCGGAAAAACTGGGATACCACTTGGATTATGAATATTTAGCATACGAATTAACGGTAGAATAAATGTAATGCACATGAAAGGAGACTTAAATTATGAAGAAAGTGTTAGTTGTTGTTGATATGCAGAAGGATTTTGTGGACGGAGCACTTGGTACAAAAGAAGCAGTTGCGATCGTTGATGCAGTCGTTGAGAAGGTAAAATCATTTGATGGTGAAGTGATTTTCACAAGAGATACTCATTTTGAAAATTATATGGAGACTCAGGAGGGAGCAAATCTTCCTGTTCTGCATTGTGTGAAAGATACAGACGGATGGGCGATCATTCCGGAGTTGAAGACTCTGTGTGAGGAAATAGGATGTAAATGCTACGATAAACCGACATTTGGCAGTACAGTACTCGCTGAGGATTTAAAGAAAGCGTATGATGCAGGCGATATCGAATCAGTGGAGTTAGTTGGTCTCTGTACGGATATCTGTGTGGTTTCTAATGCGCTGATGATCAAGGCATTTATGCCGGAACTTCCGGTATCTTTAGACTCTGCATGTTGTGCAGGTGTAACCCCGGAGAAACACGAGGCTGCTCTGGAAACTATGAGAAGCTGTCAGATTCTGGTGAAATAGAATTTAAGAAAGAAAATTTAGGATATGAAGGATAAAAGGATCTTAGAAACGGAGCGAATCTATCTGAGAGAAATAAAGGATGACGATTTCGATTCCCTCTGCTTGATCATGCAAGATGAAGAAACTATGTATGCCTATGAAGGTGCATTTACAGATGAAGAAGTATATGCTTGGCTGGAACGTCAGAAAAACAGATATGTGAATGATGGTTTTGGACTATGGGCAGTATGCTTAAAAGAAAATGATGAGATGATCGGACAGTGTGGAATTACCATTCAAAATATTAACGGTATGCAAGGTCCGGAAATTGGCTATCTGTTCCGACGTTCCTATTGGCATCAGGGATATGCTGCCGAAGCTGCCATTGGATGCAGAGAGTATGCATTTAAAGAGTTGAAACTTTCGGAAATTTGTTCTATTATAAGGGATACGAATCTTGCGTCACAAAATGTGGCAAAAAGAAATGGAATGACAGTGAAAGACCAGTTTGTGAAGCATTACCGAGGCGTAGATATGTTGCACTATGTATTCAAAATTTCGGCAGATGAGTGGAGCAAACTGGGGACGGAGAATACGATAGAATGATTTTTGTTTGTACAGACGAGCGTTGCAGTACCGCGGTCGAGAGTGAGGAACCATTTGTAAAGTGCCCTCACTGCGGGAAAACGATGAAAGAAATGAAGGAAGAAGATCTGGATGGTGTTCAGTGGAGTGAACTGGGAATCTTCTGGAGAGATCAGAGAAGTGAGGAAGCGGACCAGCGTGCCTTTGAGTGTTTTAAGAATGCAGCCAAAGATGGTGATGCCTGCGGAATCAGTAATTTGGGGCTTTGCTACGAGCATGGATACGGAGTAAAAGTAGATAATAATCAGGCATATTGGCTCTATAAACAGGCGGTGGAGTATGAATACGTTCCGGCGTACTGTCATTTAGGAGACTGCTATGTGTTCGGAAAGGGAACATGCATTGACATGGAGGAGGCATTCCGCTATTACATGTATGCAGCGGACCACGGTTATGTTCCGGCGGAACTGCGGGTGGGACGTGCCTATGAGCTTGGTCAGGGTACAGAGAAAAACGTCGAGGAAGCATTTAAGTGGTATCGTTACGCTGCACTGGCTGAAGAACCTCAGGGATATGTGGAGCTGGGCATGTGCTACCGCTTTGGAAAAGGTGTAGAAGAGAATCCGGAGATTTCTGCAGGATGGTTCAAAAAGGCTGCGATGGCAGGGGTTCCGGATGGAATGCTCCGTTATGGAGTTTGTCTTGCTCTTGGATATGGTGTTGAAAAAGATCTGAAAGCGGCAGCTGATATGTATCAGATGGCCGGAGATCGAGGTGAAGCTCTTGGATATGTAAATCTCAGTACCTATTATATGTCTGGAATTGGTGTGGAGCAGGATGAAGAAAAGGCAGTGGAGCTTGCACGAAAAGGCGCAGCCATGGGAAGTTCCGAAGCCCATCGTCTGCTTGGTATTTATTATTGGAACGGACAAGGTGTAGAAAAGAACCTTGAAGTATCTGCAAAGTATTTCATTGACGCTGCTGAAATGGGCAATCCTGCATGCATGGATCATGTGGGCTGGCTTTATATGAAGGGCAAAGGTGTCGAGAAGGATTTTGATAAAGCATTCATGTGGTATCAGAGATCGGCTGCTTGTGGCAGTGATTATGCATGGATCCAGCTTGGTGAATGTTACTTAAAGGGCTATGGTACAGAACAGGATATCGAACGTGGTCTTGAGCTGGTAAAGGAAGGTGCAGAGGCAGAAAACGATTTTGCCATGTTCCTTTATGGAGAGTGTCTAGAGCGCGGGATCGGTATCGACGAAGATTTTACTCAGGCACTTGAACTTTACAAAAAAGCTGCGGAAAAGGGTGGAGAAGAAGGTCTTTACCGTATGGCACTGCTCTACAGCGAAGGTAATGGTGTGGAAAAGAATCTGGAGAAAGCAAAAGAATACTGTATGCAGGTTCGTGAGGATCTGACTTACAGCGATACTTGTGTGTTTGAAGAGGATTGGAAGCAGGAAGTAGAGATACTTTTGAGTACATTCAGGCAGGCGGAATAACTGGACAGTATGATCAATACATAAAAAATCCTCGCGAAGAGTAATCAAATAGAAGATCACTCTTTCAGCGAGGATTTTGTGTTTTCTATTACTGCTCTTGACAGAACACAACCACCTGCTCCGGAGTGCTCTGCGCAGGAATACTGCGAGTGCTCATACCATAAAGAGCAAGAAGCAAGTGACCGTTGAGATTTCCTTTAAATGGCTGGCCGTTTGCTAATGTAACAGGAGTGTTCCATGCCACATTTAATTTTAAAGAATTGTCCGTATTTACTAGCCCGTTTTGGAACATATCCAGAACAGCAGTTGTTCCATGTGGCGTATTTGCACCAGCAACAGCGGTATAGCGTGGCGGATAGATCAGAACCATTGGAGCATTCGGATCATAGAAGAATGTCGCGCGGTCACCAACCTGAAAAGGATGAAGGTTTAAGACATAAGCATTTGCAGGCAGCTGTACCTGAAATGCTCCGGACGGATTCTCACCTTCCAGTGTAAAGAGGATGGTGCAGTCGTTGACCGGATTGCCTGTTCCGGTAAGATATTCGATATTTGTAATGATTCCTACAACAGGAGTAAAAGCAGCCATAAGTTACCTCCGAATATGTTTCATAATATATCAAACAGAAATAATTCTATGAGATTATTCTATTATACACAAAGATTGTAAATTCGGTAGTATGTCCTCAGAGTTTTCTGTTTCTTTTTTTCTAAAATAATGATATACTTAGCATGTTATCGTAATGAAAGACAGAAGGGGATATTAACTATGAGTTTTTATGTACCGGAAGGCTACAAACCGCAGATTGATTTAAAAGAGACACAAGTAGCCATTAAAACAGTAAAAGATTTTTTTCAGAAGGAGCTTACAAAGCAG
This sequence comes from Pilosibacter sp., assembly GCA_045637605.1. GTDB lineage: Bacteria > Bacillota > Clostridia > Lachnospirales > Lachnospiraceae > Pilosibacter. The sequence continues at coordinate 72,404 of JAZTZT010000153.1, forward strand.
CTAAATCTGACACGTGTTTCTGCACCGTTGTTCGTGACACCGGAATCCGGTCTGAATGACAATTTAAATGGCGTAGAGAGACCGGTCAGTTTCGATATGAAAGAAGGACATCGCCAGGCAGAAATCGTTCATTCTCTTGCAAAATGGAAACGTTTTGCTCTGAAACAGTATGGTTTCAAACCGGGCGAAGGATTATATACAGATATGAACGCGATCCGTCGCGATGAAGACACAGACAATATTCATTCGATCTATGTG
>JAZTZT010000154.1:0-6053 GCA_045637605.1 Pilosibacter sp.
TAACCGAATGTCGGATGCTCAACACGCTTGATGATCTCTTCCTGGATTGTCGGAACAGTTGCAAAGTTCATATCAGCAACCCACATCGGAATATGATCGAAGCCAGGCTTTAATTCAAAACCAGAACGATACGGAGAATCCGGAGCCGGATCTACAGCGATGGAATCTTTTCCGTGACGGTCAATAATACTGGTAAAATCGTACTTCATTATATATTTTCTCCTTCCCCTTACCGCAATTACTGCGGTTGATGAAACAATAATTCCCAACTTTTATCATAACATATTTCATCGTATTAAACAAGCAAAAAAGCCGTCAGACATATCTGTCTGACGACCTCTCATTTATTTCTTTCCAACTAATTCTCCCACCATTGTAGAACCAAGGATCAGCACCGCACCTGCAATACTGTAAATTGTCAACGGCTCACCTAACACGATCGCAGATAAGATGATCGTGATCACCGGATCCACATAGCTGACAAGCGCAATGGTCTGTCCTTCCACATACGGAACTGCTCCAAAATACAGCTTGTAGGCAATTCCTGTATGTAAGATACCAACAAACAGCAGCATCGCCAGATGAGACGGTTCCCAGGCGATCGCACCAAGATTTTCCGTTAAAAGCACATACGGAAGCAACACCACAGCTACTGTACCAAGCTGCATCACTGTACAGTCATTGGCCGGGATATCTTTAATAAATTTATTGAGCAGAACAACGGTCGCATAAAGAACGGCTGCACCACAAGCCAGTAAGATTCCTGTAAACTGACCACCTGCCGCATCTCCCTGAAATACTCCGGAGATCAATGCCATACCAAGAAGCGCTGCACCTACGCATGCCAGCTTCATTCCTGTCAGTTTCTCCTTCAGTACGATCGGAGATGCAAGGGTCACAAATACCGGTGACAGATAATAACACAAAGTCGCTGTCGATACCGGAATATATTTGTAAGATTCAAATAATAAGATCCAGTTTACGCCGATAGCCACACCTGACAAGATCAGCAGTTTCAAGTTCTTTTTAATCGCCGGAATGTCCAGCGCCTTCTTCGACACAGCCGCCGTCAGTAACAGGAAAATGGAACCGATGATGCCACGTCCCAGTGCGATTACCGCAGATGGAAACGGAATGCTTTTAATGAAGATACCGACTGTACCGAAAATTGCCATGGATGCGATCATTCTTCCCAACGCAGCCATATGTTTATTACTACTCATACTTTCTACTACTCCTCAAGTATTTTTCACCTATTATATCGACTTCTTTCGCGACCATCAAGTTCTTTTTGTAAAAGGTTATTTCGCATAAGAAATTTCTCGGTGACTTATGTCTTTTTGGTGAATATTGACAATTTAATTCTTTCCCTTTATACTAGCTATAGAGAAAATCAAGAGGAGAAATACCAATGGGAAGCGTAGTTCAAGTCAGAAATATGACTCTTGGTGAAGGTCTTCCAAAGATCTGCATTCCACTTACGGATACGGATCTGCATAACCTGCTTCGATCTGCACAGACACTCCAAAACAGTCCTTGTGACTTGGTGGAATGGCGTGCGGATTTTTATGATGGTTTCAGAACGGAAGCCTGTTGTCTGGAAGTTTTGCAAGCTCTTCGTCATATCCTCGGCGAAATCCCTCTTTTGTTCACGATCCGTACCTTGGAAGAAGGCGGACAGGCAGATATTTCCACGGAAGAATATGAAGCCCTCAATCTGGTTGTGATTAACAGTGGACTGGCTGATCTGGTCGATGTGGAACTTTCCAAAGGCGATGACGTGATGATACGCCTTTGTACTGCTGCCCATCATTCACCCACCACAAAAATCGTCGCTTCTAAACATGATTTTAAAAAGACTCCGGCAGAATCTGAAATCGTGGACAGCCTCTGCAAGATGCAGGAGCTGGGAGCGGATATTGCTAAATATGCGGTGATGCCAAAGAATGAACTTGATGTTCTGACATTACTCTCCGCTACTATTATTATGAAAGAACAGCACCGGAAGACGCCTGTGATCACAATGTCCATGGGACAACTCGGTGCAGTCAGTCGTGTGTGTGGTTCCTTATCCGGTTCTGCTGTGACATTTGGAACAGCCGGACAGGCTTCGGCTCCGGGACAGCTGCCGGCTGATATATTGAAATCCTTTCTGGAATATTTATAAGATTGGAGGTAAGAACCCAATGAATAAAAAAACCGTTGTTTTAAATGCAGCAAAGATGAACTATGACGGAAATCTGGATTTTTCCATTCTTTCCGATGATGTAACTGTTTACGACGATACGACTCCGGAACAGCTTTTAGAGCGCATTCAGGGTGCAGGCGTTGTTGTAACAAAAGAAATGCCGGTAAGCGGAGACCTGATCCGCCAATTCCCAGACTCTGTAAAAATCATCTGTGAGGCAGGAACCGGTTACAATAACCTGGATCTGGCTGCTGCAAGAGAAAAGGGGATCATTGTCTGCAATGTACCGTCCTACAGCTCTGAACGTGTGGCACACACAGCGATCATGATGATCCTGAATTTAAGCTCTACCATGCAGACTCAGATGAAGATGCTCGCAAAAGGCGACCATTCTAACTTTACCAAGCACCTTCAGGTTCCGCACGTAGAAGTAAATGGAAAAACACTTGGTATCATCGGTGCCGGAAACATCGGCCGTGCAGTGATCAAGATCGCTAAAGCTCTGGACATGGATATTCTTGTTTATACAAGAACTCCTCGTGAAGATTCCGATGGTATTCGTTACGTGGATCTGGATACATTATTAGCGAACAGTGATTATATTTCTCTCCATTGTCCGCTGACTCCGCAGACCAGACATATCATCAATAAAGAGACTTTATCCAAGATGAAACCAACCGCATTCCTTGTAAATACGTCCCGCGGTGCCTTGGTAGACGAACCGGCGCTGATCGAAGCATTACAGAATGGCGTGATCGCAGGCGCGGCTCTGGATGTTCAGGAAACAGAACCGCCGGCTGAGGACAATCCTCTCTACACTCTGGACAATGTGATCCTGACTCCGCATATGGGATGGAAAGGACTTGAAACCCGCCAGAGACTTGTTTCCATTCTTGATGGAAACATTAAAGCATTTTTTGCAGGAAATCCAAGAAACGTTGTTTCTTAAAATATTTTTTATTTAACAGGAGGAATTTTTCATGCTCTGTATTAAAAACGGTACTATCCACAATGCTATTTCCAAAGAAGCTTTCGTTGCTGACATTCTCATTGAAGACGGCAAGATTGTTAAGATCGGCACAGGATTAAACGCTGACGAGATCATCGACGCAACAGATCTTCATGTATACCCGGGCTTCGTAGAGGCTCATTGCCACATCGGTCTTGACGGCTACGGCATTGGTTACGAAGGTCATGACTACAATGAAATGAACGATCCGGTTGCTCCGCACCTTCGTGCGATCGATGCAATCAACCCGTTCGATCCGTGTATGCGTATGGCTGCTGAAGCAGGTGTTACATCCTTCGCAACAGGCCCAGGTTCTGCAAACATTCTCGGCGGTACATTCGCTGCGATCAAACCGGTTGGCACATGTGCTGACGATATGATCGTTAAGAACGACGTTGCTATGAAGTGTGCATTCGGTGAGAACCCGAAACGCTGCTACCAGACAAAAGGCATCTCCAGCCGTATGACATCTGCTGCAAACCTTCGCAACGCATTAAAGAAAGCTGCTCTTTACAAGGCAAAAGTTGAGGCTGCAGGTGATGATGTATCCAAACTTCCGGCATATGATGAGAAGTCCGCAGCTCTTATCCCGGTATTAAAGAAAGAAATGCCGTTAAAGGCTCACGCTCACCAGGCTAACGACCTCCTCACTTTCGTACGTATTGCAAAAGAGATGGATGTTAACATGACTCTTGAGCACGTAACAGAAGGTCACATGATCGTAAAAGAGCTCGTAAACGCAGGTTACCCGTTAGCAGTAGGTCCGACATTCGGCCATGCTTCCAAGTTCGAGCTTCAGAACAAGACATGGGAAACACCGGGTATCCTTGCAAAAGCTGGCTGCCAGGTTTCCATCATCACAGATGCACCGGTAACTCCGCTTCACTATCTGCCGTTATGCGCAGGCCTCGCTGTAAAAGCTGGTATGGACGAGTTCGACGCTCTTCAGGCTATCACAATCAACCCGGCGAAACACATTGGTATCGCTGACCGCGTAGGTTCCCTTGAGGAAGGCAAAGACGCTGATATCGTTATCATGGCTGGTTCTCCGTTCGATGTTGACAGCAAGATCAAATGCGTTCTTATCGATGGTAAAACAATCTAATCATCAATAAATTTGAATGTTCTGGCTCCGGACCGGGTTTTCGGTCCGGAGCCACATCACTATACACACACTTTATGAATTCAGGAGGTATTATTATGGGATTCACAAAAGAGCAGGCTTTAATGGCCATTGATCGTGAAAAAGAACTGCTTACAACTGCCAGCGACCAGATTTGGGACAATCCGGAAACAGCATTCCAGGAGTTTAAATCCACAGAGATCCTTTGCGAACTTCTTGAAAAAGAAGGTTTTGCTGTTGAAAAAAATGTTGCAAATATCGCAACTGCTTTCACAGGTCGTTTCGGTTCCGGTAAACCGGTCATCGGTTTCCTCGGCGAGTATGACGCCCTCTCCGGTTTGAGCCAGGTAGAAGGTATCTTCGAGAAGAAACCTCTCGTTGACGGCGCTCCGGGTCATGGCTGCGGCCACAACCTCTTGGGTGTCGGTTCTGTTGCTGCTGCGATCGCAGTGAAAGAATATCTTCAGGAAAACAGAAAAGAAGGTACAGTAATCTTCTACGGCTGTCCAGGTGAAGAAGGTGGTTCCGGTAAAGGCTTCATGGCAAGAGACGGTGTGTTTGATGAATTAGACTTTGCTGTTTCCTGGCATCCGGCTGACCAGAACGCTGTTTCTGTAGGCAGCTCCACAGCAAACTATCAGATTTACTATCGTTTCCACGGTATCTCCTCTCACGCTGCCGGCTCTCCGGAAAAAGGAAGAAGTGCTCTTGACTCAGTAGAACTTATGAACACTGGTGTTCAGTATTTAAGAGAACATGTGATCCAGGAAGCAAGAATTCATTACGCGATCACAAACACAGGCGGATTCTCCCCGAACGTAGTTCAGCCGTTTGCTGAGGTTCTTTACCTGATCCGTGCTCCAAAGACAAGCTTAGTTCAGGAAATCTACGAGAGAATCAATGACATCGCAAGAGGTGCCGCTCTCATGACAGGAACAAAAATGGAAATGCAGTTCGTAAAAGCATGTTCCAACCTGATCGACAACACAGTTCTGGAAGAAGTGATGCAGAAGAACCTGGATGCAATTGAATTACCGACATACACAGATGAAGAGATCGCATTTGCAAAACAGATGGCAGATACTTACGGCGGAAATAAGATTGATATGCAGGCAGTATTAACTCGTTATGAGAAATCCAACAAAGCGAAAGTGGAAGCTCTCCTCACACCGCACATTAACGATATCATCAGCACAGCGAAAGTTCCGCTCATGGACATGGAAGTTGCAATGGCAGGTTCCACAGACGTTAGTGATGTAAGCTGGGTATGTCCGACTGTTCAGGCAAATATCTGTACTCTTGCAGCCGGTACACCGGGTCACTCCTGGCAGGAAGTTGCACAGGGTAAATCCACAATGGCCCACAAGGGTATGTTATATGCAGGTAAAGTTATGGCTGCAACTGCAATCGATATCCTTGAAAGCCCGGAAACAATCGAAAAAGCAAAAGAAGAACTTGCAAAACGTGTAGGTCCGGAAGGTTACATCGCTCCGATCCCGAAGGATGTAAAACCGATGGCGATCAACCCGAAAAAATAATTGATAACTACATAAAGGCCGCATCCCATTTTCCCGGGGTGCGGCCTTTTTATCATCCGAAATATATTATATTGAGACTATGAAAAAAAGTCTGTAAAAGTTTAATAACAAGGTCTTCTATGATAAAATACAAATCATAGGAGGCCTTTTATTATGGCAAGAAGAGAAAAGAAACCAGTTCACCATGTTCAGATG
>JAZTZT010000155.1:0-16094 GCA_045637605.1 Pilosibacter sp.
CCTTTAACTTGTAAATTTCACGGCCTACCACAAAGCTAAACGCTCTTCCGGTTCTGCCCGCACGGCCGGTTCTTCCGATACGGTGTACATAATATTCATCATCCTGCGGAATATCATAATTAAATACTGCTTCCACATCATCTACGTCGATACCGCGGGCAGCAACGTCTGTTGCACAGAGAATCTCTGTTGCACCGTTACGGAAGCTGTCCATAACACGGTCTCGCTGCTCCTGCTTCAGATCTCCGTGAAGACCTTCCGCAAAATAACCACGACCCTGAAGTGCCTGCACCAGTTCATCTACCTGATTCTTTGTATTACAGAACACAACAGAAAGCTTCGGAGAATACATATCCAGAAGACGACACATAACTTCCACTTTATTTCTCGGTTTTACTTCATAATAATACTGAGTTACTTCCGGAACTGTCAGTTCTTTCTTTACAACTTTTACATTTTCCGGTTCCTTCTGGAACTTTCTTGCAATCTCCGCGATCTCTCTCGGCATCGTTGCAGAGAACATCACTGTCTGACGCTCCTCCGGCATTTCACCAAGGATCAGCTCCATATCTTCAAGGAAACCCATGTTGAGCATCTCGTCTGCCTCATCGAGAACCGCTGTGTGAATTGCATCTGTACGGATGGTCTTTCTTCTCATGTGGTCCATCACACGGCCCGGTGTTCCGACGATAATCTGCACACCGCCCTTTAGGGAACGGATCTGCTTAATAATCTCCTGACCACCGTAAACCGGAAGGATTTTGATTCCTGCCATATATTTTGCAAGCTTGCGAAGCTCCTCTGCTACCTGGATCGCCAATTCACGAGTCGGACAAAGAATGATCGCCTGTGTCTTACGGTTGTCCGGATCAATCTTCTGCAGCATCGGGATACCGAACGCTGCTGTCTTACCTGTACCGGTCTGCGCCTGACCGATCATGTCCTTTCCTTCCATCTGCACCGGGATCGCCTGCGCCTGAATCGGAGACGCTGCTTCAAATCCCATATCTGTGATCGCACGCAGGATGCGCGGATCTAAATTTAATTCTTCAAATCTTACTGTTTCCATCTATATTCCTTTCATAAATCCAAAACAAAAAGAGAAGATCCAGGTTCTCTCCCGAATCTTCCCCTTAAATCCGTATTGTACTATATCAGCAATCTGAAAATCTGTCAAGAAGGTTTATCTTTCCTTTTTTGCATACACCATATATCCGAATGCTGCCACAACACCCACCGCGTAGATCACAAATGTGATACCAAACGGAAGCTTTGCATTTACCGCGTAAATACCGCCTGCAATGAAGGAACCTGCGATACTGCCAAGGGACTTTGTCGCATTGTAGAATCCCATGACCAGATTCTTCTGGGCCGGATCTGCCTGAGCCGCAACCATGTTCTGGATAACCGGAAGGCTGACGGAGTAACCTGCGTATACAAGCACACCAAGTACCATAAAGATCGCCATGTTCTCAAATACAGTAATTCCAAGTGCTGCAGCCGCACAGATTGCAACCAGTACAGTCATGGACTTCTTGGTATCTGTTTTATTGATAATCCATACACAGATTGTCATATTGGATACAAAGGATACCAGACCAACCGCTGCTTTGATGATTCCGTTATAAGAAGATGTCAGACCAAGCTGATCCTTCAGATAATAGTTAAATGCCTGATCGAAACCGGTATTTGCAAAGTTGATCAGGATGTTTACCGCAAACAGCATCGCAAATGCCACGCTCATAAACAATCTGCAATCCATAAATGCCTGGAACGGATTGACCTCTTTCGCCAACTGCTTTCCGTTGATCTTTGCTCCCGGAATCGCATCCGGAACGCAGATAAAATAAAACGCAACACCGGAAATTAAAATACAAGCTACCTGGATCAGGAATGTTCCTCTTACAGAGAATTCGCCAAGGAAACCACCGATCATGTAACCAAACGCACTGCCCACGCTCTGGATCGTTGCGTTGTAAGTCAGATACCTCGCCTGATCTTCCGGATTGGAAACATTAACAATGTAAGTCAGGAAACTTACATAAATACCACCGGTAAACAGTCCGGCAAACATACGAGCCAGAATGATCTGCAGTTCTGTGACGGAATATGCAAACCAGAGCTGCGCCACCGCATAGCCAAGACATCCGATCAGGAATGTGCGTCTGGAAGAAATGTACACATTGATCTTTCCCCAGAACGGTGACATCAGGAAGTTGGTGATCAGCATAACACCGAGCGCCACACCAAACATGTAATCATGCATATTCTGATCCTGAATAATGGTCGGTGTTACAGGATGTGCAAAACTTGCAGCCATATTAAACAATATCATAACGGCAAAATACAACGCAAACCGTTTCTTATATGTCATATTATTTTCCTCCTATGTAACGTTCAGATGAACTTAACATCTGGAAACCTTTTTGTTGTAAACCAGATAACCAACTGCCACGAAAATACTTACCGCGTAGATCGCAAACGTAATTCCGAACGGAAGTTTTGCATGGACAGAATAAATGAAACCTGCGATCAGAGATCCAGCAATACTGCCCAGGGATTTTGTCGCATTATAGAATCCCATGACCAGATTCTTCTGGGCCGGGTCAGCCTGTGCTGCCACCATATTCTGAAGAACCGGAATACTTACGGAGTATCCTGCATATACAAGAATACTAAATGCGATAAAGATACCGATATTTCCGATCACAGTTGTTCCGAGAGCCGCTGCCGCGCAAACAGTCACAAGAACCACTATAGATTTCTTCGTATTCGTCTTATTAATGATCCAGATACAAAGCGTCATGTTGGAGATAAAGGACACAAATCCTACCGCCGCTTTGATAATTCCATTATAGGAAGAAGTTAAGCCCAGCTGGTCTTTCAGATAATAGTTAAACGCCTGGTCGAAACCGGTATTGGCAAAGTTGATCAGAATATTAACTGCAAACAACATTGCAAACGCAATGCTCATAAACTTTCCGCTGTCCAGGAACGCCTGGAATGGATTTGCCTCTTTGGCAAGCTGTTTTCCGGAAATCTTCACGCCTGTCTGTCCGTCCGGAAGACAGATCACAAAAAACAAAATCGCAACAACAAATAAGGTGCCTGCCTGGATCAGAAACGCTGCCTTAACAGAATATTCTCCGATAAAACCACCGATCATATAACCAAATGCACTTGCCACACTCTGGATCGTCGCACTGTATGTCAGATACTTCGCCTGATCTTCCGGATTGGATACGTTTACTACATAAGTCAGGAAGCTTACGAAAATACCACCGGTAAACAATCCGGCAAACATGCGGGCCAGAATGATCTGCAGTTCTGTCGTCGCATAACCGAACCACACCTGTGCGATTCCATAACCACAACAGCCGATCAGGAGCGATGCTCTGGAAGAAATGTATACGTTGATCTTTCCCCAAAACGGTGACATTAAAAAGTTGGTCAGCATCATCGCCGCAAGAGCCAGACCAAACATATAATCATTCAGTCCCAATTCCTGAATTACCGTCGGAGTCACCGGATGAGCGAAGTTCGCAGCAAGCTGGAACAAGATCATTGTGCCAAAAAATGCCATAAATCTCGTCTTATACTTCATGATAACCTCCCTTATTTCTACATGAATCATAAGTCCTCATTTTAGTTTAAACTTCCCCAAACACCTTGTCAAGCATTGGAAACACGAAACATAAAACTGCCACATGCAAATGCACATGGCAGTCTTTCTCATATTTATTCGATTGTTTTTAACATTTCGCCCATATCTTTCAGGCCATTAAAAATCGCATCCGGAACCACATCAGACACCGCTACGTCTTCAAATTTCACCTCGCCACTGAGTACAAGGATACCATGAGCACCGTTGGCCACACCGGTCTTTACATCTGTGTACAGACGATCTCCTACAAATGTTACTTTCTCAAGCTCTGCACCGGTCTTAGCAAGAACATAGTCTACTGTCTCCTTAAACGGCTTACCTACATATTTCGGAGTCTTTCCTGTGGACAGTGCGATCGCTGCACACATAGAACCACAGTCCGGAATAAATCCGTCATGAGTCGGGCAGTTGATATCCAGATGTGTTGCAAGGAACTCTGCACCATTTCTGATATAGAGACATGCGCGCATCAACTTTTCATATGTCAGTGTCAGGTCGAAACCGATCACTACCACATCCGGCTGTTCTTCTGTGAGAAGGATCCCATTCTCTCTGAAATTCTCCTCCAAATCCGGTGTGCCTACCAGGTACACAGTCTTGCCCGGATGAGTTTCCTTTAAATAATGGATCATAACATCTCCGGAAGTCATGATCTGGTCACGCTCGATAAAGCAGTTCATCTTTGCCAGTTTGTCGATGTATGTCTTCGGAGATTTGGATGAATTGTTTGTGAAGAATACAAAACGCTTACCAAGACGCTTTACCTCTTCTAAAAAGTCAAGAGATCCATCGATGATCTCGTTGTCCAGGTAAAATGTTCCATCCATATCCAGAACAAACAGTTCTGTCTCCTGTAATAATACTTTCTTATTCATAATTTATCCCCTTGTGTGTATTCCTTAATTCCCTAATGCTGCATTAGATGATACCTCGGAATCTGACCATTTGTCAAGTAAATCACAAGGACAGAAAACAAGTTTTCCCTATACTTTGAAGCGATAACCCACACCCCAGATAGTCTCAATGTACTGCGGCTTCGCTGTGTTCAGTTCAATCTTTTCACGGATCTTCTTAATATGAACTGTAACTGTCGCGATATCTCCGATGGACTCCATGTCCCAGATCTTGGAGAATAATTCCTCCTTCGTATACACGTGGTTCGGATTCTGGGCCAGGAAGGTCAGAAGATCGAACTCTTTTGTCGTAAAGTTTTTCTCTTCTCCATTGATATAGACACGACGTGCAGTCTTATCGATCTTCAGTCCACGAATCTCAATGATATCATTCATCGGCATACCACTTCCGATCAGGCGCTCATAGCGAGATAAATGTGCTTTTACACGAGCCACCATCTCACTCGGGCTGAACGGTTTTGTGATATAATCGTCTGCTCCAAGGCCAAGTCCACGGATCTTATCGATGTCATCTTTCTTTGCTGAGATCATGATGATCGGAGTATTCTTTGTCTCGCGAATCTTCTTACAGATTTCAAATCCATCCACCTCCGGAAGCATTAGATCCAGAATAAACAGATCAAAGTCTTCCTCAAGGGCGCGCTTCAATCCACTGTGTCCGTCATGTTCAATCTCTACTTCAAAACCGGACAATTCCAAATAGTCCTTCTCCAGTTCCGCAATACTCACTTCATCTTCTACAATTAAAATCTTACTCATAATCTGCTCCTTTATCTAAAAAATCGCTTTTCGACTCATTTATGCATTAATCTTTCGTAATACAAAATGAATCTCTGTTCCGATTCCCAGTTTGCTGGTCGCCCAGATTTTTCCGCTATGGTCCTCGATGATCTTCTTTACGATAGAAAGACCGATACCACTTCCACCTGTTGCAGAATTTCTGGAAGAATCGGTTCGATAGAACCGGTCAAAAATGTATGGAAGCTCCTTCTGTCCGATGCCTTTTCCATTATCCTCGATCTCTACCTGTACAAAATCACCCACATCCAAAATGCGAATGTTGATCGTCCGTTTCTTCTTGTCCATATATTTGAGTGAGTTACCGATAATGTTGTCCACCACTCTCTTAATCTGCTCAGCATCTGCAATAACCAGAACATCTTCATCTACATAATTAAAATATCCCAGTTCTACACCGCGAGCTTCCAGATCCAGTCCCACCTCATCGATACAGTCGCCAAAATAGTCTGCCACATTGATCTTTGCAAATGCATACGGAATCTTATTCGTGTCGATTTTGGAATAAAATGTCAGTTCTGCGATCAGACGGTCCATATCGTTTGCTTTGTTGTAGATCGTTCTGATATATCGTTCCAACTTCTCCGGAGAAGATGCAACACCGTCAAGGATTCCCTCTGCATATCCCTTGATCGCTGTGATCGGTGTTTTCAGATCGTGGGAAATATTACTGATCAATTCTTTACTCTCTTTATCATACTGGATCTTCTCCTCCGTCGTCTCTTTCAGACGGATCCTCATCTCTTCAAAGTTCTGACACAACTGCCCGATCTCATCATCATCTTCCACATCCAGTGTGAAATCCAGATTTCCGTCACGAATCTGTTTTGTCGCCTCCTGAAGCTGACCGAGCGGCTTCCAGATAGAACGGTAAACCCAAGCAACCATAATCGCACCCGTCAGGATCAAAATAATACCGCTGGCAACCAGCATCTCCACAAACATGGATCTCACTTCCGGGATCACTTCCACGACATTGGTCACCAGAAGGATCGTTCCCTCCGAATCATCGGCAAAACGGAACCCGCGCTGTTTGATCAAGTGTTCCGTATTATCATCCAGATAATTTCCCCAGGACGCAGTTTCTCCCAGATCCTCGAAGTTTCGGATTTCTGTTGCCAGATCATGCGTCATTGCCTGATTACCTGTGTAGACCAGTTCCTGATCGTCTAAGAGGATCAGGAAGGAATGCGCCTTGGCAAGGTTCGTATTCATCTTATCTAAATAAGTCCGGTCATGGAATTTTTCCGGATCATGTTTTAACATCTGATCGATCTCCATCTGGATCGATTCTGTCAGGCGGCTGAACACACGGATCGAAGCACCGGACGCCAGATCCACCTGCTCTTCCAGACCATACGTCTCACTGAACATCTTTCCCTGATAATTATACAACGACATGATTGCCAGATAGATCAACGTGATCGGAACAACTGTGATCGTCAGAAACGCGATCGCAAGCCTTGTACGAATTTTCATGCTTGTACAGCGCCTCCTTTGCTTTCATTCATTACTCATTTCTACAAACAGTATAGCATATTTCTATCACCTCGTTTATAAAACAATTCTAAAATATTTCTTTATGGAAACTATTCGTTTTTTAACACTTTAATGCTATAATAATACAATATGAAAACCTTTGTAATTTTAGGAGGAACGTGAAAAATGACAAACAGACAACAGCAGATTGTGAACAACGTTGACGCAATCAAACAGCTTATTTATGATTCCGAGCGCTGGCTCTGGGCTCATCCACAGACCGGCTTTACAGAGTGGGAAGCAAATGGATATCTGACAGAGCAGTTTGAAGCTCTTGGCTATACACTGACACAGGCAGGAAATATTCCTGGCTTTTATACAGATATCGATACAGGCAAACCAGGCCCGACTCTCGTGATCATGGGCGAACTGGATGCTCTCGACATCGCAAACCATCCGGAATCTGTAAACGGGATGACTCATTGCTGCGGTCACCATGCACAAGCAGCTACTTTATTAGGTATCGCAGCTGCTTTAAAACAGCCGGGCGCTCTCGATGGAATGTGCGGAAAGATCCGCCTTATGACTGTTCCGGCAGAAGAAATGATCCAGCTCGGTTTCCGCGAACAGCTTCGTAAAGATGGTACTATCACATTCTTTGCTGGTAAGATCGAATTAATGAAGCGCGGCTTCTTTGACGGCGTTGATATTGCAGTTATGGTACACGGCAACAACACAGCTCCGGAAGCAAATGTTGATTTCTCCTGTACAGCAGGAAACAACGGATGCATCATGAAGACATTAAAATTCAAGGGAAGATCCGCTCACGCAGGCGGCTATCCGCACCTTGGTATCAATGCTCAGTATGCTGCAATGCTCGGTATGCAGGCAGCTAACAACCTGCGTGAAACATTCCAGGAGAAAGATATCATCCGCTTCCATCCGGTAGCTATGGGTGTAAACTGTGCAGTTAACATCATTCCGGATGAACTGGTATTGGAAAGCCATGTTCGTGCAAAAACACTTGCTGCTATCGAGTTTGAAAATAAAAAATTAAACCGTGCCATGGCAGGTGCTGCTCTTTCCATGGGCGCAGGCGTAGAAATCTCTGACCGTCCGGGTCACTCTCCGGCGTTCCATGACCCGACTTTAATGAAACTGGCTGAGGATTGCTGTGGCGATCTCGTTGGTGCTGACCGTGTATCCTTTGACTACAACGCATGGATGTCCGGAACTACTGACTTCGGCGATGTAACACAGATCATGCCGGGCGTACAGTTCTTCGCAAGCGGTGAAGCGGGAATCGTTCACGGTATCGACTTCCAGGTCATCGATGTGGAAAAACTATGTGTGAACTCTGCAAAAGCACAGCTCTTCGTGGCAGATGCTCTTCTCAGCAATGATGGTGCAACAGCAAAAGAGATCATTGCAAACTACAAACCGGCTTACCCGTCTCCGCAGGCACTGGTTGAGACTGTTGACAGACTCATCATGGATAAAGATGCGGTTATTTATGACGCAGAAGGCAATGCAACCATCGATTTCCAGAACCTGTAAATCTTTAAATAAGCAATAGAAAAGCCCCCGGGAATCATATCCCAGGGGCCTTTTTATCTCTATTTAAATATTATAAATATTTCTTTAAATCTTCAACCTTATCAAGTTTCTCCCACGGTAACTCAATATCAGTTCTGCCGAAGTGACCGTAAGCTGCTGTCTGCTTGTAGATCGGGCGGCGAAGGTCTAACATCTTGATGATACCAGCCGGACGAAGATCGAAATTCTCACGGATCATCTCAACCAGTTTCTCATCGGAAAGTTTACCTGTACCGAATGTGTCGATCATTACAGATGTCGGCTGTGCAACACCGATCGCGTAGGAAAGCTGGATCTCACACTTGTCAGCAAGGCCCGCTGCTACGATGTTCTTTGCAACGTAACGTGCTGCGTATGCTGCGGAACGGTCAACTTTTGTACAGTCCTTACCGGAGAATGCACCGCCGCCGTGACGAGCGTAACCGCCATATGTGTCAACGATGATCTTTCTTCCTGTAAGACCTGTATCACCGTGCGGACCACCGATCACGAAACGGCCTGTCGGGTTGATAAAGAACTTTGTATTCTCATCGATCATCTCCTGCGGAAGAACTACGTTGAAAATGTGCTCTTTTACGTCCGCATGGATCTGCTCCTGAGTTACGTTCTCGTTGTGCTGTGTGGAAAGTACAACTGCATCAAGACGAAGCGGCTTGCCATTCTCATCGTACTCTACCGTAACCTGAGTCTTACCGTCCGGTCTTAAGTACGGAAGTGTACCGTTCTTTCTTACATCTGTAAGACGCTTGGAAAGTTTGTGTGCAAGGGAGATCGGATACGGCATAAGTTCCGGTGTCTCGTTTGTAGCATAACCGAACATCATACCCTGGTCACCGGCACCGATTGCCTCGATCTCATCATCTGTCATCTTATTCTCTTTCGCTTCCAGTGCTTTATCAACACCCATAGCGATATCAGCAGACTGCTCATCGATCGCTGTGATCACACCACAAGTATCGCAGTCAAAGCCGTATTTTGCTCTGTCGTAACCGATCTCGCGAACGGTCTCACGAACGATCTTCTGGATATCAACGTATGCGCTTGTTGTGATCTCACCCATGATCACTGCAAGACCTGTTGTTACAGCTGTCTCACATGCTACACGAGCCATCGGGTCCTGTGCCATGATCGCATCAAGAACTGCATCGGAAATTGCATCACACATTTTGTCCGGATGTCCTTCTGTTACGGACTCGGAAGTAAATAATCTCTTCTCCATGTTTTCTCCTTTTTTCGAGTAAAAGAAAAGTCCGCTTTTACATACTTTAAGCGGACTTGATTTAACAGTTTATATCAAATCCTCTTATTGCTCGATTTCTCGCTCAGGCTGGCACCTTCCTGCCCTCTCGCTCGCGCGATTAACAGGGGTTGCCGTGACTTCACAGGTCCTATGTACCTCCATCACTCTGAATAAGGGATATTGCTTTGCGAACTTTTATTCAATTGTTGCAGACAGTATAATATCGGATTCTCCGCCAATTGTCAAGAGACTTTTTACGGAATCCTCAATTTTTTACTATCCCACGCGAAGTTTGAATTTCTGAGCCTCTTTCTCGGAATCCACCTGCTCGATGTTTGCGCCAAGAAGACGAAGTTTCTCAACGAAATTCTCATATCCACGCTCGATGTACTCGATCTCATTTACTGTCGTATAACCTTCTGCTGCAAGACCTGCCATGACGAGAGCTGCGCCTGCACGAAGGTCCGGAGCCTCAACCTGGGCACCGGTAAATCCATTTACACCTTCTACGATCGCAACAGAACCTTCCACCTGGATGTTTGCACCCATGCGCGCAAGCTCATCCACATACTTGAAACGGTTTTCAAAAATACTCTCTGTCACCACGCTGGTACCCTCTGCAAGAGCCAGTGCAACCGTCATCTGCGGCTGCATATCCGTCGGAAATCCCGGATACGGCAGTGTCTTGAAGTTCATGTGGCGCTGTTTCGGTTTACCAACTACTCGGATCGCCTCATCAAACTCCACGACTTCACAGCCCATCTCCAGAAGTTTTGCGGAAATTGCCTCCATATGTTTCGGAATAACATTCTTTACCATAATGTCTCCGCGTGTGATCGCTGCACCGCACATAAATGTGCCCGCCTCGATCTGGTCCGGAATGATCGAATAAACCGTTCCATGAAGACGTCTTACACCTTTGATACGGATCACATCAGTACCTGCACCTTTGATGTTGGCACCCATGCTATTCAGGAAGTTAGCCACATCAACAACATGCGGCTCCTTCGCAACGTTCTCTAAGATCGTCTCTCCTTCTGCCATTGCTGCAGCCATCATAATGTTGATGGTTGCTCCAACAGAAACTACATCGAGATAAATATGGCTTCCGATCAGATCGATCGCATGTGCCAGAACTGCGCCGGATGAGATGTTAACATCTGCGCCTAATGCACGGAAACCTTTTAAATGCTGGTCGATCGGACGACTTCCGATCGTACAGCCGCCCGGAAGCGGAACCTCCGCACTCTTATATTTACCAAGTAATGCGCCGATAAAATAATAAGACGCACGGATCTTTCTCATATGCTCATCTTCAACTGTAACGGCATGGATCTCTTTTGCATTGATCTTTACCGTGTGGCGATTCAGACGCTCGACTTTCGCGCCAAGATGGCAGATTGCCTCGATCAGCGCATTAATATCGCTGACATCCGGCAGATTTTCCACGACAACATCTTCGTCTGTCATAATGGCTGCTGCCAGAATTCCCAGGGCTGCGTTCTTAGCTCCGCCGATCACTACCTCACCAACGAGAGGATTACCGCCCTTCATAATGTACTGTTTCATACTGCACCTCTATATATATCGAATCAACGAATTCCACTGCAACCGGAATTCTTCCCAATTTCAGAATTTTGGTTATACTTTGACGAATAAATTATAACACACTCTCACAATTTGTAAAGCACGGTTTTTCCTTTATTTTTCAGAAATAAAACAAATAAAGTCATTGCCTGCTTTTTCAAATCGCTCTTTTGCAGTTTCAAGGGCAATAGTTTCAGATTGTTCAGACATCGGATCCCAAATTCGCACATGACTCTGATCATATCCGGTCAGATACTGATATCTGTCATTTCCTGTATTAACAAGCACCAAATGATTCTGACTGACAAAATATAGGATCTGGTTCAGCGCAGTTCCGGAAGCATCCAAAGCCAGACCATCTTCGAACCTCTTGCTCACGCCTGTAAATAACTCTTTTCTCTGATCAAACTGCTTCACAGCATTTGAGATATCTCGCATAAAATACGCATTCGGCTTATTGATACGGCTCCAGATCGGAGCATTGGCGCCGACAGATACGAATCCCATATTATCGTAAGCCACCTGGACCGCCTCTGCAAAATCAGTGAAAATACCGAGGCAACGACCACGTCCATACGCGTAAAATTCAATCACCTCTCCGTCTGCAAGACCTCCATTATCCAGATTGAGCACACGGTCATCTCCAAATACCAGCTTTTTCGGAGACTCTCGTTTTATTCTTTGATTCGATGAAATTTCCTTTGAAAGCTGAACAAAGTAGGTTCTGCCTTTCACATTGGAGGCATACCAACCAATCTCATCTGTTCTCTTTGGCATTGTTTCCACATTGCAGACCAGAGTGTCTCCGGATCCTTCTTCAAAAAATCCATTCAGGCGGTCACGAACTCTGGTGATATGGATTCGACTCTCATCCACGATCACATCACGAATATAATACCCCTTCTTTTCGTAATGCATCGCTGTTTCCATGCTCTCATCTACAATTTCCAGTGACTTCAAATAAAGTCCCGTCACTCGACCACCGGCCATCATGTAATCTCCGGAGTTTCCGATACCATACACGCAGTCGTTTCCGACAAATCCTAAAATCCGGTACGAATCACCTTTCCCATCACCGATCTGTGTCTTGTTTCCTGTATTTAAGTCCATGATATGCAGGACTTTGGAATCATACAGTCCGGTATTCTCCTGCCATGCGATCCTGGAGGAATTGGCGCTGACTGCAAATCGTTCCCTGCTGAGCCCAGAGGCCACCACCACATATTCATGGCTGGTCATGTCGATTCCGTAAATGGAACCTTTCATATATAAATAGAGATTTCCATTTTCTCCCTCATATGCCAGCTGTCTGATATCGTCAGCCAACGCTTCAAACGGTTCCGAAGCCGGAAGAAAAAATTGTTCTTCCAGTACATTATCCTCTGCATGATAACAATAATAGGAAACACCGGTCCACCCCTCATGATTACCACGATTCATATATCCGTAAACCAGAAAATCAATCTCACCATCGTCTCCAACTCGAAGAATTTCAATACCATGGCGGTCTTCGTATGCTCTTACATCCAAGGTTCTTTCTTCGTCTGTGTCCGCAAAAGAAAATACCAACGCAATCGTTCCGTTTTTTGTATCATAAGACCAAAGTTCGCGATTATTCACAAACACCACATATCGGTCATCAGCGCTCTTTACCACATATAGATCTTCGCCATCGGAAATTCCAAGAAGAATACGCTTACCGGAAAAAGAATCACGGTCTCCCGTAAACACTTCATTCATCCGGCGCTCATAATCCATCATGTAGATTCGCTGGTTGGTCCATTTCATCGTAAAATTCTCGATAACCATAAATGTTTCGATTCCGGTCACTTCATCGGTTCTGGACACTTCATATTTTAATTCGATATTGGCCACATCACCGTCCAGCTCCTTCAAGGTCATACGTGGTTCGGAGCTTCGCTCAATCCCCATGCTTCCCCAGGTCATCTGATTGAAATTGTTTTTCAGTGTTACTACACCGAAACTACTGTTATCCGCACTCGGAGAGGTCTCCATATACATAGTCAGATCATGTGCAGAATCATAATGAAATGTTTTCTGTGAAAACTCGGCTGCCAGAGCCATCATGTCCATAGCATGTGCACGATCTGTTTCGATAATCCTGGAGTAATACCAAACTGCAGAACCATCGTTCAATCCGACATGGATCCCAAGCTGATATTCTGTTTCCTCTACGATCAGATTTTGAATCGGAAGCGTTACCGAAATCGATCCATTTTCTAAGTTCCACTCTTTTAACTCGGCACGTTCAATCAAATGTTCCGCATCCAGACTGCGGATCTCATATCCCAAAGACACTACTTCCTTCGCTTCTGCCACTACCACTTCCAGACGTCGGTCTTCCGGCAGCACAAGAAGACTGTTGCGTTCTGCCGTAACAGCCTTTTCTTCACGGTTTCCCAGCAACGGAGCCAGCATAACCTCACCCATTTTCGGATACACGATCGGAAGGGTTGCCTCTTCCATCGCGGTGTAAGTGATCTGCTCTCCGCCTTCCTCTGTTTTGCCCATAGGCCACATAAAATAAACAACTGCCGCGATTAAAAATACGGCAGACAATACTGCAATCTTTTTTCCCGTCTTCATTCGGTCTCTTCCTTACTTCTTCTGTATATCATTGCCTCCGAAAAGGCATATTATTCCTTCCTCGTCTGCGAAGCATCTCATGAAGGATCATGACCAGAACTACATCCTCATTGGTCATGCGTCCCTGCTCTCCTGCATTTCTCATGATCCGACTTCGCATTCCATACAGCCACTCACGATCCGGCCATTCATCATAAATTGCGCTGTTTGGACCATCCTCTCGGTCAAACTCTTCTTCTACAAACCGCTGCCAGTTTTTCATATTCAGCGGATACAAGCCTCGTACATACTCATACTCCGCCTGCAACCTCCGTCGGTCATCCCATTCTGCCGACATATCTTGTTGAAATTCCCTGTTATAAATCCGATACGGTTTCTTCTCATATTTCTGTGGGTATCCGCGATACACCAGTTCCATAAAAATTCCCGCTCCTCATACAGAAATCCTATTAGGATATACTATGCAGAAAAGAGCGGGAACGTTCATTCATAAAAGTTCTAAAATAGCTTTTCCGGATATACTCCGTCATCAACCAGTTTACGAATCGCAGCAACAACCGTCGGCTTATCCTCTTTATATGTCACTCCAAACCACTTATCCTGAGTCTCTAACAAGCGAACGGAGCCTTTCTTCTCACGAATACAGCGGTCAACGATCGTCGGAAGCAGATACTCCGCCTTCAGATCACCGTCTTTTATGTTCGCCAGAAATCTCGGGAATCCTTCTTCCAGTTCTTCCAGAAACTTCGCCGGAAGACCAAACATATTCATCGATACGTGCTGGTCCGCCTCAACCGATACCGGTTCGCCATCACGGGTTGTCGCATGCATGCCATCTTCCCCACGGTAAATGTTGTAAGTTTCTGTCACCTTTGTCAGATATCCATTCTCATTTACAGAACAAATACCGCGTGTGACACCGCCGTTTTCACTGAGCGTGTTGCGAAGCACAAAGCCTGCCATACACATATCGTACAGCTCACCATCTTCATCCATCTCATGGATCATATAATCATGAATACGTTTGAAGCCCTCTTTGCCATAATAATCATCTGCATTGATCACGATAAACGGCTCCTTGATCACATCCTTCGCTGCCAGGATTGCCTGACCGGTTCCCCAAGGTTTTGTTCTTCCTTCCGGAACGGAGAATCCTTCCGGAAGATCATCAATCTCCTGAAATACATACTCCACTGGAGCAATCTTTTCAATACGATTTCCTATAATCTCCCTGAAATCTGCTTCCAGATCTTTTCTTATAATAAATACAATCTTATCAAATCCGGCCTCTAATGCATCGTGAATGGAATAATCCATGATGATCTCGCCACTTGGTCCAACCGGTTCTAACTGCTTGATACCACCGCCGAAACGACTGCCGATACCGGCTGCCATGATGACTAAGGCTGTTTTTTTCATGTTTCATCCTCCCGTGTACACAAATCTCTTTTGTGCCAGTTTCATCATAGCACATTCAGGATCGTATTGCAATTAACAGAACCGCTAAGGTTGTTACGAAATTCTTAGTTGAACCGCCCCATCAGTCTCGCCAGAGGCGAAACCACGTCGGAGAGATCCTGAATTGCCTGATTCAAACTATCAATATCAATGGAATTAATCTGCTCCAGTGCTTTCTGAATTCCCTCTTCGCTGTTGATCGCCAGTTTATCTACATGATCTACCAGAGCAGCAAGATCTGCCTCAGTCAGCTGATTGGATACCTTCCCCAGATCCTCCGCTACAGCTCCGATGGTCTGAAGCGACTTCTGCGCAGTCGGAACCACACTTTTATATGCCAAAAAAACAGCACAGAAGATCCCTATGCAACACAATGCCATGACCATTGTCATCAGATACTGGCGTTTTGCATACTTCTCCTGCCTACGCTCACTCTCTTCGATCTTGGTCAACAGTTCTTCTAAATTTCTGTTCTCTTCCATGCCCGCTCCTCCTTTTTCATTCTAATCACGGCAACTGACTATTCAAAATCCGAAAATCATCCGCCAGTTCCTGTTCTTCTCCATGCGGTCCATAAATCTTTCCGTACTGTTCATATGTATACACACGGATATCATCCAGTCTCACACTGCGGTTTGTACGGATCTTCAGATCATATTCATTCATCCATGGGAACGTCAGTGTGTAAACCCCCGCTTTGGTCACTCCTACACGCTTGGTCGTCTTTCCCAATGTCACTTCCAAACTGACA